>DASZYY010000024.1:0-5614 GCA_035545175.1 Mycobacteriales bacterium
TCGAGGTCACGGTCGTCGATCTGCGCGATCGCGTCCTTCATCTGACCCATGCCCGGCAGCATCCCGAGCAGGTTTCCGATCGGCCCCATCCGGCGGACCATCATCATCTGGTCGAGGAAGTCCTCGAGGGTGAGCTCGCCGCCGCCGAGCATCTTCTCGGCCATGCGCTCGGCCTCGTCGGCCTCGAAGGTCCGCTCGGCCTGCTCGATGAGGGTGAGGACGTCACCCATTCCGAGGATCCGGGAGGCCATCCGCTCGGGATGGAAGATGTCGAAGTCGGCGAGCTTCTCACCGGTCGAGGCGAACATGATGGGCCGGCCGGTCACCTTCGCAACCGACAGCGCCGCGCCACCGCGAGCGTCGCCGTCCAGCTTCGTCAGCACGACGCCGGTGAATCCGACCCCGTCCCGGAAGGCCTCGGCCGTGTTGACGGCGTCCTGACCGATCATCGCGTCGACCACGAACAGCGTCTCGTCTGGCGACACGGCATCGCGGATCGCGGCCGCCTGCGCCATCATCTCCGCGTCGATGCCGAGGCGGCCCGCGGTGTCGACGACCACGACGTCGTGGCCCATCCGCTTCGCGTGCTCGACCGCCGCGCGCGCGACCGCGACCGGGTCGCCGACGCTGTCGCCCTCCGGGCGAGATCCGGTGTTTCCGGGCTCCGGCGCGAAGACCTCGACCCCGGCCTGGCGGCCGACGACCTTCAGCTGGTCGACGGCGTTGGGTCGTTGCAGGTCGGCCGCCACCAGCAGCGGCGCGTGCCGTTGCTGCTTGAGCCACAGGCCGAACTTCCCGGCGAGCGTGGTCTTACCGGCACCCTGCAGACCCGCGAGCATGACGACAGTCGGCGGGGTCTTCGCCAGGCTCAGCTGGCGGGTCTCGCCGCCCAGGATGGCGACCAGCTCTTCGTTGACGATCTTGATGACTTGCTGTGCCGGGTTCAGCGCCTGGCTGACCGCTGCGCCACGCGCCCGCTCCTTGATCGCAGCGATGAACTCGCGGACGACAGGCAGCGCCACGTCGGCCTCGAGCAGCGCGATCCGGATCTCGCGCGCCGTCGCGTCGATGTCGGCCTCGGAGAGCCGCCCCTTGCCGCGCAGCGACGTGAAGACGGCCTCGAGCCGATCGGAAAGTGTGTCGAACATCGCGGGTTCAGGCTACGTGGGGACAACCTCCGGCGTCGCGGTGATCTCGACGCCTCCCCCGGCGTACATCGCCTCGACGACATCTCCGTAGTGGCCGAGCACACCGCGCCGCTTGAGCTTCATCGTCGGGGTCAGCATGTCGGAGTCCGGCAGCCATTCCTCGCCGAGCACGACGATGCGCCGCGGCCGCTCGACGCGAGACAGCCGCTCGCTCGCCTCGGCGACGCCGTCGGCGATCTCGCGGATGACCTCGGGGTCGGCTGCCACCTCGGCGAGCGGGCGGCCCGGGAACCTGCCGGAGACCGCGTCGGGGTCGAGGGTCAGCAGCGCAACCAGGTAGGGCCGGTTGTCGCCGACGGACATCGCCTGACCGACGAGGGGAACCGTCTTCAGCACTGACTCGACGTTGGCCGGCGACACGTTCTTGCCGCCCGCAGTGATGATCAGCTCCTTCTTGCGGTCGACGATCTTGAGGTAGCCGTCCTCGTCGAACTCCCCGATGTCGCCGGTGTGCAGCCATCCGTCGGCGTCGAGCGCCTCGGCCGTGCGCTCCGGGTCGTCGAGATAACCGGGGAAGACGATCGGGCCTCGGCAGAGCACCTCACCGTCCTCAGCTGTGATGACCTCGACCCCGGGGTACGCCGTACCCACGCGGCCGGTCTTGACCAGGAACGGCTCCCACGTCATGCCGCCGCAGTTCTCGCTCATCCCGTAGACCTCGCTCATCGGCAACCCGATGTCGCGCAGGAAATCGATGACCTCGGGAGGCACCGGAGCCGCGCCGGAGAAGACGAACTCGGCCTCGTCCAGCCCGATCGCGGCCCGGATCGGCGCGAAGACCATCGCGTCGACGAACTCCCACGCCTCGGCGAGCTCGCCGGTCGGCGCCTCGCCGCGGGCCCGCAGCTGTTGCACCTGGCGACCGATCTTCATCGCCTCGGCGAACTGGGCCTGGGTTGTCTCGTCGCGCGCGGCGACTTGAGCCTTCACCCCTGCGACGAGCTTCTCCCAGACCCGCGGAGGCCCGAAGAACCCACCGGGCCGCACCGCCGTGAGGTAGGTCGGAAGCTCGGTCAGCTCCATCATCGGGACCACCTCCGATCCGCGCAGGATCGGGCTGTAGTGCGTGACCATCCGTTCTGCGATGTGCGCCATCGGCAGGTAGGAGATGAGCCGGCGACCTTCATCGGTCTCTCGACCGATGTAGCTGGTGAACGCGGTCGACGCCGCGATGATGTTGCGGTGGGTGAGCATCACGCCCTTGGGCGGCCCGGTCGTGCCCGAGGTGTAGATCACCGTCGCCAGCGAGCCGGGATCCGTGTTCGCCGCGACCGCCGCCAGATCGACCGGCTCGCCGCTCGCAACCCGCTCCCACTCGATCGTTCCCTGCGGCGCATCGCCGAGGACGACCACTGACCGCAGGGCAGGGCAGTCAGCGGCAGCGGCGAGCACCCGCTCCGCGAACACGTCCTCGATGACGGCAACCTCCGCCTTGCAGTGGTTGACGAGGTAGGCGATCTGCTCGGGTGAGGACGAGTTGTAGATCGAGATCGGGGTGGCGCCCGCCGCCAGCACTCCGAGGTCCACCACGTGGAACTCGAGGCGGTTGCGGAACATCAGGACCACACGGGCGCCGTCCGCGACGCCCGATGCCCGCAGACCGCCGGCGAAGCGCGCCGCGCGGTGGGCGTACTGCGACCAGGTCATCTGCTCCCCGTGCAGCTCGCGCACCGCGACGTCGTCGGGTTGCCGCGCGACGGTCTGCAAGAAGGCCTCGAGCACGTTCCCGGGAGGGTTGTTCATGCGCGGAACCGTACGACGGAGAATGCCGGTGTGACGAGTGGGGACTGGATGGCGCGCTATCCCGATCTCGCCGGAAAGGTCGCCCTCGTGACGGGCGACCACCCCGGGGTGGTCGCGATCGCGGCGACGCTGGCCGCCAATGGCTCGCCGCTCGGCGTGATCACGTCGGACCGTGCGACGGTCGACGCCGCGCTCGTGGCGGCGGAGTCAACCAATGCAATGGGCGTCGTCAGCGCCCCCGGCGATCCCGCGACATGGGAACGGGTGGTGCCCCACGCGGAGCAGCGCCTCGGCCCCCTCGACATCGTGATCGCCGTCGATTCCCCGGCGCAGCGGCAGGCCGTCATCTCCGCGACACTGCCCGACATGGCCGCGCGCCGGCGCGGCGTCGTCATCGAGGTCGGCACGGAGGTCGGGTCCGTGGTCACCCACGACGGCGTGCGCCGTCGGTTCGTTCAGATCGACGGCGACTCGACAGCCGCCGACGTCGCGGCCGCTGTCGCTCTCTGCGCAAGCGACGTGCTCGTCGCGCCCGAGGTGACGATCCGGCTCGTCCCCTAACAGGCCGCGAGCAGCGCGTCGCCGATCTCGGCGCGCCGGGCAGGATCGTCGACGGTCCGGCCGTCGACATCGACGACGTAGAACGCGTCGACGACCTCCGCGCCCAGCGTCTGGATGCGCGCCGACCGCACGTCGAGCTGGGCGGCGAGCAGCACGCTGGTCAGCCGATGCAGCAGTCCCTCCGCGTCATGCGTGCGAACCTCGACGATCGTCGAGTGGTGGGACTCGTCGTCGAACCACAACACCATCGGTGGAGCGATCGGGTGCACCCCGGAGGCGTAAGCCTGCTCGCGCTCGCGGAGGCGTTGCGCGATAGGCAGCGCGTCGTCGTACGCGCGCCGCACGTCAGCGGCGAGGGCATCGACATCGGGCAGCGATCCGAACTTGGGAGCCACCTCCATGCAGGTGATGGCCATCCGCCCGGTGTTGGTTTCCAGCGAGGTTGCGGTCGCCGATCGAATCGCGAGTCGATGCAGCGCTGCGACTCCGGCCCACCGCGACATCAGGCCCGGCCGGTCCGGCGCGACGATCGTCAGCTGCGATCCGGTCAGGTCGACAGCGAGCTCGCCCTGTTCGGCGAGTGCACGCTGCTGCGCTGTGATGGTCTCGAACTCGGGCAGGTGCTCGCCCGCAACAGCCGCCGCCGCACGGCGTACGAGCTCGGTGATCAGTCCCGCCTTCCAGTCACTCCATGCGCCGGGGCCGGTAGCCGCGGCGTCGGCCACGGTGAGAGCGTGCAGCAGCTCGAGCGTTGCGATGTCACCGACGGCCCGAGTGACGATCTCGATCGTCGCCGGGTCGCCGAGGTCTCGTCTGGTCGCCGTGTCCGGAAGCAGCAGGTGGTGCCGCACGAGCGCGACCACCGTTTCGATGTCCTCGTCCGGCAGACCCATCCGGCGCAGGATCGCCGGCACGCGCTCGACCCCGGCGTCCGTGTGGTCGCCGGGGAAGCCCTTGCCGACGTCGTGGAACAGCGCGCCGAGCAGCAGCAGGTCGGGCCGCGCGACTTGCCGGCTCAACGCCGCCGCCTCAACGGCGGCCTCGATGAGGTGCCGGTCGACCGTGTAGCGGTGCACCGCGTTGTGCTGCGGCTTGCACCGCACCGCTTCCCACTCCGGGATCAGCTTGACGAGGACCCCTGCCTGATCGAGCGCCTCGAACACGGCGACTGCCGGGCGACCGGCACCGAGGATCGCGACGAACGCATCGCGGGCGGCCGCCGGCCAGGGCTGCGGGATCGGCGCCGACTCGTCTGCCAGGCGCTTGGCGAGGTGCGCGCCGATCGGCAACCCGGCTTGGGCGGCCGCCGCGGCCACCCGCAGGACCAGCACCGGGTCGGATGCGGGATCCGCGTCGCGCGCCAGATGGACCTCACCGTCCTGCTCGACCACGCCGTCGGCCAGCGGGCGCCGCGTCGCGCCCGCACCGCGCCGGCCCCACCGCTTCGGCGGGCGGCTCGCGACCACGGCCCGGCGACAGGACTCATCGGTGGCGTACGCGATGGTGCGAGCCGCGTCGAAGACCCGACGCATGAGCTCGTCGACATCATCGAGCCCGAGCGCCACAGCGACCGGGATCTGCTCCTGCTTCACGAGCCGATCGCTGCCGCGGGACGAGCGACGATGCAGCTCCCCGCGAACATCGAGCAGCCAGCCGTAGGCAGCGCGCACCGACTCGGAAGGCGCATCCGCCACCCACGCGGCGGCTATCGCGGTCATCGCGTGGACATCGCGAATGCCACCTCGCGCCTCCTTCAGATCCGGTTCCAAGAGGAATGCGAGCTCCCCCACCCGCTCGCCGCGTTCTTGCACCGCCTCGACCAGCTCCGGGAGCCGTCGCCGTGCATCACGTCGCCACGCTTGGAAGACCCGTTCGCGAAGCGATGCGGACATGGCCTCGTCCCCCGCGACATGGCGTAGGTCGAGCATTCCCAGCATTGCCTTCAGGTCGTCGTTTGCGACCCGAACCGCCTCGTCCACGGTGCGCACCGAGTGGTCCAGCCCGACGCCGGCGTCCCAGATCGGGTACCAGATCGAGTTCGCCAGCTCTTCGACCTCGACGCCGTCGGCGTGCAACAGCACAAGGTCCAGGTCGCTGCCCGC
>DASZYY010000025.1:0-10527 GCA_035545175.1 Mycobacteriales bacterium
AAGCGAGTCACGCGTGCAGATGTCGACGACGCGGGCGTAGTCCGGACGCACCGTGCCGTCCATGATCCCGGGGTTGTTGCGGAACTGGTCGCGGACCTCGATCACGACTCGTCCGGCAGCGCGGGCGACCGCGTTGATGGCAAGTCCGGAGAAGAGGAACACCACAGAGGCGCCGATGATCAGGCCGAACAGGACGTTCGGCTTGCTGACGTCGATGCCGAACGAGTCGACGCCGTGGCTCTCGACCGCGGTCGCGAAGGATCCGAACAGCGCCGTGGCCGCGAGCACCGCGGTCGCGATCGCAATGCCCTTGGTGATCGCCTTGGTCGTGTTGCCGACCGCGTCGAGGGCGGTGAGCACCTCGGCACCCGCACCGTGCACGTCGCCGGACATCTCGGCGATGCCCTGCGCGTTGTCGGAGATCGGGCCGAAGGTGTCCATCGCGACGATGACGCCGACAGTGGTGAGCAGGCCGGTGCCCGCGAGGGCGACCGCGAACAGCGACACGATGACGACGCCGTGGCCGAGCAGGAAGGCGACGTACACCGCACCGCCGATGAGGATCGCGGAGTAGACCGCCGACTCGAGACCGACGGAGAAGCCGCCGAGGATGACCGTCGCGGCACCGGTCAGCGACTGCCGGCCGATGTCCTGCACCGGACGTCGCTCGGTCTCGGTGAAGTAGCCGGTGAGGACCTGGATCGCGCTGGCCAGGATGAGACCGATCAGCACGGCGAGGAACGCGGTCACCCGCGGGTTGCCGTCGATGCTCGATGCGGCGAAGGAGGCGCCCTTGTCGCCGAGCTTGTGGAACGTGCTCGGCAGGAAGGCGAAGGAGACGATGAACGCCAGGACCGCCGAGACGACCGCCGAGATGAAGAACCCTCGGTTGATCGCGGTCAGACCGCTGCGGTCGCCGTCACGCGGCGACGTGACGAGCACACCGAGCAGGGCGGTGATGACGCCGACGCCCGGGATCAGCAGCGGGAAGACGAGGCCGTAGCGACCGAATGCCACCTGGCCGAGGATCAGCGAGGCGACCAGCGTGACGGCGTAGGACTCGAAGAGGTCCGCGGCCATGCCGGCGCAGTCACCGACGTTGTCACCGACGTTGTCAGCGATGGTCGCGGCGTTGCGCGGGTCGTCCTCGGGAATGCCCTGCTCGACCTTGCCGACCAGGTCGGCGCCGACGTCGGCCGCCTTGGTGAAGATGCCGCCGCCGACACGCATGAACATCGCGAGGAGTGCGGCGCCGAAGCCGAAGCCTTCGAGTACCTGCGGCGCGTGCTCGTTGAAGATCAGGGTGACAACGCTGGCGCCGAGCAGGCCGAGGCCGACGGTGAGCATGCCGACGGTGCCGCCGGAGCGGAACGCGACTCGCGTCGCGGCCTTCGCGCCGGTCGACTGCGCGGCCGCTGCCGTACGTACGTTGGCGCGGGTCGCAAGCGTCATACCCGCGAAGCCGACGAACGCGGAGAACATCGCACCCACCAGGAAGAAGACCGAACGGCCGATCCGGGAGCCGGTGGTGTCCGCGGGCAGGATGAACAGCAGGCCGAAGATGATCACCGCGAACGGCGCCAGGGTCGTGAACTGGCGACGCAGGTAGGCGTTTGCGCCTTCCTGGACGGCCTTGGAGATGTCCCGCATCTTCTCGGTGCCCTGGTCGAAGGCGAGAACCTCGCGCGCGAAGTACGCCGACGCCAGCAGCGCGAAGATCGCGACAGCACCGACGATGGCTACCAGCCCGAGGTCACCCCCCGAGATGTGCGTCGGGTCGGTAGCAGCAAGCACGGACAATGTGTGTCCCTCAGGTAGATGTCATCAGCGGTACGCCCCCAGCTGCCGGCTAGGGGAACGCACGGCAGCGCGCATGACGGCGCAGGTCTCGGGCGCAGAGTCTATAAGCCCGGCTTAACACAGTTCGGCATGACCCTCCGAAGATCTGACGGAGCGTCAGACCTCCTTTACCCCGAGGTGAGCTCCACCGCCGCCGACAGGACCGGCCAGACCATCCGCACCGTGGTCAGACCGTCGTCGCTGGTGACGAAAAGGGTCTCCACGAGCCCGCTGACGACCGCCAGACCGAAGCCGGGCGGCATCGCATCGCCCTCGACCGCACCCTCGGCGAGCGCGCGGGTGGAAGCCTCGACCAGATCCATCGACTGGCTCGGGTCGTCGGCGAGGGTTCCTACGTTCACCACCTCGATGGTGAACTCGGCGCGGTCATCCGACATCCGCATCGTGACCGCCTCATCGACGCCCCGAGCGATGTGGACGCCGACCGCCCGCGAGCAGGTCTCGCCGACGGCCAGCCGCACCTCGTCGAGTTGGTCCTCATCCATCCCTGCCCTACGGGCAACCGACAACGCGACCAGCCGAGCGGTCCGCACGTGCGCCGTGAGCGGCGAGAAGCGGACTTCGATCGTGGACACGTCAGCCGGCTGGGAAAGGCGAGCTCAGGAGTCGGAGCCGGCCGCGAGTGCCTCGTCGATGCTGGCGTGGATCGGGAACACCTTGGTCAGGCCTGTGATCCGGAAGATCTTGAGGATGCGGTCCTGGCTGCAGACCAGGTCGAGCGAACCGTCGTGGGAGCGCACGCGCTTGAGCCCGCCGACCAGCACACCGAGCCCGGTGGAGTCGAGGAAGTCGACGGCCTCGAGGTCAACGATCAGCTGGTACTGGCCGCCGGCAACGAGGTCGATGAGGTGCTCACGAAGCTTCGGAGCGGTGTATACGTCGATCTCGCCGCTGACGGCGACAACCGTGCGGTTGCCCTCCGTACGAATGGCTACCGAGAGATCGGGATCCACATCTGCCTCCAGCGGACCATCACGGTGCAACTTCCAGTGCACCACCATCCAACCATCACCCCTTGATCGTGAGCGTGGGCGCACGACTCTCGCCGCGCCTAGCGGCCCGGTCATACCCCACTGGCAGACTCGCTGAACGTGGTTGGGCCCCTTGATCTCTTATTGCGCCAAAGGGGTGACAGACCGGGCATCGCGGGGCCGGCCGCCCCGCAGGAGCGCATCACCCATGTGGAGCACCTCGCCGCAAGACCCGCGCGGCCCTCGCCGTGGCCGGACTGGGTGGATCCGAACCTTCGCGCCGCCCTCGAGCGGGGCGGGATCCGCCAACCGTGGACCCATCAGGCGGCCGCCGCGGACCTCGCCTGGTCGGGCGAGTCCGTGGTCGTCGCAACCGGCACCGCGTCGGGCAAGTCACTGTGTTACCTGCTGCCGGCGCTGACCGCCGCGAACTCGGCAACCGGCACGACGGTCTACCTGGCCCCCACAAAGGCGCTGGCGGCCGACCAGCTCCGCGCGATCAGCCGGCTCGACCTCGAGGCGGTGCGGGCCGCGACGTACGACGGCGACACCCCGATGGAGGAGCGGGACTGGGCGCGGCGCCACGCCGACGTGATCCTCACGAACCCGGACATGCTGCACCACGGACTGCTCCCGGCGCACCTGCGCTGGAAGACCACGCTGCGCAACCTTCGGTTCGTCGTCGTCGACGAGTGCCACCACTACCGGGGGGTGTTCGGCTCGCACGTCGCGCAGGTGCTGCGCCGACTTCGGCGCATCGCCCACCACTACGGCGCGGACCCGGCGTTCATCCTCGCCTCGGCCACGGTGAGCGACCCCGGCTCGACCGCGCTTCGCCTGGTGGGCGCCCCGGCGGCCGAGATCACCGCGGACGGCTCGCCCCGCGGCGCGGTCGACATCGCGCTGTGGGAGCCACCGCTGAGCGAGGGCGGCGGGGAGAACGGCGCACCGGTACGACGTCCCGCCACCGCCGAGGCGGCGACACTGCTCGCCGACCTCGTCACCGAAGGCGTGCGCACGGTCGCGTTCGTGCGGTCCCGCCGGGGCGCCGAGTCGGTGTCCCTCGGCGCTCGTCGCGCGTTGGGCGAGGTGGCACCCGAGCTCGTCGACCGGGTCGCGGCCTACCGCGCCGGCTATCTCGCCGAGGACCGCAGAGAGCTCGAGCGCGCGCTGCACGACGGGGACCTGCTCGGCCTGGCCAGCACCAACGCCCTGGAGCTAGGCGTCGACGTCAGCGGGCTCGACGCCGTGCTCATCGCGGGCTGGCCCGGCACGCACGCTTCGCTGTGGCAGCAGGCCGGCCGCGCGGGTCGCGCCGGCCGCGACGCGCTCGCCGTACTCATCGCGCGTGACGATCCGCTCGACACCTATCTCATTCATCATCCGGCCGCCGTCTTCGGGCGGCCGGTCGAGGCTGCCGTCCTCGACCCCGACAACCCGCACGTGTTGCGGCCACACCTGGCCGCCGCCGCCGCGGAGCTCCCGCTGACCGACGCCGACGCGGCCGGCTTCGGCCCGTCAGCGCTCGGGGTGCTCGAGAGCCTCGTCGCCGACGGCTTGCTGCGCCGCCGGACGAACGCCTGGTACTGGACGGCGCGGGAGCGCGCCACCGACCTCGCCGACCTGCGCGGGACCGGCGGTCCGCCGGTGCGGATCTGCGAGGTCGACACCGGACGGCTGCTCGGCACGGTCGACGCCGCCGCGTCGCACGCCGCGGTGCATCCCGGCGCGGTCTACCTGCACCAGGGTGCGACGTACGTCGTGGCGCAGCTCGACCTCGACGCCTCCGTCGCGTTGGTCGAGGCCGACAACCCGGACTGGTTCACCTCCGCGCGCGATGTCACCGACATCCGCATCGTGTCCTCGCTCCGAGCGCAGCGGTTCGCCGGCGTCGAGCTCCACTTCGGAACAGTCGACGTGACGAGTCAGATCGTGTCGTTCCTTCGCCGCAAGCTCGGCTCCGGCGAGGTGCTCGGCGAAGAGCCACTCGACCTCCCGCCGCGCGAGCTGCGCACTCAGGCGATGTGGTGGGTCGTCGACGACGACCTGCTGGCCGCCGCAGCCGTCGAGGCGCGCGACCTTCCCGGTGCCGCGCACGCAGCCGAGCACGCGTCCATCGGCCTGATGCCACTCGTTGCTACGTGCGACCGGTGGGACATCGGCGGCATGTCGACGGCATTGCACCCCGACACGCTTGCGCCGACGGTCTTCGTCTACGACGGCCACGCGGGGGGTGCCGGCTTCGCCGAGCGCGGCTACGACCGGGCGCAGGAGTGGCTGACCGCGACGCGTGACGCGATCAGCAGCTGCGAGTGCGCGACCGGTTGCCCGTCGTGCGTGCAGTCACCGAAGTGCGGCAACGGCAACGACCCGCTGGACAAGGCAGGCGCGGTGCGCTTGCTGTCCGCCGTCGTCTCTCGCTGCTGGGGCGGAACTGCCGCGACTCACGCGGTGGCTGGCAAGGCCGACGAGGAAGCGCGTATTGGGCACACGCGCGACGAGGACAACGCCGTCCAGGCGCCGCGTGCGCGCGGCAGCTAGAAGGCCTCGGTGCGGGCGACCCACGCGCGAAGGTGCACCGCGATCAGGATCAGCACCGCTGCAGCCGCGATCCCGCGCCACAGCGGCTTGGCCTTCAGGCCGTTCTTGAACGCCCGCTCGATCGTCTTCGGCGCCGAGGAGTCCGGCTTGGCCAGTAGCGGCTTCGGGTAGTGGATCTTGCCGGGCGGCGTGTTGTCCTCAGCGCCGAGCGAGACACCGGCCGGGGGCAGCGCGGGAGCGTTGATGTTGGGCACCCCGCCGACCGCGGCCGGCGGCAGGTTGTGGCTGACCTGGCCCGCAGGGTCCGCGTTGCCTAGGTTCACGGAGCCGCCGCCACCGCCGCCGCCGTTGCCGCCATCGTCGGTCACGGTGCCGAGCGACGTGCCGCCGCCGCCACCGCCACCTGACCCGCCGTGGCTGCCCCCGCCGTTGTTGCCGCCGCTACCTGAGCCACCACCGGAGGACTTGGTCGGCGTGGGCGTCGGGCTCGGCGGCGGAGGCGACGGGAAGTCGGCGGAGCCGCTTGCCGACGATGTGCTCGCGACGTGGCCGGCGCTGCACTGCGCGTTGCCGCAGGAGCGGAACGCGGTGATCGAGTAGCGCACCGTCTTGCCCGACACGGAGCTGCCGAGGTCGACCGGACCCGTGGCGCAGGCCCCACCGGAGCAAGCCGCGGTGCTCGGGTCGGCAACGACGTTGCCGGTCGAGCTCGTGATCTCGTAGCCGTTGATGTCCGGCTCGGAGTTGGCCGGCCAGTTGAACGTCGCGCTGGTCGGGCTGTTCGGGGTGACGGTGAGCCCACCGGGCTTGGCCGGCGGGATCAGCAGCGTGAACGAGGCCGACTTGGTGCGGCCCTGGTTGTTCAAGGTCAGCGTGAACACGCCGTTGCTGGCCATCGTGCCGCCGGCCCACGCGGGGTGGCGGGTGTTGACCGAGCTCGCCGACGGGCTGATCGTCAGCGCGTTGTTGCAGTCGGCCTTGTGCGAGACGAGCGTGGGAGACGAGACACCGGGACCGGAGATCGTCAGCGTCACCGGCGAGGGGCTGGAGAACGTCTTGCAGTTCGGCTGCGCCGTCGCGGAGATCGAAGGCGACTGGTTGAACGTGTAGGTGTAGGAGCTGCCACCGGCAACCGTCACCGAGTCGCTGGCCGCTGCGTTCGCGAAGGTCGGGGCGAAGCCACCGACCGCGAGCGCGCCAACTCCACTGGTGACCAGCGCACGAGTCAGTTTGCGAGTACGCATCAATCCCCTCCCTCGACGCTCGAGGGCCCAGAGCCGCTCGGGGCGGGACCCGGCTGCGCCACCCGCACTGTTGAACTGACCATCTTCAAGCGCAGGACGATCCGCTGCGCGTCGGATCCCGGCGGGTTGCAGCTGGTCAAGGTGAGCCAGTGCCCCGTTGCAAGCTTGCCGACCTGGCTGACGACGAGCGTGTCGCTCGGCGAGATGATGAACGGGTTCTTGTGCCCGCCGAACGGCGGCACGACCTCGTAGACACAGGTGCCGATCGGCGTGACCAGCGTGACCTTGTCGCCGGCACGCATCTGGTCGAGCCGGTTGAAGGGACGCCCGTACGTCGTGCGGTGGCCGGCGATGCCGACGTTGCCCCGAGCGCACGGGTACGGCGTCTCCGGGTAGTGACCGGCGCCGGCCTGCAGCGCGGCGACCGACGTGCCCTCGACGACGACGACGCTGACCTGCACCCGGTCGTTGTGGATCTCGAGGCGGGTCAGGCCCTGACCGATCGGCACGTTGCCGTTGCCGAACTCCTCACGGAACTTCGGGTCGCTGAAGTTGATGCTCACATGCCGCTGGTGCTGGGCGCCGATGAAGTCGGTGACCGCAGGAAAGGCAAAGACCGAGACGCCGCCGACGCAGAGCAATGCGGTCAGCGCGGACATCGCGCGACGGCCGCCCGGGCGACGAAGCGCCAGACCCATGAGTCCGCCAACCGGGCGCGCGGTCGTCGTTGCTGCACCAGGCAGGAACGACTCCCCGTGGGGCGCTTGGTTGGGCATGGCGGTCAGATCCTCCGGATCGGCTGGGTGCAGCAAGGTGCGTCGCTCACAAGCCCAACGACCCCTGGACGGTCCAGGTTACGTTGGCCTCACAAACCTCACTACGCTCAAGTTTCGGCCCAAACCGGGCAAAACCAAAGCATTTCCACCCGTATCGAATCCGAGCCTGAAAGCCGCCTGAATCGCACCGCCGACGCTCGCCGGGCCGGCCCGAGCCCGCGCCATGACCGGCCCGATCGCGCGCAGCACTCCGGGCAGCTCGATCGAGACGGTGAGATCCGCGATCGCATCGACGACCGAGCAGCTACGCAGGCGGGCGCCGTTCGCGGCCGCGATCTCGCGGGCCCGCTCGCAAGCGCCTGCCGAACCAGCGAGTGAGTCGGCCGCCGCTGCGAGCGCGGCAGCGTCCGCGGCGCCTTGGGCACGATGTCGGACGTCGAGGCCGAGCCCGAGCGCAAGCGCCACCGCCGTAGCCGCCACGACGAAAACGATTCCCGCGAGCATCGCGACGGTGGCACTTCCCTCAGACGCCTCGCGGTCGCTCATGGTTCCGTGACGCCGGCTTCGCGGGCCGCGACCGACTGCTGCGTGAGGGTGATCCGAGGCAACCGGCCGAACCAACCGGGACCGCCGACCTCGACCCGCACGACCGCCGTGACGGTCGTCGGCGTCGATGTCAGCCGGAGGTCCGCGCCGTGTGGAGCGATGCGACCTACCGCCCCACGGACGGCGGCGAGCGGCTCACCGCGAGCGGCCATTCGAGCCGCCGTGGTCGCCGCGTCCGTGCATCTCAGCTGATCGGTGACAACGACCACTCCCCCGATCGCCGCCACCACCACGAACACCAATGACGGCAGGACGACCGCGAACTCGGCGGTGACCATGCCGTCATCGGCTGAGCCGGGCCCGTGCGAACGGGCCCGGCCGCAGCGTCGGCTCAAAGGCCGGGAATCAGGTGCACGGCCTTCACGATCAGGTCCTCGATCAGGTGCTCGACGAAGCCGCTCGTCAGCACGTGGTACAGGACCGCCGCGAACCCGCAGGCGGCGACGATGCCGACGGCGTACTCGGCCGTCGACATGCCGCCGTCCGGCGCCGCCACGCTGATCCTGGAACGCAGCGCCTGCAGCAGTCGGCTCATGTAGATCTCCCTTCGCTGCCGGCCACCGGCCGGCGCGGGTCGCGGCAGCACCGCGGCTGGCGCAGAGTGCGGATACACCGCGATGAGCGCGAGACACCTCGCAGTAGCTGTGGACGCCGCGGTCGGCTCGCTGCGGATGTGGAGTCAGCGCAACGAACCGAACAGCCCCATCACGACCGGGACCACTGCGACCAACACGAACGCCGGCAGGAAGAACAGTCCGAGCGGCATGACCACCCACACCGACGCCTGCTGCACCCGCCGCTGCAGCCGCACCTGACGACGACTTCGCAACCGGGCTGCCACTCGGCGCAGCTCCTCGGCAACGCTCGCCCCGGTCTGCGTGGTTCGACGCGTCGCCCGCGCCACTGGCTCGAGCGATGGGTCAGTCACCCAGAGCGACCATGCCTCGTCGGCCGGCGCACCACGGCGAAGCGCTGCCGCCGTCGCCAGGCAGGCCTGCGCGATGACGGGATCACCGGCAACACTCGCAGCGGCGAGCGAGTCCGGCATCGTGAGGCCCGCGTCGAGACAGCCGGCAAGCAGCTCGACGACCACCGGTACGGCGTCCGGCGCGGCAGTCACGGATGGCGCCGCGACGTGCGCGGTGAGAATGATCCCGGCCGCCGCGCCGAAGCCGATCAAACCGCCGATCACGCCGCCGATGCCGAACCAGCCGGCGAGCGCGGTGGCGACAGCCAGTATCCAGCGGCGACCCATCCGCGGCCCGCCGGCCGATCCGGATGCGGGGGTGATGACGCTCAATCGCGCTCGGCCGCGGTTCAGCATTCCAGCCTCGTCAACCGGATCGCTCTCAACACCGCAGGGCCCTCAACACCGCAAGGCCCACTGCGAGATTCGCCGAGTGACCACGACTCCTGCCGTGTCGAGCAGGGCCGCGCCGGCCAGCAACCCCCACCCGACCGGGGTGTAGAGCAAGAGGTGGATCGGGTGCGCGCCGATGGCCTCCCCGAGGCCGAGCCCGAACATCGGCAAACCGGCCAGCAGCACCATCGTCGCTTTGGGTGCGGCGAGTGCGGCATCCAGCTCGCGGCGCACCTGGTCGTCACGGTCCATCGCCTCGCCGAGCCGCTCGAGGACGACCGCAACGCGCCCGCCGGCGGACTCGGTCACCCGCCAGGCCGCGGCAACCGACCGAAGTCGCGTGGCACCCGGCAGCCGGCTCGCCATCTCGAGCTCGGCGGCCGCGCTCCCACCAGCAGCGACCGCGGCGGAGGCGGCCAGACACGCGTCGCTCAGCGGACCGGCGGTGGTGGCGGCGGCACGCAACGCCTCACTCGGCGTGCGCCCGGCCCGAAGCTCGCCGGCCAGGGCGAACGTCAGCTCGGCAACGGCGGCCTCGCGCGCGTCGCGTTGCCGGTTGCGTCGCCGGTTGGTTCGCAGCCGTTGCCAGCCGAGCGGGAGCAGGCCTCCGGCCATTGCGACCACCATCGGCAGCCGCAACGCCACGAGCAACGAGCCAACGGCCGCGGCGACAACGAGGTCCTCGAAACGAATCGTGCGGGCGCCGGACGGCGGGCTCGACACCGCGCTCCACGCCGCAAGTCGCTGGCCTGCCGGCCGCGGCCGCACCAGCACGACGACCACTGCCGCCGCAACAGCGGCGAGCCACAGGGTCATCGCGACGCCATCCGCGCTTCGAGCACCTCAGCTGCGGGGCCACGGGTCACCCCGTCCGGATGAAAGAGGTATGCCGCGTTGACGCTGGCCAACCCGTCAGTGCCGACGCTCAACACCGCCAATCCCGCCATGCGGCGGCGGCCATCGCGTCCGCGCGCCAGGTGCAGCACCACATCCACCGCAGCCGCCAGCAAGCTGTGCGCCGCGGTCCGCGAGACCCCGGCCTGACCGCACAAGGACTCGATGCGCGCCGGCAGGTGCTCGGCGCGGTTCGCGTGCACGGTGCTGCACCCGCCCTCGTGCCCGGTGTTGAGCGCGGCCAGCAGATCGAGCACCTCGCCGCCGCGCACCTC
>DASZYY010000026.1:0-5759 GCA_035545175.1 Mycobacteriales bacterium
CGGACCTCTTTGATGAAGTGGCTGCCGCAGCCACCGCGCCACTGCCCCGGTCCGCCGGAGTCGGTGATGTAGTTGCGGCCGCGCAGGATGTGGGGGAACAGCTGCTCGTTGATCTCGGCACTCGCCTTGATCAGGTTGCCCATCGACGCAGCGAGCGCGCCCCAGCCGTCGGTGCCCTTCACCGCGCTCACCCAGCCGGCGCTGACCTCGCCGCCGTGGTCGAAGAAGGGCCGGCCATGACGCGGATCCACGTCGCCCCACATCTGGCGCGGACTGCCGAACTTGTAGCTCTGCGGACAGCAGCGGTCGGGAAGGATCTTGCTCATCGCGATGGCGATCGCGTCTCCGACCTCGACACCCGGATGGTGGGTGCCGCTGGACACCGGCTTTCCCTCGGCCGGGTTGAGGCAGCAGCCCTCCGGCACCCGTAGATCGATGCAGTTGAAGAAGCCCTCGTTCTTCGGGATCGTCGGATCGACGAGGCTCGCGAGCTGCGCGATGACGTTGCCGCGGGTGTTGCCGAACGTCGACCACGCCTGAATGTTGGGCCGGGTGTCGGACCCCTCGAAGTCGATGATCAGCCGGTCACCGGTGACCGTGATCTCGCAGTGCACATGGATGTCGGTGTTGCCGGCCGGGTCGTGGTCGCAGTAGACGTCCGCGGTGTAGGTGCCGTCCGGCCAGGTCGCGATCTCCTCGGAGAACCGCCGCGTCGCGTCCGCGATCGTCCAGTCGACGGTTCCCTGGAGTGCCGCCGCACCGTACTCCTCGATGATCTCGGTCAGGCGCCGCGCGCCGAGCTGAGCCGCGCCGACCTGCGAGCGAAGGTCCCCGATGAAGCCGGGCAGCCGGCTGTTCGACCGCATCATCAGGACGACGTCACGGCGCTCCACGCCGCGCTCGACCAGCTTCAACACCGGGTAGCGGACGCCCTCGCTCCAGATGTCCTTGGCGAAGACGTTGTAGCCGCCGGCCATCGCCCCGCCGGTGTCGCCATGGTGGCACTGGATCGAGGCGAACAGCATCAGGTTGCCGTCGGGGTCGAACACCGGCGCGAAGACGTTGACGTCCGGCAGATGCCCGCCCCCGTGGTACGGGTCGTTCGCGATCAGCACGTCGCCGGGGTAGAGCTCGCCCTCGAAGAACTCACTGGCGAAGCGGACCGGCAGCGTCGAGGAGAGCATGAACTGCGGGATGCCCACCGAGAGCGCGGCCAGCCGGCCGCGAGCGTCGAGGATCGTGGCGTTGCGCTCGTTGGACTGGTTGAGGATCGGCGTCGTGGCGGTCCGGGAGACGTAGGTCGCCATCTCGAAGCAGATGGTCTCCATGGCCGACCGGATGACGGTGGCGGTGACCGCGTCCACGGCCGGCGTGGCCTCGATCGTCACGACGAGCCTCCCTACTGCCCGGTACCGGCCCGGGATGGAGAACCTTCACGGCGCTATTGGAGAATCTTGCTCTCCGACGTGTGGAAGTCTGTCACAGCGAGGCAGCGACTGGAAGGGTGGCGACGTGGGGTCCCAGCGGGCGAACGGTGATGCGGCGCCCGCGCAAGTCAGCGCTGCCGGACCACCCTTCGACCCCGCGGCGTTCATGGCGAGCGGACGGCCGCTGACGATGAGCGGGTTCCTGCTCGAGGTGTGCCGCCGCTACCACGACAACCCGGCGCTCGTCTTCGACGACCCCCTGATCCAGAACAAGACCCGGCGCTGGACGTACGGCGATCTCGAGCTCCACGCCCGCCGGGTCGCCCGGGCCCTGATCGCACTCGGCGTCGAGCGAGGCGAGCACGTCGCGACGATCATGGCCAACCGCCCGGAGGCGGTTGCCGCCTACTTCGGTGCGGCGTTGGCGGGCGCGGTGATCGTGCCGCTGTCCACCTTCGCCACCAAGCACGAGCTGACCGCGCTACTCGAGGCCGCCGACCCGGTCGTCGTACTCCTCCAGTCGTCGATGGGCTCGCGCAGCTTCGCCGCCGACTTCAGCGCACTGCACGAGGAGTCCTCGGAGGCGGTGACGAAGCTCCGCGAGGTGGCAGTGGTGGGCGCCGAGCACGAGCACGCCACCCACGACCCGGACATCGACTCGTGGGAGGCCTTCCTCGCTCGCGGCGACGAGGTGCCCGACTCCGCGATCGACGATGTCGTCGCGGCGACGCTGCCCATCGACACCGCCTTGATCATGTTCAGCTCAGGCACCACCGCCACCCCGAAGGGTGTCGTCCACCACCACCAGGCACCGACGCTTCAGTTCTGGGTGCAGGCCGAGCTGTTCGGGCGGCACGAGCAGACCCGGATGTGGACGGCGCTGCCGATGTTCTGGACCGCCGGCATGAACACGGCCATGGGCGCGACCTTCGCGGCCGGCGGGTGCTGGGTGATGCAGGAAGGCTTCGACGCCGGCACCGCCCTGGCACTCATGGAGCGCGAGCGGGTCACCGAGCCCTACACGCTCCCTCACCAGGCCCGCACGCTCGCCGAGCATCCCGACTGGGAGAAGACCGACCTGTCGAGCCTGCAATGCGTCTTCGGGAAGTCGGTGTTCGCGAAGCACCCAACCGTCACCGGCGACCCGAGCTGGCAGATGCCGGTCGGCTGGGGGATGTCGGAGACCTGCGCCTTCATCTCGGCGCTGCCCTCGTCGAGCTCACGCGAGGAGATGAAGGCGAGCCTCGGCCGGCTGCTGCCGGGCAACCAGCTCAAGGTCATCAACCCGGACACGGGCGAGATCGTGCCGCCCGGCGAGGAGGGTGAGCTGCTGATCAAGGGGCCGACCCTGATGCAGCACTACCTCGGCAAGGCGATCGAGGACTGCTTCGACGACGATGGCTGGTTCCACACCGGCGACGTCGGCCATGTCGACGCGGATGGCGCCGTGCACTGGAGCGGCCGCCGTGACGAGGTCATCAAGACGGCGGGTGCCCTGGTCTCCCCCGCCGAGATCGAGGTGGCGCTGCGCGCCTATCCGCCGGTCCAGCTGGCCCGGGTGCTCGGCGTACCTGACGAACGGCTCGGCCAGCTCGCTGTGCTGTGCGTCGAGCTTCGCGACGGCGCCACCGAGACCGCCGAAGAGGTGCAAGGCTTCCTACGCGAGCGCCTCGCGGCGTACAAGGTCCCGAAGCGCGTGGAGTTCTTCGCGACAGGTGAGATCCCGCTCACCGCAAGCCGGACCAAGGTCCGCGACGACGAGTTGCGTGCGCTGCTTGATGCGCGCGCCAAGGTGGGGACGGAGCAGCAATGACCGAACAGGCCGACGAAGGTCTCGACGTATCGGACCTCGCCCGTCACATGGGCGTGCCGATGATGCCCGGCGAGCTCCGTGAGCCGATCGCGGTCAACGACATCCGCCGCTGGGTGCAGGCGATGCACTACCCCAACCCGCTGCACTACGACGAGCAGTTCGCCGCCGAAAGCAGGTTCGGCAAGATCATCGCGCCGCAGTCGTTCACGGTCGCGACCGACACCAGTCACGGCTGCGCGCCGGCGCAGGTCGGGCGGATCCCGGACTCGCACCTTGTCTTCGGCGGGGACGAGTGGTGGTTCTTCGAGTCGCGGCTCGAACCCGGCGACAAGGTCCTCTGTCACCGGATGCCCTACGACTACAAGGTCTCCGAGACCTCGTTCGCCGGCCCGACCTGCTTCCAGCGCGGAGACACCGTCTACATCACCGACAAGGGAGGCCGCGTCGCGCTGCAGCGCTCGACGGCCATCCGCTACAAGGTCCGCAAGGCCAAGGAGAAGAACCTCTACGACGAGGCCGATCCCGAACCCGAGTGGACCGACGAGAAGATCGCCGAGCTCGACGTGATCAAGGCGGAGTTCATCGACGCCGTGCAGAAGCTCGGCCACGACAAGCGGCTGCTTGGCAGCGTGAACGTCGGCGATGCCCTTCCACGCAACGTCCTTGGCCCGCACTCCCTCGCAAGCTTCACCACCGAGTGGCGCGCCTACCCGATGACCACCTGGGGCAACATGCGCAAGGGCCCGACGTCGGTCAAGGGCGTCGACCTCGGTTACACCAAGGAGTTCGCGGGCAACGAGGGTGACCGCAACCTCGAGCGCAGCGATCCGGAGCGCACCGACGGCGCGTACTACGGCCCGTCACGCGGCCACCTGCAGCCGCAGTGGGCCAAGAAGATCGGCATGGCCCGCGGCTACGGGTACGGCGCGTCGATGGGTGCGTGGGTCATCGACTACGTCGCAGCCTGGGCCGGCGAGTGGGGACACATCACTCACGCGGAGGTGAAGTACCGCTCGCCCGCGCTCACCGGTGACGCGAGCTTCATCACCGGCACCGTCACCGGCGTGCGCGAAGAGCGTCGCCGGGTTCACGTCGCTGATGTCGACGTACGCATCGTCAACCAGGACGACGAGGTCCAGGCAAAGGGCACCGTCTCTGTCCAGCTCCCACTCGAGTAGAGAAGAGAAACAGTGCCCATTCACTACGAGGTCGGCTCGCGCGACGGCGCGGAGCGCGTCGCGCTGATCACGATCGAGCGGCCTGAAGCCAAGAACGCCCTCGACCTGCAGCACTTCCACGACCTCGCCGAGACGTGGAAGCGGTTCGACGCCGACGACCAGGCCTGGGTCGCCATCATCACCGGCGTGGGCCGCAACTTCATGGCCGGCGCCGACCTCAAGACCTACATCCCGCAGATCACGGCGCTGGCCAAGCAGATCCAGGCCGGTGAGACCGACCAGGTCGGCGTCTTCTCGCTGTCGGACGGCACCGAGGCGGTGCTGCGCGGCAGCAAGATCTACAAGCCGATCATCGCCGCGATCAACGGTCCCTGCGTCGCCGGCGGCATGGAGATGCTGCTGGGCATCGACATCCGGATCGCGACGGAGAACGCGAGCTTCGGCGTGCTCGAGCCGGCACGTGGCCTGTTCGCGGGCGGTGGCTCGACGGTGCGGTTGCCGCGACAGCTGCCGTTCGCGCTCGCGCAGGAGTTCCTGCTGTGCGCCGACCGCGTGGACGCGAAGCGCGCCCACGAGATGGGACTGATCAACGAGATCGTCGCCGAGGACGACCTGCTCGACGCCGCCTTCCGGATGGCCGCCCGCATCACGAAGAACGCACCGCTCGCCGTACAGGCAACCAAGCGCAGCGTGATCGAAGGCCTGAAGACCGACATGCGCTCGGCGTACAAGCTCGAGTCACAGATCTCGCAAGAGGTGTTCGCCACCGAAGACGCCAAGGAAGGCCCGAAGGCGTTCGCCGAGAAGCGCGATCCGGTCTGGCAAGGGCGCTGAGCGGGTGAGCGGTCCGTTCCACCCGTCGGCTCACGCCGCAACCGCCCCGGAGCGCCTGGCGGTCGTCACCCCCGCGACCGGGGAGACCCGGACCTACGCGGAGCTCGAGGCGAAGTCGAACCAGGTCGCGGCGATGCTGCGCGAGCGCGGGTTGCAGCGCGGCGACGTGGTCGCGGTCGTCATGCAGAACGACGTCGAGTGGTACGAGATCGTCTGGGGCGTCCAGCGGTGCGGGATGTACCTCGTGCCGGTCAACTGGCATCTCAGCGCGAAGGAGGCCGCCTACATCGTCGCGGACTGCGAGGCGAAGGCACTCATCGTGTCCGCGGCTCTCGCCGACACCGTCGCCTCGCTCGGCGACGCCGCCGACAACATCGCCCTGCGGTTCTCGGTCCGCGGACCGCTTCCCGGCTACGAGCCGCTCGAGGAAGCGATCGCGGGCAAGCCCGAGACGGCGTCGCCGGACGACGTCGAGGGCAGCTGGATGTTCTACTCCTCCGGCACCAC
>DASZYY010000027.1:0-4467 GCA_035545175.1 Mycobacteriales bacterium
GGCCGGTTGATCGGGTTGGCGGTGATGACCGGAAGCTCGCTCGCGCCGTACGCCGGCATCCAGCGCACGCCGGTGCGCGCGGTCACCCGCTCCGCGACGCTCGGCGTGACCGGCGTCGCGCCCCACATGATGTAGCGGAGCGAGGAGAGGTCGTAGTCCTCGATCGACGGGTGATCGGCCATCGCGAGGGCGATCGGCGCTACCGCCATCTCCAGAGTCATGCGTTCGTCCTGGATGCGGCGCAGCAGCTCGTCGAGGTCGAAGCGGCGGTGCAGCCGCACCGTCGCGGCCGCGGCCGCGGCGGTGAGAAAGTTGAGCAAGCCGAGGATGTGCGACGGCGGTGTCGCGATCTGGAACCGGTCCTCGGCCGTGAGACCGAGCGAGGCGACCCAGTGGTCGATGCCATGACCCATCGAGCGGTGGGTGTGACGCACCGCTTTGGGCAGACCGGTCGTTCCGGAGCTGAAGACGAGGACGGCTTCCTCGTCCGCGGTCACCGGCTGGGTGCCGAGCGGCGAGGAGTCCTTGCGGAGGATCTCGTCGAGGGCAGCCTTGTCGTCGAGGTTGGTGACGTACTGCTGACCGAGCCGCGCCGTGAGCACCGGGTAGGACGCCTCGTCGGCGACGGCGTACCTCGCGCCGGTGAGCGTGAGGGCGTGGTCGACCTCCAGCTGCTTCCAGGCCGGTGAGATCAGGACGGTCGCGGCGCCGAGCTTGCTGATGGCGTTCAACGCCACGACGAACTCGGGACGGTTGCCGCTCATGATCGCGACGCGCTCGCCGCGGTCGACCGAGCCGCGGAGATGACGCGCGAAGGCGTTGCTGGCCTCGTCGAGCTGGCTCCAGGTCCAGTCGGTGTCCTCGAACCGGAGCGCGACCCGTCTCGGATACCGCTCGGCGGCCCGCTCCAGTCCGCGATGCATCGGGACCACGGGCACGGAAACATTGTTCTCATATTCGGAATCGCCGTCAACGCGGTACGAGATCGTCGTAAACGCTGCGTGTGTATCGTTTCCCGCCGTGGTTGAGATGAGCAGGGCCGACGTGGGCGTGACGACCGATCCTGACGTACGCCGCGAGGTCATCGAGAGCGTGCGCAGGTTCGTGGCCAAGGACGTCATCCCGAGCGCTACAGCGCTCGAGCACGCCGATGAGTTCCCGGCCGACCTGGTCGCGACGATGCGCGAGCTCGGACTGTTCGGGGTCACGATCCCGGAGGAGTACGGCGGCCTCGGACTCGACCTGCTGACCTACGTCGGCATCATCGAAGAGCTCGCCTACGGGTGGATGACGCTGACCGGCATCGTGAACACCCACACGATGGCGGCAACGCTGGTCATGAAGCACGGCAACGATGAGCAGAAGCAGCGCATCCTGCCGACGATGGCGACCGGTGAGCGGCGCGGTGCGCTGTCGTTGTCGGAGCCGGACGCGGGCAGCGACACCCGCAACATCTCCTGCCGCGCGACGCTCGACGGCGACTCCTACGTGCTGAACGGCACCAAGGCATGGGTCACCAACGGTGAGCGGGCGGGCGTGGTCGCATTGGCGGCGAAGACCGAGGAAGGCATCTCGGCGTTCATCGTCGAGAAGGAGCCGGGCGCGTCGTACGAAGGCATCACCGTCAGCCGGCACGTCGGCAAGCTCGGCTACCGCGGCATCGAGACCGTCGAGATGTCCTACGCCGATCACCGGGTCCCGGCCGCGAACCTGATCGGTGAGCCGGGGCGAGGGCTCCCGCAGATCCTCGGCGTCCTCGAGCTCGGCCGGATCAACATCGCCTCTCGCGCGGTGGGTGTGGCGCGGGCGGCCTTCGACGCCGCGGTCTCCTATGCCCAGCTGCGTACGACGTTCGGCAAGCCGATCGCCGAGCATCAGGCCATCCAGCTGCGGATCGCCGACATGGCGACGAAGCTGGAGGCCGCGCGGCTGCTGACCCGTAACGCCGCCGAGCGGAAGGCCGCCGGGCTGCGCTGCGACGTCGAGGCCGGCATGGCGAAGCTGTTCGCGTCGGAGACGGCCTTCGAGCTCGCGACCGACGCGATGCGGATCCACGGTGGCATGGGCTACACGACCGACCTGCCGGTCGAGCGCTACCTGCGCGACGCCCCGCTGATGATGATCGGCGAGGGCACGAACGAGATCCAGCGCCTCGTCATCGCCCGCGGCATCCTGGCGAGGAGCCGCGGCGAAGCGCAGTAGTCGCCGGGCGGATCAGCTCGGGCGGATCTTGTAGTAACCCTTCGCAGTCGTCGCGCTGCCGGCCTTGTCGGTCGCCCTCGCGGTGTAGTGCACGGTCGTCGTCGCGCCGTGCCGACGCTTCGTGGTCTTGACCACGCAGTCGCCCGCGATGCCCGACAGGGCATCGCGCGCCACACAACGCAGGGAGCGCCGCTTCGCGTACGTGCGTCCGGAAGCGACTCCCGCCACGCGGACTGCCGGCGCGACCCGGTCGACGTCGATGCCGGAGACCGTGACCGCCCCGAGCGCCCCGTCGGTGTCGCGAATCGTCTTGTGCACCGACTGGTTCGCGGCGTTGGCGCTCAGCGTCACCGGCGCCGGGCACGTCGAAGCCAAGGGCGTCGCTCCGGCGGCGCACGTGAAGCTGACGTCGACGGGCGCGCGGTACCAACCGGCGTGGGACTTGGCGACGGCGCTCGTCAGATGCGCGGTGATCACCGGGGTTCTCGCCGGCCGGGTCGCGATGTCCAGCGGCGCGATCCACGGAGTTTCCGGTCCGGCGGTCAGGACGAACGGCGAGCCACTGGCGGGGACCTCGACCACGCGGTCGTTCCAGGAGTCCGCGATGAGCACGTCACCCGCCGTATCGACCGACACACCGGTCGGATGGTCGAGGGAATAGGCGCCGGTGTCGACCACCGAGGCGGGGCCGCCGTCGGCGGGGACCTTGACCACCTGATCGTGGAGATCGGCGATGTAGAGGTCGCCAGCGGTGTCGACGGCCAGCCCTTCCGGTCGACCCACGACGATCGGAGACGTGTCGACCGCATGAGGCGTGCTGCCGTCCGCCGGGTACACGCGCGTCTCCTGGTCATTGGTGGCAGCGACGAACACGTTGCCGGCGCTGTCGACGGCAACGCCGGCCGGATAGCTGATCTGGAAGGGATCCGACTGGAGAGGCTGGGCCGTACCGCCGCCGGCCGGGATCTTGAGGACGCCGCCGAAGACGTCGCCCTCGGCGATGTAGACGTTGCCGTAGGAGTCAACCGCGATCGCGCGGGCGCCACCGACGTCTTGTGAGTCGCCCCAGACGACTGGCGTGTCACTGCCGGCGGGCACCTTCAGGATTCTGCTGTCACCGGTGTCGGCGATGTAGACGTTGCCCTGCCAGTCCTCGGCGATGCTGGTCGGCTGGTTGACGGTGAACGGGCCGGTGGTGACGACGGTCGCCGCGCCGCCGCCCGCCGGCACCTTCACCAGACGATGCCCGGTGTCGGTGATGAACAGGTCGCCGGCGCTGTCGAGGCCGACCGCGGCTGGGCTGACCGCCGAGAGGGGCCTGGTGTCGACCGTCGTCGCCGTGCCGTTGACCGGGACCTCGACAACCCGGCGGTTGTCAGCGTCCGCGACGTACAGGTCGCCGGCGGAGTCGAGCGCGAGCGCGCTTCCCCCGCCGATCGGGGTCGACCCGGTGTCGACCTGCACCGGCGAGCCGCCACCTGCCGGAATCTTCTGCACGAAGTGGTCGTAGTTCGTCGCGAAGTACAGATCGCCGGCAGAGTCGACAACGAGCGCTTGCGGGAAGAACGTCCCGTTCTCCTCGCCGGTTACGACCTGAGAGGGTGTGCCGCTCGCCGGCACTTCGAGGATGCGGTTGCCGTGGAGGTCGGCAATGAACAGGTTGCCCGCGCTGTCGACGGCAAGCCCGGTCGGGTAGTTCAAGCTGTACGAACCGAGGTTGACGAGGGTTGCCGGGCCGCCCGCGGCAGGGACCTTGATGACGATGTCACCGTCGAGGGACGCGACGTACAGGTCACCGGCCGCATCGAGGGCGAGCGCCGAAGCGTCACACATCGGGTACGGGCTGGTGTCGACGATGCCTGCGGATCCACCGCCCGCCGGCACCCGGATCACGCGGCCGTCCGAGTAGTAGATGTCCCCCGCGGCGTCCACGGCGATCGGGCCTGGATTCTCGGCGAGCGCGCCGAGCGCCGTCGTACCGCCATCCGCGGTCACTGCACCGAACCCCGCGGTCCCGACGACGAAGACAGGCGGCTGCGAACCGCCGGACGCCGACGCGCTCGGGGCCGGAACCGCCAGCAGGCCGCAGGTCAGGCCGAGCAGGAGGATCACGATTCGGGGCAAGCCGCCCTTGGTCGACGGCAGGCTGCGCATGCGGGTCCCTCGATCTCGATGCAGACGTCCAAAACCACTTCATTACAGGGCGCTTTGCATCGCATGCGCATCGATCAGACGTCCCGAACCACCTGGTCAATTCAGGTGGTT
>DASZYY010000028.1:0-10130 GCA_035545175.1 Mycobacteriales bacterium
CCGCTGAGCTTCGACTCGCCGAACTCGCAGTTCTACCTGTGCGGCACCGTGCTCGTGCTGGCCGGCTTCGCGGCGCTTTGGCTGCGCCAGGGCCCGGTCGGCCGCCGGCTGCAGATGGTGCGCGACGCACCGGAAGCGGCCTCGACGCTCGGTGCCAACCTCACGCTGACGACGATCGCGGTGTTCGCGGCATGCACTGCCGTGGCGTCGATCGGCGGCTCGTTGCTCGCCGTAACCCAGGCAACGGTCGACCCGAGCAACTTCACCTCCGCCACGTCCCTCGCCCTCCTGCTGGCTGTGGTCCTCGGCGGCCGATCACTGATCAGCGGCGCGGTCTTCGCCGGCGGCGTCCAGCTCATGCAGCTGCTCCCGCTGGGCGCCGAGGTCCACAAGTACCTGCCACTCGGCGTCGCGCTCAGCGTGATGATGGTCGCGCAGGAACCCGACGGGCTGCCGCGAGTGAGCATGCAGCAGCTGAAGTACTGCGGTGCGGTTCTCTACCGGCGAAGCCTGCGCAGCCGGCTTCGGCTGCCTGGCGCAGCCGAGCGCACCACGGTGGGCGCCAATGTCTGAGGCCCTGCTGGAGGCGACCGGCATCACCATCCGCTTCGGTGGTCTGGTGGCGCTGAGCGAGGTCGACCTCCAGGTCGCACCGTCAGGGATCACCGGGTTGATCGGACCCAACGGCGCCGGAAAGACGACGCTGTTCAACGTCATCACCGGGTTGCTGCAACCGAACGCCGGACAGGTGCGGTACGACGGGCACGACATCGTCCGGTGGTCGCCGCATCGTCGGGGTCGGGCCGGCATCGCCCGCACCTTCCAGCGGCTCGACCTGTTCGTCGGGATGTCGGTGCGAGACAACCTGCGGGCCGCATACGAAGCGAGCACCTCGGGAGGGGTGTTCGGACGGCACGCGCGCGAAGGCGGCGAGATCGTCGACGCGCTGATCGATCGGCTCGACCTCTCCGACATCGCCGACCGCAAGGCCGGCACACTCTCGACCGGCCTCGGCCGCATGGTGGAGCTCGGTCGTGCCCTCTGCACCCGGCCGCGGCTGTTGCTGCTCGACGAGCCGAGCTCCGGCCTCGACATCGGCGAGACAGAGCACTTCCGCGACCTGCTGCTGGAGGTCACACAGGCCGACTTCCTCGGCCGTCCCGCGCCCGCGGTGCTGCTGGTCGAGCACGACGTCAAGCTCGTCATGGAGGTCTGCCGGCAGATCACCGTGCTGGAGTTCGGGCAGCGCATCGCGCACGGCACGCCGCACGAGGTGCGCAACAACCCGGCGGTCGTCGCGGCGTACTTGGGCGAGAAGTCAGGGGCGGCATGACGATGGCAACTCCCCTGCTGGAGCTCACCGGCCTGTCCGTGTCCTACGGCGGCATGCGCGCGTTGTCGGACGTGAACCTCGTCATCCCCGAGGGTTCCGTCGTGGCACTGCTCGGCGCGAACGGCGCCGGCAAGACGACCACGCTGCGCACTATCTCGGGTCTGATCCGGCCCGACGGCGGCAAGATCCAGTTCCGCGGTCGCAGCATCGAGCGGACCGCCCCACACCGCATCGCCTCCATGGGCGTCATGCACGTGCCGGAAGGGCGCGGCATCTTCCGAAGCCTCACGGTCGCGGAGAACCTCGAGATGGCCGAGTACGGCCGACGGGCCAAGACCGAGGGACCGGTGATCGAGCAGGCGGTGGCGCAGTTCCCGGCGCTCGGCAGCCGGCTGAAGCAGACCGCCGGCACCTTGTCCGGCGGCGAGCAGCAGATGCTCGCACTCGCCCGCGCATTCGCCGCGAAGCCGGCGCTGCTCATGCTGGACGAGATCTCGATGGGCCTCGCCCCGCTGATCACCGAAAAGCTGTTTGAGGCGATTCGCGCCGTAGCGGCGACCGGAGTCGGCATGCTGTTGATCGAGCAGTACGTCGACGCGGCGCTCGAGCTCGCCGACTACGGCTACGTGCTGGAGAAGGGACGGATAGTCGACATGGGCGACGCCGGAGACCTTCGCGCGGGCGATGCGCTCGCCGCTGCCTACCTCGGAGCCGCGCTATGAGCACTACTCGCCGTCGCCGCCTCGCAGTCCTCGCCGCCACGGCGCTGATGGTCGGCGCACCGGGCGTGGCCTTCTGGGCATCGCCGGCGACCGGCGCCGGTGACGGCCCGCCAGGCAGCGAGCTCGCAGGCATCAACACCGATGCGACGTCATCGGCGGCGCGAGTCGTCACCTTCACTCCCGGTATCGCACCGTTCGGTGACGCGGTGAAGGGCAACATCGTCGAGGCGTCCGTGCCGTACGCCAACTCCAGCGCCGGCACCGGGCCCACGACCGCCGGCACGGCCGCGCCGCTGTGGCCCGGCTCGTCGGTGGCAAACCTCGGCAGCGCGGCTGCCACGTTCTCGCCGTCGACCCCGCAGGCACTCGTCGACCTGCTCAACTACCCGGTCGCGGCTCACTCGTCGTACCCGGCTCAGCTGCGCACGCATGCCTCCGACACCTTCACGGCCGGCGGCGTCGGGACCTCGACGACCACGTCACATGCCGGGCTCACCACCTCGCACGCCGTGATCACCGATCTCGCGCTGCTCGGCAACAAGAAGACCGCGCTGATCGACGTAGCGTCGACGACGACGGACACGTCCGCGACGGTCAACGCCTCGTCGGTGTCGACGCAGGCGCACACCCACATCGGACACATCACGATTGCCGGGGTCGTCGACATCGCCGGCGTCGACTCGGTCGCCGACGCCTCGTCAGACGGCGTGCACGGTCATCACTCATCGGAGCTGCGCGTAGGGGCCGTGACGGTCGCGGGGGTGGCGGCGAGCATCGGCCCCAACGGCCTGACGCTGAACAAGACGACGCCGAAGCTGCCGATCGACGTCCTCGATGTCGCCAACACCGCGCTCACCGCGCTGCAGCAGGCGGGGATCAGCTTGAAGCTGCTGCCGGCCGAGGGCGAGAACAGCGACAACACCGGCAGCGCGACGTCGGGCGCGATCCAGCTGCTCTTCCAAGACCCGAACATCCCCAACCTCGGCGCCGTCCTGCCGCAGGTGCCGCTTCCGCTGCCGAACTCGCTGGGGCTCGAAGTCGACCTCGGCGGCAGCCAGGCTTCGGCCGCGGCAACCCAGCTCCCTGGCGAGACCACCGGGCCACAACCCACGGCGGCGTCGAGCAGCGGCTCCGGACCGGCCGGCCCGGGAAACTCCGACTGCTGCGGCACGCCGGGAACGGTCCCGACCGGCACAGGTGAGATCGTCCAGGGACAACCGGTTCCCGGGCCAATCGTCGCCGACAACGCGACGTTCCTCGGCAAGCCGATCCGGACGGCGTGGGTGATCTGGGCGTTCGTGCTCTCGCTGCTCGCAGCGGGACCGTTACTTGCATATGCGAACTGGCAGCTACTGCGTGGGAGGACGTCGTGAGCTCAGTCGCCTCGGAGGGCAGCAAGCTGCCCACGACGACCGATGACACCTGGCTGCTTCGCGGCCGCGGCAAGGGCAGCTCGGGGCGGTCGCGCTTCCACTCCCTCGTCGGCGAAGGCGGGCTCGACCTGCGCAACACCTGGCAGGTCGTAGCCGGCGCGATCCTGCTCCCGCTCGGCATCGCGGTGATCCTGCTCGGCTGGTCGGGTGCGGCGCACGGTCGCGTCGAGCAGCAGCAGATCCCCTACCTGATCAGCGGTGGTCTGCTCGGTCTGGCGAGCGTGATCATCGGCGGCTTCTTCTTCTGGGCGCACTGGCTCTACCGGATCTACGACCAGGCGGACCTGCACCACGAGGAGTCAATGCGACAGCAGGCCGAGCTGATCCGCGCCCTCCTCCAGCTCCGCGGCGACGGTGCAGCGACCACGACGGTTGCCGCGGCCACCGCGGCCGCCGGCGCGGCGACGACCTCGCTGGTCGCGACCCGCAGCGGGACGACCGTCCACCGGCCGGACTGCTCGCTCGTGTCCGGGCGCGCCGGTCAGCTGCGCAACCTGACGGCTGCGCAGGCGGCGGGAATGAAGCCCTGCCGGGTCTGTGACCCGCTCGGCAACGGCTGACGAATCCCGTCATATCGGTCGATTTCGGCATCGGTCGCGACCATGTGACCTAGGACCCGATTTGGTCACATCGGGCTATGTACGGCGGAGTCCGGCGCGCAAACACTTGAAGGGAACCGGCCTGACGGGGGGCCGATCTGCGCGCAGGAGGGTGGATGACGTCGACGCCCCCGCAGGCGCGCGTCGCCTGGCGCACCTCGGTCCGTGATGCCGGTCGCCGGCTGATCCGGATGCCTCACATCCGGCTCTGGCTGCAGTTCTACGGCGCCGGCATCGTCGTCTGCCAGGTCTCGCTCGCCTTGCTCCGGCCAGGGATCCACGACCGTTCGATCCTCATGACCTGCAACCTCATGGCCGTGCTCCTGATCGCCGCCGGCACATTGGCCATGCCGGAGGGCGGGCGCCTCACCAAGCTCTTGCCGCCCGTGGTCGGCCTGTGCACGCTCATCGTGCTGGGCCTGGCCACCACCGATCTCGCGCCGGCCCTCGGCGGCTTCTACGTCCTCATGTTCGTCTACGTCGGGCTGACTCAGCCGCCCTGGACCTCGCTGTGGCTGGTCCCACCCGCGGCCGCCGGATGGCTGCTGACGAACCGGCCGCTCGACCACACGATCATGGCCAAGCTGCCGGTGGCGGTGAGCCTGTGGGTGCTGCTCGCCGAGCTGCTCAGCCGGGTCACCGCGCAGCGACAGGCCGACCAGGACCTGCTCGCCGAGCAGGCTGCGCACGACGCGCTCACCGGGTCTGCGCAACCGGCGGGGACTCGAGGAGCTGCTGGAGAACGCCCAAGTCGGCGACGCCGTGTTGTTCCTCGACCTCGACCACTTCAAAGCCGTCAACGACCTGCTCGGCCATGAGGCCGGCGACCAGGTGATCGCCGATCTCGGCCGGATCGTGCTCGCCGTCCTGCGGCCGCACGACGTGGCCGTGCGGTACGGCGGCGAGGAGGTCTTGATCCTGCTGCCGAGCACCAGCGTCGAAGGCGTCGAGACCTTGCTACAGCGGCTGCGGCAGGGCTGGTCCGCCTCGCACCCGGAGCTCACGTTCTCTGCCGGCATCGCGATCGTCGACGAAGCAGGGGGTGCCGAAGCGGCGCGCGAGGCCGATGACGCGCTCTACCTCGCCAAGCAGCGCGGTCGCAACCGGGCCGAGGTCGCGGGGCAGCGCCCGCCGCTGTTCATCCCGACCCAGAAGAACGCACCCGCACCGTCCACGTCCGGTCGGTCGCAAGCTCCGGCGTCCTGATCGTGAGGACGCGCCCCGCCCGGTCGTAGCGATACGACACGGGCCGACCCGCCACGGTGACGGTCTTCGGTGCCGCCACGTCGCGGAAGCGAATCGTCCACGACCGCTGCGCCAGCGACCCGGGGAACCTGCCGGTTGCGGCGCCGATACGAAGCCGCTGCCCACGGCGCCCCGCGGTATGGCGGAACGCCGTCCACGAGTACTGCCCGTGTTGATAGCCGAAGCCTTGTCCGGCGTCGTCGTACAGCCGGCCGGAGCCGTCGTGTCGACCGAAGACGGTGAGGCGGAGATGATCGCGGGGCGCATCGGTCGAGTGCGCCGCGGCAGGCTGGGTCGGCAGAACGCTTCCGGCGCGGACGAACACCGGCATCCGGTCGAGCGGCACCGAGAACCGGTGCCGCGAGGGGCCGGCGTAGGTACGGCCGGTGAAGTAGTCGATCCACTTGCCGGGCGGAAACCACACCTTGGCGGGCGCCGGGTTCCCGGCCGCGAAGACCGGGCGCACCAGGACGTCGCGGCCAACCGTGTACTCCGCCGGACGCCGGTACGCGGCAGGCCGCATCGGCCATTGCAGCGGCAGGGACCGCACGATCGGAAGCCCGGTGTCGTACGTCTGTCGCGCTACGGAGTAGAGGTAGGGCACAAGCGACTCGCGCAGCCGCAACGCGCGCGACGCCGCGCGATCCACCCGCTTCCCGTACTCCCACGGCAGCCGCGCGCCGTGGTTGGAGTGCAGGCGCAGGATCGGCTGGAATGCGCCCAGCTGCACCCAGCGGGCGTACATCGCCCCCGGCAGCTTCGCACCCGAGCTGCCGGCCGACGCGCTGCACTGTCGTCGGATCGGAGCGCCGTTGAAGCTGCCGATGTCATGGCTCACGTACGGCAGTCCGACGTTGCCTTCCACCGCCGTGAGGTGCGCCTCGAACCCGAGCATCCCCCAGGTTGCGCAGGTGTCCCCGGTGAAGTGAATGGCGTATCTGTGCTCGGCGAAGATGCCCGGCCCGGGCCCGGCGACCGGATCGTCGCCCTGGTGCGATCCACCGACCCGCGACAGCACGAGCCAGCGGCTGCCCTGCTCCTTGAGCTGGTTCGCGTAGAGCAGGTTGAACCAGGTGTCGGGCGTCAGCCCGGGCGCCGACAAGGTCGTCGCGTCACAGCACCAGTCGAGCCACCACTCGTCGACGCCATCGGCCGCGATCGGGGCATGCAGTGCGAAGTAGGCCTTGATCTGACGCTGCTGCGTCAGGTCGAAGACATGGCACTGGCCGGCCGGGTCGATCTGCTGCAACGTGCACATCGGATCGAGCCGCAACGGCCCGGTCTTGGCGACGGTCGCGTCGTACTGCGGATCGGTGCTGTCGATCGATGGATGGATGTTGAGCGCTACCGCGATCCCGTGCCGGTGCGCCCACGCGACGAACTTCTCCGGGTCCGGGAACAGCGTCGAGTTCCACTCCCAGCCGTTCCAGGACCACGCCTTCGTGGCGCCGACCACGGCGCCGGCGAGAACCGGTGATATCGGACTGGGTTGACGCTTCCAGTCGGTGTCGATCGACAAGGTGTCCAGCGGTACGTCGTTCTTGCGGAACTGGCGCACCAAGTGCGGGTAGTCCGCGGCGGAGTACGCGTGGTAGCGGGAGAACCACACACCGAACGCGGTGCGCGGGAGCAGCGGCGCGGGTCCGGTCAGGGTCCGCAGATCGCGCAGCGCTTGCTTGAAGTCGTGTTGGTAGGCGAAGAGGTAACCGTCCTGGTAACCGTCGGCGGTACGTCGAGTCGAGAAGCTCGGCCGCCAGCCGTTCGCCGGCGTCCCTTCGGTGACGAGCGGGTCGGTCGAGTCCTTGAGCAGGTACCAACCGCCGCCGGACAGCAGCGCCTCGTGGATGGGGACTGGCCCTTGCCGGTTGTCCAGCGCGCGGATCCAACCGCCGAGGACGGACTGCTGATCATCGACTGCGAGGCTGCGGTGTGACCAGCCGGGCGCCGACCAGGAGCCATCGCGCGAGTGAACCCGGAGGTCCTTCGCGCTGAAGTGCCTACCCGCGATCCGGTAGCGCAACACGACCTTGGCGGTACGGATCGTCAGCACGCCGTGCGCGCGCTTGGTGGTGAAGCCCGGGATCGGGCGACGGTCCCGAGCGACCATCGTCGGGCGGCTCTCGAAGTGACCGTCCGGGGCGTACTCGAGCCGGATGAGCGTCGGGCTGAGCACCTCGAAGCGGGCGTGGCCCGCCCGCACGGAGTTGCGTGGCGCGGAGGCATGCGGATGGGACGCCGACGCCACCGACGGGACGATCAGCCCCGCGGCGACAGCCGCGACGCACGCCAACCGGACCCGTCTCATTGCCTCGAGAGTGTGCCGTAGACGCGGCATTGCAGCACTGCAATCGAACTGAAATCGCCGGTCCCGAAGATCGGGTCAGCTGGATCGCTGGCGGCGTTCGACTTCGGGGGTTGCGACATGGCCGAGTGGTGCATGCGGCACGCGCGCGGGGTTGTGGTGGCGTGGATCGCGATCGTCCTCGCGCTGACCGTGACCGGGTTGGCGCTCGGTGGTGAGCGCAACCGTGCCAACTTCCGGCTGCCGGGCACCGACTCACAATCCACCGACGACCTGATGCAGCGGGTGTTCCCGGCGCAGCGTGGCGACGTGGAGGCGGTCGTCGTGTCCACCCGCTCCGGCACGCTGCTGGCCGGCGAGCCACTTCAAGCGTCCGAAGCCTTGTTCGAGCGGCTCCGGCACGTGCCAGGCGTTCGCAGCGTGTCGGATCCGCTGTCGAGCTCGTCGGCGCGCGACGGCGCCCTGTCGTTCAACCATCGCACGGCGATCGCGGTGCTGCGGTTCAGGCAGGACAGCCTGAACGTGCCCGATTCGTCGATCAAGCAGATGGTCGCCGACGTCAAGGCGACGCACACTGCGACGTTCACAGCGGCAGCGATGGGTTGGGCGCTCGAAGACGCTGAGGTCAACCCGCCGAAGACAACCGAGCTGGTCGGCTTCCTTGCCGCGGTGATCGTGCTCGTGATCGCCTTGGGTGGCATCGTCGCCGGCGGCATCGCGCTCGGCAATGCGCTGGTCGCGCTCGGCGTGAGCACCGCGCTGCTGCAGGTCGCGAGCCACATCTTCGACATCCCGTACTTCGGCCCACAGGTCGCCCTGACCGTCGGGCTCGGCATCGGCATCGACTACGGCCTGCTCACGGTCGCGCGCTATCGGGGGGCCCGCGAACGCGCACACCGCGGGGCGGTCGCGACCGCTGAAGCGCTGCGCCGTACGTCGCGCACCGTCACCTTCGCCGGCGGGACCGTGCTCATCGCGACGTTCGGCTTGCTCGTCACGCCGATCTCGGTCGTGCACGCGATGACGCTCGCCGTCGTGCTGGCGGTCGTGCCGGCCGTCCTCGCCGCGAACACCTTGCTGCCTGCGCTGCTGCACCTCTTCGACGCCCACCTCGACCGCGGTCGGGTTCGGTTGCGCCGCAACCGCGACATCCTCGAGAGCTCGCCGGGCTGGGCACGCTGGTCGGCCGCGGTGCAGCGACGCCCGGTGGTCGCTCTGCTCGCGTCCGTCGCCGTCCTCGGACTGCTCGCAACGCCGATGCTGTGGATGCGCCTCGGGCCGGCCGACGGCAGCACCGACAACCCGAACAGCATGACCAGCCAGGCATACCAGCTCGCCAGCACCGCGTTCGGGCCCGGCGTCACCGCCCCGCTCGAGGTGGTCGCCCGCACCCCGTCGAGCCGGCCGATCGGCAAGAGCGTCGCGCGGCTGCGCCGCACACTCATCGCGACGCCGGGAGTGCTGGCCGTCACACCCGCGACGTACGGGGTCGACAAGCACTATGCACTCGTCGACGTCGTGCCGACGACCGCGCCGCAAGCGACCGCAACCACCGACCTGCTGCGGCGGATCCGCACTGACGTCGCCGACTCACTGGAGCGCGACGGCATCAGCATCGGGGTCGGCGGCCAGACCGCGATCCAGTACGACATCGCCGCGGTGATTCACGACGCGTTTCCGATGACGATTCTGGTCGTCATCGCGAGCTCGTTCCTGCTGCTGCTTGTGCAGTTCCGCTCGCTGGCCATTGCCGCCAAGGCCGGCGTGATGAACCTGTTGTCGATCAGCGCAGCCTTCGGCATCACTGTCGCGGTGTTCCAGTGGGGCTGGGGTCGCCAGCTGATCGGCGTCGACCACTCCGGGCCGATCCAGTCCCTGGTTCCGTTCCTGCTCTTCCCGGTCCTGTTCGGCCTGTCGATGGACTACGAGGTGTTCCTGATGTCACGGATCAGCGATGAGTGGGAGTTGACCCGCGATGCGACTCAGGCCATCACCAACGGTGTCGCGGCGACGGCGCGGGTGGTCACCTCCGGCGCGGCGATCATGTTCGCGCTGTTCGCCGCGATGGCCCTGTCCGGCACGCGGACGGTCGAGACGTTCGGCGTGGGGCTTGCCCTGGCCGTGTTGCTCGACGCGACGGTGATTCGCAGTCTGCTGTTGCCGGCCACCATGCAGCTGCTCGGTCGCTACAACTGGTGGCTGCCGAGCTGGCTGATGCGGCGGCTGCCCGAGCTACGGCCGGTGTGAGCCTGACGTCACGTAGGCCTTGCGCTTCGCGCTGCGGCCGCTAAAGACAAGAGCGCTACAACCAGGGGCAAGCTTCCGCTGGGGTTGCGTCGCGCCGGCCCGTCACCACCGTTGGCGTGGTCGCATGTGACATCGGTGTTGTGACACCTCGCTCGCATGTGACATGCGTGTCGTGAATTGCAGCACCTATGTCACATGCGGGTCGTAATTCGCGACACCTATGTCACATGCGATCACCGCAAGGCAACG
>DASZYY010000029.1:0-2904 GCA_035545175.1 Mycobacteriales bacterium
GACGATGGGTGGACGCGATTGCTGTTGACCGTGGCGACTCCGGTCGGTACGGCGTCGAAGGCCCAGTCACCTGTCGGGCTCGGTGCGTCGAGGGTGATGCGAATCGACGAGCCCTTGTGAAAGACGTGGCTGACGTTGGGAAGCTCGATGCGCGCGAGGGAGGGCTTCCCGGGAACCATCGGCCGCACCGATGCCAACGTCTGCGGATGGAACGGCATGAGCGGCGTGCTCAGGCGCTTGTCGACGGCGCGTTGCGTGAGGTCGAGCCACCCGCGTTGAAGGTAGGTCTCCTGGCCGTCGGCGCGCACGTCGCTGAGGGTCGCTTGGAGTGCGCCCACCGGGAGTGCGGTGTTCACCCAGAGGTTCACCGACGCCGGCCCGGCGACGACCACCGATTTCGCCAGCGGCGGGCTGGTGAAGGTCAGCGCACCGGTCGTGGAGGTCGAGGTCTGCCACGGCGCTTCGCCGGCGGGCCCACCGTCCCCGCCGGTCACGGCGGACGGGACATCGAAGTTGACCGCTGGGCCTGGTGCCGGCACGAACGACTGGGCGCCGCTCGATGCGGTCGGGCGTCGTGGCGACAGTGCGCCGGTCGAGGTGAAGTAGAGACGATTGGCCCGGACCCTCAGCGGCAGCCTGCGCTGAGTGACGATCAGGCTCGGCTTCGCGTTGGTGAGCTGCGCGTCGCTTGATTGAGCGCCGCCGGAGGCGGTCGTGTCCTGCCACAGCTGCAGGTGTGGCGTGTGCTTGAAGCCGTTGTGTGTGCCCTTCAGGTAGTGCCCGAAGAACGCGAACAGGTCCGCCCGGAACGATCGCGACAGATAGATGTCATGCTGCCCGTTGGTGCCGACGAGCCAGGTCTTCCGGGGATCGAGGTTGTTCCAGTAGTAGCCGGCGCGAGACCCCACCTCCTCGTCCTGCCAGTCGACCATCGACAACACCGGTATGTCGATCCGCTTCGTCCGGTGCAGCAGATCGTGATTGGCCCAGTAGGCGTCCTCGAAGGGGTGAGCGGTCAGCGTCGGCGGTGAACTGGCTTGACCGGTTGCGCCGTTGATCGCGAGGTGGGCCAGGCACGTGACGTCACCCTCGGACTCAGCGCTCGAGCCGGCGTAGGTCCAGGCGTCCTGGATCGTGGCCCACCACAACGCCGGGAATGAGACGTTGCCGAGGCCGCCCGGCGCGCCGACATCACGCAGCGGGTCCGTGACGACCATTCCCGGAGCGATAGCGGCCAGACCCTTCGGGCGCTGTGCTGCGGTGAAGAGCTGGCTGATGCCGGGCCACGACCACTCGAACATGCCGACCTTGCCGGTCGCCCAGCGTTGCCGTGCGGCCCACTCGACGCCCTGCGCTCCGTCGGTACCCCACTGCTTGGTGAAGAAGCTCAACTTGCCGGTCGAGCAGCCGGTGCCGCGCATCTGAAGACCCATGACGGCGTAACCGTGCCGGAGCATGTCAGTCTCGAGGTTGGCCGACATCCAGGTGTCGCCCGCAAGCCATGACGAGCCGCCGATGCTTCCCGCGTCATATCCGTTGTAGATCAGCGCGACGGGGAAGCGCCCGGTCGCGCGCGGCAGCATGACGCTGTAGCGGAGTGCGGCTCCGTCGGGCGTGGTGAGGTAGCCCGTCAGCCGCTTCGCGTACGGCGTGGCCGATGCGCTCGCCGCGGGTGACGCGGGCCCTGCCCAGGTTGCGGTGACCATCGCGAGAAGGGCCATCGCCACCCACCACCGGCCCCGACGCACGATGAATGGTCGCATCCTGGGGGCGGGCGGGGTACCAGCGCCTCCGGCACCCGGACGGTAGCGGCATCACGGCGGAGCGAGTCACTGAGGCATACGGGCTGAACCCCGCGGCTGGATGCCTCGGCCGGCGTGTTGAGGTCCAAGACGTTGGGCTCGGCGGTCCAGCGAACCGAGCGGCGGTTGCCGGATCCGGTCGGCGGCGGTGAGACCTCGCTTCGACGGCTGTGCAAACGCCGGCGACGTGGGTACGGTCCGCGACATGGATGACATCGAGCTGCTGAACGACGTGTTGGGCCACACTGCCGACCTCGTCGAGGGCGTGCAGCCTGGCGACTGGGAACGGCCGACTCCGTGCTCGGAGTACGACGTCAAAGCTTTGGTCGCCCACATGGTGGGCTGGTCGGCGTCGTTCGACGCGGCCGCCAACGGTCATACGCCGAAGGGGGACCCGACCGCCTACGAGGTGACGGACAAGTCGGCGGGGGAGTTCCGCCTCGCGGTGACGAGCATCGTCGGCGGCTGGCGGGACCACGGCAAGGACCGCGAGGTGTCGCTGGTCGGCGCAGGCGGGATGCCCGGCCAGATGGTCTTCGACATGACGCTGATGGAGTACCTCGCCCACGGCTGGGATCTCGCCACCGCGACCGGTCAGGCGATGCCGTACTCGGAGGACACCGCGCAGGAGGTCCTGATCCGGGCGGAGCACGGCCCGCTGGCGAACGAGCAGTACCGAGGCAGCGATCAGCCCTTCGGGCCGATCGTCGACGTACCGCTGAGCGCGCCGGCGATCGAGCGGTTCGCCGGCTTCATGGGGCGTAACCCTTAGGCGTCGGTCTTCGCGGCGGCGTCGAGCTGGAGCTTCGCCAGTACGACGCCGACCGCAGCGCCGATGACGGCGATCAGCGCCCCGATGCCGCCCGACGGCTTGTTGGTCATCACGAAGACGATGCCGAGGAAGCCGAAGGTCGCGATGTGGGCGAGGTACCAGATGAACGGGTCGCGCGCTTGTTGACGTAGCTCAGCCGACGGCGGGCCGTCCGGCGCGGCCTCGACCGCGGCGACGAGCTTCTTGCTGTGCGGCGCAAGGACGGCGCCGGCGAGCGCTTCGATGACGATCAGCGTGATCAGGCCGGTGAGGACCCAGCCGTCGCCGACC
>DASZYY010000030.1:0-4979 GCA_035545175.1 Mycobacteriales bacterium
AGCGTCCGCACGATGAAGTGCGCCTGGGCTTCGTGCAGGAAGAGGATGGAGTTGACCCCGTTGGTGTTGGGGCCGTACAGCATGAAGAAGTTGGGGAAGCCGCTGACGGTGAGGCCCAGGTAGGCCTCCGCGCCGTCCGACCAGGCGTCGGCCAGCTTTCTGCCGTCGCGACCGACGACGTCGATGGTCGTGAGGTACTCGTTGGCCCGGAAGCCGGTGCCGAAGATGATCGTGTCGGCTCCGTGCAGCTCGCCGTCGGCGGTGCGGATGCCGGTCGGGGTGATCTCGGTGATCGGCGAGGTCACCACGCTGACGTTGGGGCGGGTCAGCGCCGGATACCAGGTACGGGAGGTGAGCGGGCGCTTGCAGCCGACCGGGAAGTCGGGGGTCAGCACCGCTCGCAGTTCGGGGTCCTCGATCTTTCGCATCAGGTAGGACCGGGCGAAGTCCGTCTGCACCTGAGTGAAGGGGTGGGAGACGTCGAACGACGCGCGCTGGTAGGTCCAGAAGATCTGCCACCTGTGGCGCTTGGCGGACAGTGGCGACCGCTCGAAGCGTTGCTTCTGCTCGTCGGTGTACTCGTGGTCGAAGCGCGGCGACACCCAGATCGGGCTGCGCTGGAAGACGTCGAGGTGAGCCACCTCGTCAGCGATTGCCGGGACGTACTGGATCGCGCTCGCGCCGGTCCCGATGGACGCCACCCGCTCGCCGGTGAGCGGACGGCTGTGGTCCCACTGCGAGGAGTGGAAGGCGCGCCCGCGGAACGACTCGAGGCCGGGGATGTCGGGGGTGAACGGAACGTTCAGCATGCCGAGCCCGCTGACGAGCACGTCGGCGGTGAAGGACTCGCCGGAGTCCGCGGTCAGCAACCACCGCTGCGTGCCCTCGTCCCACTCGGCGGTGCGGATCGCCGTACCGGTGCGCACGTGGTCGCGAACGCCGAAGTCGTCGGCGCAGCGCTCGAGATAGGCCAGGATCTCCGGCTGTGTCGCGTACGTCCGTGACCAGTGCGGGTTCGGCGCGAACGAGTAGGAGTAGAGGTGCGACGGCACGTCGCAAGCCGCCCCCGGATAGGTGTTGTCGCGCCACGTACCGCCGACGCCGTCGCTCTTCTCGTAGATCGTGTAGTCGAAGCCGGCCCGCCCGAGCGCAACGCCCATGGCGATCCCGCCCGCGCCTGCGCCGAGGATCGCGACCGTCGGGCCGTGCGAGCTCATCCCGTCACCGGTACCTGACCGTCGACGCGGTCAATCTGATCCCACTGCACGGCGCAGTGCCGCGAGGTACTCGGCGGTCACCCGCTTGCCGACCTGAGTCGGGAACCCGTCGAAGCCGTGGAAGGTGCCCGGGACCAGGTGCAGCTCGACCGGTACCCCGGCGAGCGCGAGCTCCGCGGCGTAGGTGAGCTCCTCGTCGCGCAGCGGGTCGTGCTCGCAGGCAAGGATGTAGGCCGGTGGCAGGTCTCTGAGCCCGCGTTCGGTCGCGATGGCACGCGCCGGTGCGGCGTACGGCGAGACCTCGCCGCGGCTCTCGACCGGGCCGAGGTAGTGGACCCACATCAGCGCGCTGTTCGGGGCGTCCCACATCGGGGTGTCGGTCATCGTGCGGACCGAGTGCGTGGTGAGCGAGTCGTCGAGCACCGGGTAGAGAAGCAGCTGGTAGGCCAGTGCGGGCCCACCACGATCACGTGCGGCGATGGCGACGGCCGCCGACAGCGCGCCGCCCGCGCTCTCGCCACCGATCGCAAGCCGGCTGGCGTCAACGCCCAGCTCGTCGGCGTGGTCCGCCAACCAGGTCAAGGCGGTGTAGCAGTCCTCGAAGCCGGTCGGGAACGGGTGCTCCGGCGCCAGCCGGTAGTCGACGTCGACGACCACGATGTTGGCCGCGTCGGCCATCCGGCCGGAGTGCGTCTCGCTGACGTCGAGGTCGCCGGTGACGAATGCCCCGCCGTGGATGTGCAGCATCCCGCCGCGCGGTGAACCGCCTGTGGCCGGCCGGTAGATCCGCACCGGGATCTGGAAGCCGTCGGCTGCCGGGATGCTCGCCTGCTCGATCGACACCCGCTGAGTCCACGACGGGCGACGGCCTGAGCTCGCGGCGGCAATCAGACTTCGGATCTGCTCACGGGCCCGCGCCGGATCGGACAGATCGGCGGTCGGCAGGTGAGCAACGATCGCGGCAAGCTCGGAGTCCACGAGAGCATCTTGCCGGACCGCTGCCCGCTGCGTTCACAGCATTCGGTCGGCGACCCACTGCGGCAGGTGTGAGGCGACCACCTGCGCCGCTGCCCGTCGTGGCCGCACCACCCGGTCGCGATCCTTCTGGCAGGCGTTGACCACTGCCGATGCGACCTCTTCAGGGGTCAGCTTGCGCAGCATGCGAATCCGAAGCATGTGGTCGAACGCGTCACGGCACGGCGGGTAGGAGGTCGCCTCGTCGTACAGCCCGGTGTCCACCGGGCCGAGCTCGACGTTCGTCACTCCGACCCCGCTGCCGCGCAGGTCGCGACGCAACCCTTCGGCCAGCTGCGAGATCGCCGCCTTCGTTGCCGAGTACGCGGTCAGGCCCGGCAGCGCGACCTGGGCGCTCAACGAGGAGATGAAGACCAGCCGGCCGCTCGCCCGGCGCTGCATGGCGGGCAACAGCTGACGAGCGAGCTCCGCCGGGGCGAGGGCATTGACCTCGTAGAGCCGGCGCAGGTCCGCCGCCGAGAAGGCGGCCAGCTCGCCGGGCGTGCCCAGCCCGGCGTTGTTCACGATTACGTCGACCGGCGCGATGCCCTCGAGCCGTTGCGCCAAGCCGTCGGCGGCGGTCACGTCGGCGGCCAGGTGGCCGACCCCGAGGTCGGCGGCGACTTTGGCGAGCTCGTCCTCACCACGCGCGAGCAGCGTGACGCGAGCACCTGCGGCAGCGAACGCCCGGCCGAAAGCCGCGCCCATCCCGCGGGAGCCACCGGTGACAACCACGTGGCGGTCGGTGAGGTCCATCAGACTTGCGCTCCTCGGCTCGGGCGAACCAGTTGGTCAGTGTCCGGTTTGTCCGGCTCGGCGAGGTTCACCCGCCTGGCGGCAGGGGATGTCCGGCAACCCGCCGAAGTTGGAATATGCCACGAGAAAACAGGACAATCTGTTGTGATGGCAAGAATGCATAGGACCCAGATCCAATGACTCTGCTCGACCGATATCGCGACTTCCGCGATGACCCCTACCGCGGCTACGCGCCGAGAGGCCGCTGGGCGGGCCGGGCTGCGGTTGGCTTCACGCTGGCTGCGGTTCTCGTTCTGGTCCTGACGCTTGCGTTCGCAGCCGTCAATCCGGCGGCGCGGAAGCCGAAGGGTCTCGGGCACGCTTCCAGCCTGGGCTACCAGTCCTTGCTCGTACCCACGGCCGCGGAAGCGACGAAGTTCCACATCGGCCAGGCGCCGGCCGGCTCGCAGCAGCGGGTGGTGATGGGCTCGGGCGCGAGTGCGGGAAGCGCCGCGACCACGCACTCCGGCGCCGCGACGGGCAGCCATCGAGCGCACGGCCCGCGCGCGTCGTACCGGGTTGATGCGAACGGCTACCGCGTCGCACCGGCCAGAGATGCCGCGATGGTGCCGGAGACGACATGGACGGCGCATCTCATGCACTCGACCAAGGGCTACCCCAGCGCCAACGCGCTGCAGAGCAACCGCAAGGTTCCGGGGTCCTGGTACGGCTACCCGTCGGTGCTCCCGGTGATCGACAGCACGGCGACTCGGGTCAAGGTCCGGCTGGCGCAGCGGCCCGACGAGTCGACGAGCTGGATCAGCCGCAAGGCCATCGTGATGTCACGGATCCACTACGCGATCGTCGTGGACATCTCCCAGCACTGGCTCTACGTCTTCTTCAAGGGCATCCAGCAGATGTCGTTCCCGGTCGGCACGGGCAGGTCGGGGACGCCCACCCCGACGGGCAGCTACTTCGTGGCGTTCCATGCGCCGCCGAACGGTCCCGGGTACGGCCCGGTGATGCTCGAGACGTCGGCACACTCCAAGGTGATCTCGCACTTCGAGGGTGGCGACGACGCGATCATCGCGATTCACGGTCCGGTCGGCTCGGACGCGCAGATCGGCGATCACGGGGCGGCGATCTCGAACGGTTGCATCCGCATGCACGACCGCGACTTGCAGCAGGTTCGCCACGTCCACAACGGGTCGCCCGTCATCCTGACCTACTGAGCGCGGGCGAGCGGTCCGTGAGGGGGGTGCGCTTCGCGGGGTTGGCGGCAGCGATGCTGCTCACCTCGCTGGCCGGCGCGGGCGGTTCTGTCGCGGCGGCGTCTGCGGTCCACCCGAGGCCGTTGACCGTCCCCGCGATCGAGCAGTGGTACCACGGCAGCGGGAAGTGGCAGCTCGGCCCGAACGCCCGGATCCTGGTCTGGCCGAAGCGGGCCGGGACCCTGATGCTCGGCCGACAGCTGTCGGCAGATCTGCGTCACGTCATCCATCGCTCGCTGCCCGTCGCCGCCCGGCGCGACGGCTACCGAGCCGGCGACGTCATCCTGCATCGCTCGAACGACCTGTCGCGGCGGCTCGGCGACGAGGGCTATGCCCTGGAGGTCAGCCGGTTCGTCCGGGTCACCGCACCCACGTCGGCCGGGCTGTTCTACGGCGGGCGGTCGCTGATCCAGCTGCTGCATCAAGCCGCGTCCATCCCGCGAGGCTTCGGACTCGACAGCCCGCGCTATCCGGAACGCGGACTGATGGTTGACGCGTCGCGGACGACGTACACCACGAAGTGGATGCTGCGAGAGATCCGGCGGCTCGCCGCGTTGAAGCTGAACGTGCTGCACCTGCACCTCACCGACGACCAGCGCTGGGGGATCGAGAGCCGCAGCTTTCCCGCGCTCGCCTCGAAGGGGGCGTTCTCCCGCGCCGACATCGCGCGGATCCTGCGGCTCGCGCATCGCGACCACGTCACGGTGATCCCGGAGATCGAGATGCCCGGACACCTGGCCGC
>DASZYY010000031.1:0-12639 GCA_035545175.1 Mycobacteriales bacterium
TTCGAGGGCTTCCTGATCACCGGGCTGGTGATCGGGTCGATCTATGCCCTCATTGCGATGGGTCTCGTGGTGACCTACACCACAACGGGCATCTTCAACTTCTCCCACGGCGCGATCGCGATGTTCGCGGCGTACATGTACTGGCAGCTGTGGCAGGGCTGGGGACTCAACTCCATCCTGTCGTTCCTGCTCGTCCTGGCCGTGATCGCGCCGCTGTTCGGACTGTTGATCGAGTACGTGCTGATGCGTCCGTTGCGCGGTGCGCCCGTCGACCTCACCGTGGTCGTGACGCTCGGTCTCCTCCTCGCCCTGGTCGGGATCGCCAACAGCGCGTGGAGCCCGACCAAGACCCGCGTCCTGCCCCAGCTCGACAGCGGCAAGGGCTTTCGGATCGGTGCGGTGCTCGTCACCTACCACGAGCTGATCACGGTCTGCGCCCTCGTCGCCGTCGCCATCCTCCTGCGCGCGCTGTTCACCCGCGCGCGGCTCGGCATCGCGATGCGCGCGGTTGTCGACAACCCCGATCTGGTGGCGATGGCCGGCGGCCGCCCGTTCCGGGTCGCACAGCTTTCCTGGGTGCTGTCGTGCTCGCTCGCGGCGCTGGGCGGAATGCTGCTCGCTCCGATCGAGCAGCTCAACATCCTCAACCTGACGTTGCTCGTCATCGATGGCTACGCCGCCGCGATCATCGGACGGCTGCGCAACCTGCCGGTCGCGGTCGGCGGTGCGATCGTCATCGCCGTCGGCCAGATCATGGCGCAGGGCTACCTGCCGACGTCGGGCTTCCTGACCCGGATCCAGAACATCATCCCGATGATCGTGCTGTTCATCATGCTGATCCTGCTTCCGCAGGACCGGCTGCGCAGCGCGTCGTTCGCGAACGCCGTCGCACCGAGGGTGGCGAGCCTGCGCTCCTCGCTCGGCACGGGTGCGGCGGTCATCTTCGCCGCTGCCGTGGTCTCGGCGTTCCTGTCCGGTCCGAACCTCAAGATCGGTGCCAACGGCTTCGTCACCGGCATCGAGATCCTGTCCCTCGTCCTGCTCACCGGATACGGCGGCATGGTCTCGCTGTGCGTGCTGTCCTTCGTCGGCCTCGGCGCGTTCGCGATGTCACACGCCGGTGGAACGAGTGGCTCACTGCTGGGCGTCCTGGCCGCGATCGGGATGGCCGCCGGCATCGGAGCGGTGGTCGCGCTTCCGACGCTGCGACTGCGCGGCCTGTACCTCGCGCTGGCGACCTTCTCTTTCGCAACGGTCATGGACCTCGCCGTCTTCACCCAGATCCTCGGGACCGGCGGCAGCATCAACGTCGCCCGGGTGCACATCCCGGGAATCCCCACGCGTTCCGATCGCGCGTACTTCATGGTGTGTGCCGTCACGTTCGTACTGGTCGCGATCGGTGTCCTGGCGCTACGTCGCAGCTCCTTCGGCCGGCGCCTCGTCGCGACGAACGACTCCCCCGCGGCGTGCGCGACGCTCGGCGTCAACGTCAACGGCACCAAGCTGATCACCTTCACCATCGCGGCCGGCCTCGCCGGCCTCGCCGGTGCGCTGTTCGGCGGCGTCCCCGGACAGGTGTCGGCCAACGACTTCGCGGCGCTCGGCAGCCTCGTCGTCCTGCTGCTCGCTCGCGTCGGTGGCATCAACACCGCAACCGGCGCGTTGCTCGGCGCGTCCACCCTCACCATCTTCCAGATCGCACAGCCGCACCTGCCCGAGTGGGTCGGCCAGCTCCAGTACACGCTGACCGGGCTGGCCGCGATCAGCGTCGGCAAGAGCCCCAACGGCTTCGGTGGCCGCATCGCGCGCCTCATCGAGCGGGTGCGTCCACAGTCCGACGAACTTCCCGCCGAGATCGCGGCGATCACCGATGACGGCACCCCCGGATCCGTGTTCTTCTCCGAAGAGCAGGAGCTCGCGCATGCCGGCCGCTGAACGAGCGGCCGCGACCGCGGTCACCCAGAGCCCTGTGCTCGAGGTGGTCGACGTCTCGGTGCGCTTCGGTGGGATCAACGCGGTGTCCGACGTGTCGCTGCAGGTGCTGCCCGGCATGGTCACCGGCCTGATCGGCCCGAACGGTGCCGGCAAGACCACGACATTCAACGTCATCACCGGGTTGCAAGAACCCACCCGCGGGCGGGTCTTCATCGACGGTGAAGAGGTGAGCAAGCTCGCGCCGTACAAGCGGGCGCGGCGCGGTCTCGCGCGGACCTTCCAGCGGCTCGAGGTCTTCGGCTCGCTGACGGTGTACGAGAACGTGCTTGCCGCCGCGGAGTTCCACAAGTCGTGGTCGGCGGACTCCACTCCCCCGGTGAAGGTCGCTGCCGAGGTGATCGACCGGGTGGGACTGCGGCGGGTCGCCAACGCCCGCGTCGACGCGCTGCCCACCGGCATCTCCCGGCTGGTCGAGCTCGGCCGCGCGCTCGCGACCCGCCCTCGGGTACTGCTGCTCGACGAGGTCGGGTCCGGCCTCAACGCCGAGGAGACGGACGCGCTCGGCGACCTCATGCTGGCGCTGGTGAGTGACGGCACCGCGATCTTGCTCGTTGAGCACGACGTGGAGCTCGTCATGCGGGTGTGCGCGCAGATCTACGTCCTGGACTTCGGACGCATCATCGCCAACGGCACGCCTGCCGAGATCCAGAAGGACCCGGTCGTCCAGGCGGCGTACCTCGGCAGCGACGAGCTCGCGTCATGAACTCCCCACGAAATCCCTCCGCTGCGCTCCGCGATTCCGCGGGCGCGCCGAGAGGGCTGTGTTCATGAAGACCCATGCCATCGAGCTGATCGGCCTGCACGCCGGCTACGGCCGGATCGAGGTCCTCCACGGCGTCGACCTGGCCGTGCCCAGCGGGACCGTCTTCGCCCTGCTGGGCCCGAACGGCGGCGGCAAGTCCACGACGCTGCAGGTCATCTCGGGCGCCTTGCGCCCAACGTCGGGCTGCGTCCACATCGCCGGCAAGCACGTCAACGGCGCCAGCCCGGACGCGCTGGCCCGCGCCGGCGTGACGCGGATCCCGGAAGGTCGCGGGATCTTCCCCAACCTCACCGTCGACGACAACCTGCGGATCTGGACCTACGCCGCGGGGACCTCGCTTCGCGCCGTACAGAAGACCACGTTCGCGCGCTTCCCCCGCCTCGAAGAGCGTCGCCACCAGCGCGCCGGAACCATGAGTGGCGGCGAGCAGCAGATGCTCGCGATGTCGCGCGCCCTGGTCGCGCGACCCGCCGTCCTGCTGCTTGACGAGATCTCGATGGGTTTGGCGCCGATAATCGTGAGCGAGCTGTACACGCTCGTGCGCCAGCTCGCCGAGGAGGGGATCACTATCCTGCTCGTTGAGCAGTTCGCGACGACTGCCCTGCGGGTGGCGGACTTCGCCGCCGTCATGACGCAAGGTCGCATCGTCGCGGTCGGCGAACCTCAGGACATCGAGTCCCAGGTGTCCGAGGCCTATCTCGGTGGTGCCGCATGATCCGACCCGCACACAGCTTCCGCCGCCGCCTCGCGATCGGCGCGCTCGCAATCGGGCTCGCCACGGTCGCCCCCGTGGTCTCCTCACTCGAGGCGGGCGCCACGCCGGGCTCCGGCCTCGGCGCGGTCAACGTGCACGCCGTGGCCGATGGTGTTCGGATCCCCTTCTACTCCCATCAGGGAGAGAACGCCGAAGGCTTGCTCCCGTACGCGGTGTCAGACCTCGGTGGCGGTGGCATCGCGCACGCCCTGACCTCCTTCTTCTGGCCCGGACCTACCGGAGCGGCGCTGGGTTCGACGATCGGCGTGCTCAGCCAAGGAAAGGCACCGGCGTTCCTCACCAACGGCCTGAACGACCCGTTCAAGGCAGAGGCGCCGACCACGCAGGGCGGCACCAAGGTGTCACTGAGCCAGCCGGGCTTCACGATGCAAGCCCTTGCGCTACCCACCCACGTCAACGCCAGCTCAGCGCTTGGCCTGGCGCAGTTCAGCAGCATCAAGAACGACTCCGGACCGATCGTGAGCGCGACGACCGACATCGCGTTCAAGGGGGCGGACACCGTCGTCTCCGACGCGAGCACCGCAGTGACGGACATCTCGATCGGCCCGCTGTCCATCGGCTCGATCTTCACGGCGGTGCACGCGACCTCGAACGGCAAGCACGCAACCGGTACGTCGACCACGAAGATCGCCGATGCCACAATCGCCGGGGTCGGCGTCACGATCGATCAGAAGGGCGTCGAGCTGGCGAACCAGAGCGCCCTTCCAGCAGCCGTCATCAAGACGCTGAACAAGACAGTGAACTCGGCACTCAGCGCGGCGGGCATCAAGCTGTTCGTCACGCCGGCGTCCAAGCTGATCAGCGGCGCCCAGGCCTCTCTGCAGTCGGGCGCCTTGATGGTGGCCTTGTCCAAGGCCGGCTACAAGTCCGGCGTCAACGACACCGGCATCGTGCTGCAGCTCGGCGGCGCAAGTATCAACGCGAACGCGACCGGTGGGTACGTTCCGCCGGTCCTGCCGAGCACGACCCCGTCGACGGCGGCAAGCTCGTCGACCGGCGGGATTCCCAACGTGCAACCGCCGCCGATCGACGGCGGTGCCTCGACCGTGCCGCTGCCTACCGTCGCGCCACAGCCGGTGTTGGCGGACAAGGCACTGACGCTTCCCGGCGCGCTGTCGTCGTGGTGGATCGTGCTCGGCGCGGCGCTTGCTGTACTGATCGCCCTTGCACTTTCGATGCTTCCAAGTCGTGCGCTTGCCGCCGCGGCTGCGAGCTGCCGCCTTGAGGAGGAGTCATGACGACCTCGGTAGAGCCGCTTGGCGAGCGCAGTAGCGCCGCCGGCCTGATGGGACGGCTGTCGGAGCAGGTGCGCGCCGTGCGGACCCGCGCCGGCGGCGTCGGGTTCGACCGCGCCATGTTCATCGCGGGATGCGCCCTCATGCCGCTCGGCATCGTCTTGATCCTGCTCGGCTGGGCGGGCGCGTCGCGCACCCCGTTCGCATGGGAGCAGACCGACTACCTCATCTCCGGCGGCATCCTCGGTCTAGCGCTGGTCTTCGCGGGCGGCTTCCTGTACTTCTCGTACTGGAACAACGTGCGGATCAACGAGTCGCGGACGCAGACGCGACAGATCGTGTCCGCGCTCGGCCGCGTCGAGGCCTTGCTCGCCGGCGGCGCCTCGGTGGACGGCAGTGGCCGCGCCATCCCCGCGCCACGCCGGTTCGTCGCCACCCCGAACGGCTCGATCTTCCACCGGCCCGACTGCGCTGCGGTTGCCGGGCGCAACGACATCAAGGACATCGATGTCGAGCGCACGGCGATGAAGCCCTGCCGGATCTGCAACCCGCTCGACCAGTAGTCTCCCCGGGTGCCGATCCCCGAGGAGTTCTTCGCACTCGCCGCCCAGGTCAACAACTGGGGCCGCTGGGGCGCCGAGGACGAGCGCGGCACGCTCAACCTGATAACCCGCGAGGTCGTCGCGGCAGCCGCGACAGAGATTCGCGACGGCAAGCGGTTCAGCCTCGCCATCCCGATGTCAGCCGACGGCCCGCAGCTTGGATTCATCCCCGGCCGGGTCAACCCGACGCGCAGCACCATCGAGTTCTTCACCCTGTACGACGAGGACGAGCGCGGCATCCGGTTCAACGACGATGCCGTGACGATGGGCGTGCAGGCGGCGACGCACTGGGACGCGTTGGGCCACGCCAGCTACAACGGCCGCCTCTACAACGGGTTCCCGGTTGAGTCGATCGACCGAGAGTCCGGGGCCGCTCGGCTCGGTGCCGACAAGCTGGGCGCGATCGTCGGTCGCGGCGTCCTGCTCGACCTGGCGCGCGCCCGCGGCGTGGAGCGGCTCGACGGCGGCCACGCCCTGACGACGGACGACCTCGAAGCCGCCGAAGAGCTCGGCAAGGTTCGGGTCGGCGAAGGCGACGTCGTCCTGCTGCGCACCGGCCAGATGCAGCACCTCCACGCCGGGGACAAGATGGCCTACTGCATCTCCACGGCCGGACCGTCGATGCAGACCGCGCGCTGGTTCCGGGACCGCGGCGTTGCCGCGGTCGCAGCCGACAACCTTTCCTTCGAGGTGTACCCGGGCGAGAACAAGGACGTGCAGTTCCCGGTCCACATGCTTCATCTCGTCGAGATGGGAATGCCGCAAGGCCAGAACTTCGACCTCGAGGAGCTGGCTGCCGACTGCGCCGACGACGGCCGCTACGCCTGCTTCCTCAGCGCGACGCCGGAGCCCATCGTGGCGGCCACGGGTGCTCCGGTGACCCCGGTAGCGGTCAAGTAGCCTCAGGCGACCGTCTGGGGGTCGATCTCGCGGCCCCGACTCCGCGGCAGGTAGAGCGGAAGGTGTCCGAGATGATCCGGATGCCGGAGCAGGTTGCTGATCCGATGCGGATCAAGCGGTCTGGCGAAGTAGTAGCCCTGTACCGCGTCGCAGCCTTCGCGCATGAGCCAGTCAGCCTGGGCCGGGGTCTCCACCCCTTCGGCGACCGTGGCCAGCCCGAGTGACTTGCCCAACGCAAGGCACGCGGAGACCAGCGAGGTCGACGGTTCGACGCCTATCCCGCCGACGAACGATCGGTCGATCTTGATCCGGTCGACCCGGAACTTCGTGAGGTAGCCGAGCGAGGAGAAGCCGGTGCCGAAGTCGTCGAGCGCGATCGCGACTCCGCACGCACGCAGCCGCTGGAACTGATCCGTCACCGAGTCGATCGGCGCCATCAGCACGGACTCGGTGATCTCGATCCCGAGCGAAGCCGGAGGCAGACCGGTCTCATCGAGGATTCGCAGGACAGCGTCACACAGGCCGGGATCGGCGAACTGGCGCGCGGAGACGTTCACCCACACCCGGAAGCCTCGACCGGCGACCTCGCTCCACTGCCGCCCCTGCCGACAGGCCAGCGTGAGGATCTTCTCCCCCAGCGGAAGGATCAGGCCACTGTCCTCCGCGACCGACAGGAACTCCTCCGGCTTGAGCCGTCCGAGCGACGGGTGATCCCAGCGGGCGAGCACCTCGACACCGCTGATGCCGCCGTTGTGCAGGTCGATGATCGGTTGGTAGGCGGCCGTGAGGTTGGCGTTCACAAGCGCGTGGCGCAGCTCACCCTCGAGATCGAGTCGAAGCCGGGCCTGCTGGCGGATGTGTGCACCGAATACGACGACGCGGTCTCTGCCTGCTTCCTTCGCCCGGTACATCGCCGCGTCGGCGTCGCGCACCAAGGACAGCGGGTCGCCGGTGCCACGAGTGACGACGACGCCGATGCTCACCCGAACCGAGATGTCGCGATCGCCGACGAAGATCGGCGGGGCCAGAGCCTTCCGGAACCGATCCGCCAGACCTACTGCCTCCTCCTCGTCACATACCTCTGCGAGAACCGTGAACTCGTCGCCACCGAACCGCGCGACCGTGTCGGCGTCGCGTGCGGTTGCCAGAAGACGCCGGGCCGTCTCGGCGAGAACTTGATCACCCGCAGCGTGGTCCATGCCGTCGTTGACCAGCTTGAACTGGTCGAGGTCGAGGAACATGATGGCAAGTGCGGACGACTGGCGCTTGGCTCGGGCGAGCGCCTCGTTGAGCCGGTCAGCGAACAAGGAGCGATTCGGCAGGCCGGTCAGGGCATCGTGGGATGCCTGATGAGCGAGCTGCGCCTGCGCCTCACGATCGCGCTCGAGCAGCTCGCACCGGTCGATCGCGAGGCCGACGAACTCACCGAGCCCGGATAGCAAGCGGAACTCGTCGCGCGCGAAGAACGGGAGGTACGGGTCGCTGCGGACGATCAGCCGGTGTGAGCGGCCGACCGCCACCTCAATCGGAACGGTGTCATCGGCGGTGGCGGCACCGTCCGCGCGGTCCGCGCCATCGGAAGACCGTTGCGCGGGAATCTGGCGGCCCTGGTAGCGCGCAACCTCTCTCCCTGCCCCGTCCACCAACGCGATGTCAGCGGCGCCGGTGAGCGCGGCGACGTGCGGAAGCAGCCCGGAGGCGACGTCGGTCGCCGAGTACGCCCGCACCAGGTCGGCGATGGCGATCTGCATCGCGTTGCGTTCGCTGCTGCGCCACCAGTTGCGCACGGCGGCCGGCAGAACCAGACCCACGGCGAACAGAAGCGCCATGACCGAGGAGTTGATCTGGCTGGCCGCCTGCACGCCCGGCTTGTACGACCAGCCGAGGGTGCTGAGGATCACTGGCACGTCCAGGCCTGCGGCCGCGACCGCGAGCACGCGCATCCGGTAGCGCGCCGCCCGTGGTTGATGCGCCCCGGCTCGCCACATCCGTACTGCCACGAAGCCGAAGAGCAGGCCCCACTGCATCGTGATGAGGATGCGGTAGCCGAGGAATCCTGGCGGCGCAGGCTGCATCGGCAATGGCAGATACGGGATCAGGATCGTGCCGATCACCGCTGCGACAGTCAGGTACTCGGCGACATGGCGAGCCCAGTTGCGCACCGGGACGAAGCTCGACGCAAAGCGATAGAGGCCGTACGGCACCAGAAGCACGCCCGCGATCAGCGCCTTGATCAACCAGTCCGGGATCACCAACGTCCCGCTGACCTGCAAGTAGATGCCCAGGACGCTGATGCCGGCCAGCACGCCGAAGGAACCCGCCGCCCATGCCGCCCCGCGGGCGCGGTAACGCCACCACTGCCACGCGGCGAGCGCGAACAAGATGACGAACTCACCTGCAGTGACGTAGGACAGGTCTTGCTGCCACGTCGCCACGCCGGCCCCCTCCGGTGATGTCCGAAGCCGAACACCAACTCCGGTACTCACCAAAGTTGCTGGCACCGGCCCAATCCGGGCAATAGCAAGAACCGACTAGAACCGGGCTAGTCACGCCCACCCAAAGTGGGACGAACCCGGACCGAACGACCCGTCGCGATTCGGTCTCAGGTGGACAGAAGGACCGAAGACCCGTGTCCGAATAGACCCTGGTTCGCGGTGATGCCCGCCTTGGCGCCGTCGACCTGACGTGCACCCGCCTGCCCGCGCAGCTGCCACACGACCTCACAGACCTGGGCCAGTGCCTGCGCCGGAACGGCCTCGCCGAAGCACGCCAGACCACCGGAGGGGTTCACCGGGATCCGCCCTCCGATCGTCGTGTCACCGTCGTGCAGCAGTCGCTCCGCCTCACCGGTCTTGCACAGCCCGATGTCCTCATACCAGTCCAGCTCGAGTGCACTCGACAGGTCGTAGACCTCGGCCAAGGACAGATCCTCCGGACCGATCCCGGACTCTTCATACGCCGCGTGTGCGATCGCCGACTTGAACGGCATCACGGCATCAGGCACCGCGACGCCCGAGTCAGTCGAGAAGTTCGGCATCTCGATGACCGTCTGCGGAAACGACGGCGTGACGGTCGAGATCGCGCGTACCGCGACCGGCTTGGCGACGCCACGCCGCGCGGCCCATTCGGCACTCGTGAGCACCACGGCCGCGCCGCCGTCGCTCGTGGCGCAGATCTCGAGCAGACGCAGCGGGTCCGCGACCATCGCCGAGTCGAGGATCTCCTCCACCGTGAACGCCTTGCGATAGCGCGCGTTGGGGTTCTCCAGGCCGTGCCGGCCGTTCTTGGCGCGGACCATCGCGAAGTCGTGCTCGGTGGCGCCGTAAAGGGCCATCCGGCGCCGCGCATACAGCGCGAAGTAGGTCGGGTTGGTGGCGCCGAGCAGCCGGAAACGAAGCCAGTCGGGATCGTCCGGGCGGTCTCCGGCGTTGGGCGCGAGGAACCCCTTGGGCGTCGTGTCGGCACCGACGACGAGCGCGACGTCGCAGCGCCCCGCAAGAATCTCAGCGCGCGCCACCTCGAGCGCCGTGGCGCCGGAAGCGCATGCGGCGTACGACGACGCCACCCGGCCGCCGGTCCAGCCGAGCGCCTGCGCGAACGTCGCGCCGCTGACGTAACCGGGGTAGCCGTTGCGCATCGTGTCAGCGCCCGACACGAGCTGGACGTCACGCCAGGCGACCCCGGCGTCCGCGAGAGCTGCCCGAGCAGCGGCAACGCCGTACTCGACGAAGTTGCGCCCCCACTTGCCCCAGGGATGCATGCCGACCCCGGCAACGACGACATCACTGCTCATGACGCGACCGGCTTCCATCGGTAGACCAGATAGTCCTTGTCATCGTCGGAGTACAAGATCTCGATGACCAGCTCCACCTGCAACCCGACGCTGAGGTCGGCGACTCTGAAGCCGTCAGCGATCTGTCCGAGGACGACCATCTGCTCGGCCTCGAGCTCGACCGCGGCGAGCGCGAACGGCACATACGGATCGGTGCGGGGGATGTACGGCGGCGGTGGTTGGTACTGCGCGTCGGTGTAGGACCAGATCGTCCCGGTGCGCGAGAGCTGAGCGTCTTCGAATGCGTCGCCGCTGCAGTCAGGGTTGCGGCAGAAGTTCGACGCCTTCGGGAAGAAGACGGTCCCGCACGATGTGCAGCGGTTGCCGATCAGCGCCGGTTTGTCGTCGATGGTGAACCAGCCCTCGACGGCGGGAACCCGTTCGCGCGTGGTCAAATCTGACACCCCGTCAGATTACGACATCCGGCGTCCAACGCCCCCGCCGCCGCCGAACCGAGACGAATCTGACGATCCGTCAGATTAGGATCCCGAAATGGCTCCGATCGTCCCCGCGGGCAAGGTCGTCTTCGGCATGCAGCTGCCGATCCAGGCGCAGAGCAAGTACTTCGTCGAAGACTGGGAGCTCGACGCCGGGCCGGCCGAGATGCTCGCGGTGGCCAAGGCGGCCGACGAAGCGGGCTTCTTCTACATCGGCGTCTGCGACCACGTCGCCATCCCCGACGACCTGTCGCCGAAGATGAGCGCGGTTTGGTACGACACGATCGCGACCCTGGGTTGGCTCGCCGGTCAGACCAAGCAGACTCGGCTGCTGTCCACGGTCTTCAACCTCGCCTACCGCCACCCGCTCGTCAGCGCGAAGTCGTTCGGGACGCTCGATCTGCTCTCGGGTGGACGGGTGATCATCGGCCTCGGTGTCGGACACGTCGAAAAGGAATTCGCCGCACTCGGCCTGGATGTCACCAAACGCGCCGAGCTGACTTCCGAGGCGTACCCGGTCTTCGAGCAGGCGCTCGCGAACGGCAAGGTCGGTGAGATGGAGATCGAGCCGCGCGCCGTTCAGCAGCCGCGACCCCCGATCTGGTTCGGCGGCGGCGTTGCGGCCGCGGTGAAGCGCGCCGCGAAGGCTGACGGCTGGATCCCCCAAGGCACGCCGCAGGAGCAGCTCCCGGAGCTGATCGCGCTGTTCCGCTCGGAGCGGGGCGATGACACCGGTGACATCGGCGCGATCAGCGAGTGGATCTACGTCGGCGAGCCTTCCTGGGATCTCGGCCGACCGGCCGTCACCGGCTCCCCGGAGCAGATCGCCGAAGCGATGAAGGGCTGGACCTCGCTCGGCGTGAACCACCTGCAGGTGCGCTTCCCGAGCCGGTCGGTGACGGAGCTGGTCGACCAGGTCACAGCGTTCGGTACGACGGTCGGCCCACTGCTCTAACGGGGACGTCATGGCGGAGGACGCGAGACGAAGCGGGCCGGGCAGCGGCCGACGTGCTGACGACCTCGCGAAGGCCCGGGTGGACCTCGACCGCGAGACGCTGGCCGGACGACTTGCCGGCTTCGAGCGCCGCGCCCACGATCTCGGCGACCGACGTGCGGCCGCGGTCACCGTGACGGTCGTCGTCGACGACGACGGCCCGGGAATCCTGGTCACCCGGCGCGCGGCGAAGCTACGTGCCCATCCCGGACAGTGGGCCCTGCCCGGTGGGCGGATCGACGAGGGCGAAGACGCCGAGCAGGCCGCCTTGCGCGAGCTGCGCGAAGAGGTCGGCCTCGCGCTGCCGCCCGACGTCGTACTGGGCCGGCTGGACGACTACTCGACGCGTTCCGGCTACCGGATCACACCCGTCGTCTTGTGGGCCGGGGCCGTGACCGACGCCATGACGCCCAACCCCGACGAGGTCGCGAGCGTGCATGTCGCGCACGCCCGCGACTACGACGTCGACCCGATGTTCGCGGCAATCCCGGAGTCCCCGGACCCGATCATCAGGGTGTCGATGCTCGGCGCATGGATTCACGCACCGACAGCCGCGGTGGTCTACCAGTTCCGCGAGCTCGGGCTGCACGGCCGCACCACACGGGTTGCCCACTTCGAGCAACCCGTGTTTGCCTGGCGGTAGCCGGGCCAGCGAAGGATCAGGCCGCGGTGAGAACGCCGCCGCGCTGAGCCGCGACGCGGTGAACCTCGAAGGCCACCTCGGGCTCGGCGAGGATGCTCGCGAACTCCTGGGCGCTCATGACGAGGGCCTCCACGTCGCCGGCAGCGGTGACGGTGGCGTTGCGCGGCGCCTGGCCGAGCAGAGCCATCTCACCGACGACGGCGCCAGTGGTCAACGTGGCGAGATGCTCAGCACCCCGGCTGACCTCGACCTCGCCGTCGACGATGATGAAGGCCTCGCGGCCCAGCTTGCCCTCCTCACAGAGGACGTCGCCGTCGTGGAACGCGACCGGCGTGAGCAATGCGTCGACGCGCGCAGCGGCGCGGCGGGACAACCCGGCGAATACGGGCAGCTTGCGCAGGTCGGCTCGGGTGTGTCGAGCCATGGTGCACCTTCCTTGTGGGAGAGAACACGTTCTACTTCT
>DASZYY010000032.1:0-4055 GCA_035545175.1 Mycobacteriales bacterium
GCAGCGCTACAGATCCACCACCCGTACAGCATCTACGACGGGCTCTACCGCGCGAACGGCCAGCGGCTCGAGGAGGCGGAGTTCGAAGCGCACCTGCCCGAGCTGCTCTGCCATCACGAGCTGGGCTTCGACGTCCTCGCCGCACCACGTGACCCGGTGCTCGCCGACTACGTCGGGGCGCGTGACGCGGGTGTGGTGCTCGACAGCGTTGCGCCGTACTACGACGTGGTGCTGGTTGACACTCCGCCGTCGCTCAACGACGTCGTCATCGCGGCACTGGACCGATCGGACGTCGTCGAGGTTCTGGCCACCCCGGACGTTCCGTCGCTTCGCAACCTCACCGCGTTCACCGACGTGCTGCGCCGGCTCGGGCTCGAGGACGAGCGACTGCGGCTGGTCCTGAACAAGGTCGAACCGGATGTCGGCGTCACGGTCGCGCAGGCGAACGAGGCGTTCGGCGGCCGGTTCCGCACCATCCTGCCGGCCGACCGCGCGGTCAGCCGGGCGGTGAACCGCGGCACCACCGCTCCGGCGCACGAACCGCGTTCGAAGATCGCCCGCGCGATCGTCCCGGCGGCACAGGCGATGGCGAGCAACCTCGCCCTCACTCCCCGAACCGGTAACCACGGCGTCGCTGCAGGCGAGCCCGGCCGACCCCCACTGCGCCGATTCTGGCGTGCCATCTCTGGAGGTAACTCGTGAAGCTCCCATCCCGCAACGGTGACGAGGGGCCCGCAGAGCGCGCCGGCAGCGGCCTCGCCGGCGCTCTGCAGGAACGCCGCAAGACCCCCGGCAGCCGCGCCGACCGGCGGACCCCACCGCCAGCCCCGGCCGAGCGCACCCGCCGTGCTGCGGCCTCCGTGGTGGAGAAGAGCCCGATCGCCACGGTGACCCCCCTACCGGACCAACGCGAAGAGCCCGACCGGCTCGACGACCTGCGCAGCCAGGTGCGTTCCGCCGTCGTCGCCGACTTCGGACCGGCACTGTCGGAGTCCAACGTCGATGAGCGGCAGATCCGGTCCTCGATCGCGAAGCAGCTCGACCGCGTCCTGCGGACCTCGACGATCAGCGTCGCGCCGGCCGAGCGCGAGGAGTTCATCGACTCGACGCTCGCCGACATGCTCGGTTGGGGCGCGCTCACGCCGCTGATGGCCGACCCGGACATCACCGAGGTGATGTGCAACGGCGCCCACACCGTTTACGTCGAGCGGGCAGGCAAGATCTCGCTCAGCCCGGTGCGGTTCCGCTCCGACGCCGCTCTGCGCCAGGTGGCCGACCGGATGCTGTCCGTCGCCGGCCGCCGCGTTGACGAGGCAAGCCCGATGGCCGACGGCCGGCTCCACGACGGCAGCCGCATCAACGTCATCATTCCGCCGCTGTCGACGAGCGGGACGATCCTCACGGTCCGGCGCTTTCCCGAGCGGTCGATGACCGTCGCCGACCTCATCGGCAAGGAGTCGCTGTCGACGGACGCGGCGGTCTTCCTCGAGGCGGCGGTACGCGGGAAGCTCAACGTCCTGGTCTCGGGCGGTACGTCGACTGGCAAGACGACGTTGCTCAACGTGCTGTCGGCTTTCATCCCGGCCGACGAACGCATCATCACCATCGAGGACGCGGCCGAGCTTCGGCTCGGGCAGCCGCACGTCGTCGGGCTCGAAGCACGTCCGGCGAACACCGAAGGCGCCGGCCTCGTCACGATCCGCGACCTGGTCCGCAACGCACTGCGGATGCGGCCGGACCGCATCGTCGTCGGTGAGGTCCGTGGCGGCGAGGCGATCGACATGCTGCAGGCTATGAACACCGGCCACGAAGGCTCGCTGACCACGGTCCACGCGAACAGCCCTCGTGACGCGCTGCTGCGTCTGGAGACGATGGTCCTGATGAGCGGTGTCGACCTACCGCTGCGGGCGATCCGCGAGCAGATCGCGAGCGCCATCGACCTGATCGTCCAGCTCGGCCGCAACACCGACGGCTCTCGGGTCATCACTCACGTGACCGAGGTGCAAGGCCGCGAAGGCGACACGATCACGCTGCAGGAGATCTTCGACCGGCACGGCGGACCGCTTCGTGCCACCGGGCTTCGGCCCCGCAGTGCGGACAAGCTCGCGGAGCGTTCGGTCGAGATGCCCCTGTCGATCTTCCGGCGTCCGACGAGCCCGACCTCAGGATCGGCCCCGGCCCGGCGAGGAGCCCGGCGATGATCGCCTTCGTCGCAGCCCTCATGGTCGCGGGCGGGATCCTCGCGGCGATCCTCGCCCGGGTCGCCGGCAGCCGCCGCCGGGTCGAGGACCTCCGCGCCGCGCTCGACCTCCAGTCGCTCGAACCGGCCCGCCCGGAGAACGCGGAGCGCACCAGCTCGCTGCTCGCGCGCAGCGGGCTCGCGGCCGAGCGCGCCCTCGGCGATCTCGACTTCCTGCAGCGAGTTCGCTCGCTGCTGGACCGCAGCGACTGGTCACTGACCGCCGGTGAGTTCGCGATCACCTCACTCGTCGGCGCCGTCATCGCCGCGGCACTCGGCTTCTTCATCGGCGGACCGGTGCTGGCGTTGATCTTCGCGGTTGTCGCCGCGATCACGCCGTACCTGCTCGTGGTGCGCTCGGTCGACAAGCGCAAGAAGGCCTTCGAGGAGCAGTTCCCCGAGGTGCTGGACCTGATCGCCGCCAGCCTCGAGTCCGGGGCAAGCGTCATGCGCGCTCTGGAGCTCGTGGTCGAGGAGTCCGAGGAGCCGACAGCGAGCGAGTTCGGCCGGGTGCTCACCGCGAGCCGGATGGGCACCGACCTGTCCGAGGCGCTCGCGTCGATGAGTGAGCGGCTGGGTTCCCGCGACGTCGACTGGACGGTTCAAGCGATCTCGGTACAGCAGCGCACCGGTGGCCGGCTCGCCGACATCCTCCGGATCGTCGCCCGCACGATGCGCGGGCGGGCGGAGGTGAAGCGCGAGGTCGACGCCCTCACCGTCGAGGGCCGCCTGTCCGCGATCATCCTCGGCGCACTGCCGTTCCTGATCGCTCTGGTGATGCTCATCGTGAACCCGAGCTACCTCAAGCCGCTGTTCCACGAGACCGTCGGCCTCGTGATGGTGGGCGTCGCCGGAGCGCTGATGCTCGTCGGTTTCGCGTGGATGCGTCGCATCGTCCGAGTGGAGGTCTGAGCCGTCATGGTGCTCATCGCCATCGTTCTCGTCGCGGCTGGGCTGGGAGTCGCCGGCGCCGGCCTGTACGCCAGCCGGGCCGCGATCGCGTCACACGCGCAGACCGCCGCGCAGGCACTCGAGTCGGTCCCGACTCCGCAGGCCGGCGTGATCTACCGGATGCTCGAACCGTTCGGTGACGTCGCGGTCCGCATCATGCGGCCGCTGTCTCCCACTCAACGCCTCGAGCTGACCCGCCAGCGCATCATCTACGCCGGCCTCGAAGCGAAGCTCACCGTCGAGCAGATCCTCACCTACAAGGCCGTCGCCGCCGTCGCTGGTCTGCTGTTCGGGTTGGTGGTCCACCCGCACAAGGTCCCGGGCATCGTGGCGGGTCTCGTCATCGGCCTGCTCGCGTCGTTCGTTCCCGATGTCGTCCTCGACTCCCGCGCGAAGGAGCGCCAGCAGCAGATCGCGCGGGCGCTGCCCGACGCGCTCGACCTGCTCGCCATCACCGTCGAGGCCGGTCTCGGTCTCGAGCAGGCGCTGGTCATCGTGACCGACCGCCTCGGCGGGCCACTCGGCGACGAGCTTCGCCGGATGCTCCGCGAGATCGAGCTCGGGGTCGACCGGCGTACGGCGCTGGAGTTCCTCCGCCGACGTACCGATGTCCGCGAGCTGTCGGCGTTCGTCGTCGCGCTGTTGCAGGCCGACGAGCTCGGCATGGCGGTCGGCGAAGTCCTGCGCGTGCAGGCGGCGCAGGTCAGGCTGGTGCGCCGTCAGCACGCCCGCGAGGAAGCAGCGAAGACGCCGGTGAAGATCCTCTTCCCGGTCATCTTCACGATCTTCCCGGCGATGTTCGTCGTGACGATCGGTCCAGGCGCGATCCGGATCGCGCAGACCATCCTCAAGATGTAGCCGCCGT
>DASZYY010000033.1:0-6730 GCA_035545175.1 Mycobacteriales bacterium
TCGAACCGCTCGAGCAGCTCGTCTGCCTCCATGCTTCGGAGGTTAGGCCTCGGTTGTCGCGACTTCCACCAACGGCAGCATTCGCATCGGCACCTCACTGGCGAGAACGATCACCGTCGAGGCGCGCGTGACGTCGGGAGACGTCACGACCTGGTCGATGACGCGCTGCAGGTCGGCGTTGGACCGGGCGACGAGGCGCAGCATCATGTCGGTGTCGCCGGTGATGGTGTGCGCCTCGAGCACCTCGGGGATCGTGCGCAGGTGTGCTGCGACGCCGTCATGGCCCCGCCCCTGCGCGATCTCGAGCGTCGCGAAGGCGGACACCGGAAAGCCGAGCGCCGCCGGGTCCACCGATGGCGCCCAGTCGGTGATGACGCCGCTGCGTTCGAGGCGGTCGAGACGGGCCTGGACGGTGCCGCGCGCGACGCCGAGCCGGCGAGACGCCTCGAGCACACCGATGCGCGGCTCGGTGGCAAACAGCGTGATAATTCGGCCATCTAGGGCGTCGACACTGGACATATTGCTCAGTATGGCGCCGAAGTGTTGTACGACGCGACCAGCCGCGCCAGGCTCGCCGTATGACCTTGGCCGCCGATCATGTCCGCAGCCGGACCCTCGCCTCCGCGCACGCCCTCGAGGAAGCCGAGCCGTTTCCCGTCGAGGGGATCGACTACGTCCACTTCGCGGTCGGCAACGCCAAGCAGACCGCCCACTTCTACGCATCGGCCTTCGGGATGCGCGTCGTCGCCTACCGCGGCCCGGAGACCGGCCACCGCGACACCGCTGACTACGTGCTCGTGTCCGGCGCCGCACGGTTCCTCGTCAGCGGAGCCATCCGTCCCGGCACAGCGATCGCGGACCACGTCGCGAGGCACGGCGACGGCGTGATCGACGTCGCGATCCGGGTGCCGGACGCCACGCACGCCTACGACCTCGCGGTCTCGCGCGGCGCGACCGGCCTCGCTGCGCCGTCGAGGCTCGGGGACGACGACGGTGAGGTCGTCGTCGCGTCGATCGCAACGTACGGCGAGACCCGCCACACCTTCGTCGAGCGCACGGACTACCGCGGCCGCTTCCTGCCGGGCTTCGAGAGCCGCGACTCCTCGCCGGCGACCGCATCGCCGTGGTTCACCGGCATCGACCACGTTGTCGGCAACGTCGAGCTCGGCCACATGGACGAGTGGGTCGCGTTCTACAACCGCATCCTCGGCTTCACGAACATGCGTGAGTTCGTCGGCGACGACATCGCCACCGAGTACTCCGCGCTGATGAGCAAGGTCGTCGCTGACGGCACCCGCGCGGTGAAGTTCCCGCTCAACGAGCCGGCCGTGGGCAAGCGAAAGAGCCAGATCGACGAGTACCTCGAGTTCTACGGCGGCCCCGGTGTGCAGCACATCGCGCTGACCACCGACGACATCGTTGCGGCGGTGACAGCGATGTCCGCCGCCGGCGTGGAGTTCCTCAAGACCCCCGACGCCTACTACGACGAGCTCGGCAGCTGGGTCGGCGACACCGGCGTGCCGATCCACACACTGCGCGAGCACGGCATCCTCGCCGACCGTGACGAGGACGGCTACCTGCTGCAGATCTTCACCAAGCCCGTGCAAGATCGGCCGACGGTCTTCTTCGAGCTGATCGAGCGACATGGCTCGCAGGGCTTCGGCAAGGGCAACTTCAAGGCGCTGTTCGAGGCGATCGAGCGCGAGCAGGAGCGTCGCGGCAACCTCTAGCCGCTCCCCTTAAGGCAGGCTGTACGTCGTGACTGTCCGCCTGCGTCCCGCGATGGCCGCGCTTCCGGCCTACGTCGCGGGCCGCAAGGCCCCGGGGGCCGTCGTCCTCGCCAGCAACGAGTCGCCGTACGGGCTGCTACCCGCCGTCGCCGCGACCATCGGCGACCTGACCGCGGGCGTGAGCCGATATCCCGACATGACGTCGTCCGCGCTGCTCGAGGCGATCGCAGCCCACCACGATGTCGCCGTGGAGCAGATCGCGGTCGGTGCTGGCAGCGTCGAGGTCGTCGGCCAGATCGCCGCCGCGGTCATCGACGGCGGTGACGAGGTCGTGTTCGGGTGGCGGGCGTTCGAGGCGTACCCGATCATCACCACGGTCGCGGGCGGTACGGCGGTGAAGGTGCCGCTGCGCGATCACGTCCACGACCTCGATGCGATGGCGGCCGCGGTAACACCGCGCACCCGCATGGTCATCGTGTGCAATCCCAACAACCCGACCGGGACGACGGTCGGTCACGAGCTCGCCGAGTTCGTCGAGCAGGTGCCCGACGAAGTCGTCGTCGTGATCGACGAGGCCTACCACCACTACGCCGACCCGGCCGTCGTCCCCGATGCGCTGGTCGCGTTCCGCGACCGTGCCAACGTCGTCGTCACGCGCACCTTCTCGAAGGCGTTCGCGCTCGCCGGACTGCGGGTGGGCTACTGCGTGGGAAGTCCCGACGTCGTCCAGGCGGTGCGCAAGACGCAGGTGCCGTTCAGCGTCAGCGGCCTCGCGCAGCAGTGCGCGATCGCGGCGCTCGGCGAGGAGGCGGAGGTGCGACGCCGGGCCGCGCTCACCGTTGCCGAACGTGACCGGGTGACGAAGGCACTACGTGGACTCGGGTACGACGTCCCCGAGTCGCAGGCCAACTTCGTCTGGCTGCCGATCGGCGACGGCGCCGCGCCGTTCGCCGAGCACTGCGCCGCCGCTGACGTGCTGGTCCGTCCGTTCGCGGGTGAGGGCGTGCGGGTCACCACGGGCCTGCCCGAAGAGAACGACCGCTTCCTCGGGCTCGCCGAGCAATGGTCGGCGAGCCGCCACAGCTGACGGCCCCGTCGATGCGGGTCCGCACGGACTGGCTCGTCGGGGTTGTCATCGCGCTGTGCGCCTTCGGTGTGCTGATCGGTCTGTCCGCGATCCCCGACCAGAACGGTCCGGCGGGTGGCCGCGCCATCGTCGGCGTCGCCGGCGCGGTCTGCCTGGCACTGCTGATCCGCGTCTCGATGGTCGGCCTGACGCTCGACCCCTGGACCACGACGGTTCGCGACGTGCTCGGCACGTACAAGCTGCCGCGGGCGGACGTCTCGGGGCTGGCCGTGGAGCGGGTTGCTCGCGGCCGCTTCCAGCGCCTTGTCGTCGTGTGCGCCGACGGGCGGGTCATCCCAGCGAGCTGGACCGTGGCCGGATCCGGCAACGGAAGCTGGGTGGCGAAGGCGGCTTACCTCGCGCAGGGCTTCGGGCCGACGCAAAGTCAGGTCACACCGACGCTCGAGGCCCGCGACCGGCTTGCCGCCGACGGCTCGATCCCGCTCGCGACCCGTGATCCCGGACTGACGCCACAGACTGTCTCACCCGCGACCGACGGGCCGGAGCGCCGCTGGCTGGGGTGGGAGACGGCCTTCGTCGTCACCGCATTCGCGTTGCCGGGTATCGCCGCCGCGGTGACGCTGCTGGCCCGCCACATCGGGGGAGTGGGCGACCTCAACGACTTCGACCTCCCGCTGAAGCACCACCCGGGCGTCAGCCTGTTCCTGCTCAGCTTCCGCTACATCACGACCGCGCTCGTCGTGCCGATCGCGTTCCTGCTGCTCGCCCGAACCGGCCAAACGCCGTCGCGGCTCGGGCTGACGAAGGCGGGCTTCGGTCGCGACCTTCCGGGCTCCGTCGGGTTGCTGGCCGGGGCATACGCCGCGACCGCCGCTCTGGCGCTCGCGTTCTACCCGTTCTCGAGCCATCTCAAGGTGACCGAGACGAACACGCACGTCCCCGCGTACTACCTGATCTACGGGCTGCTCGTCTCGGCCACGACAGCCATCAACGAGGAGGTGATCGTCAACGGCTACTTCCTCACCCGGCTGTCACAGCTGGGCTGGACCCGCTGGGCCGCGTTCGGATTGAGCTTCGCCGTGCGCGAGTCCTACCACGTGTACTACGGCATCGCTTTCGTCATGACGATGCCGTTCGGCTACCTGCTGACGCGGTCGTTCCAGAAGCGGGGCCGGCTCGGCCGCCCGATCCTGGCGCACTTCGCATACGACGCGATCCTCTTCTCGATCGCCGTGCTGACGTCCTAGCCGATCTTGGTCTTCGCGCGTACCGGCGGAACCGACGCGAGCCGGCCGGGAGTCGGGAGCGCGTTGAGGTAGACGGTGTCGCCGATGTTGAGTGCGAGCTCGTGGACCTGGTTGCGGGTGAGCTGGACGGTGATCGGCTCACCCCCCTCATGCGGGGTCGCCACGATGCGGGTCTCGAAGCCGAGCGACACGACGCGATCGAGTGTCGCGCGTTGTGACCCGGGTGACGCGGTGGTCCCGACGTGGATGTCGTGCGGGCGGACCAGGCGGTTGCCGAGTGTCGTGACCGGGCCGAGGAACCCCATCACGAAGTCGTTGGCCGGCCGGTCGTACAGCTCATCGGGACTGCCCGACTGCTCCACCCGGCCCTGGTTGATCACGATGATCTGATCGGCGATCTCCATCGCCTCTTCCTGGTCATGTGTGACGAAGATCGTGGTGGTGTGCACCTCGTCGTGCAGGCGACGCAGCCAGTCGCGAAGCTCCTGGCGCACCTTCACGTCGAGCGCGCCGAACGGCTCGTCCAGTAGCAGCAGGCCGGGCTCCACCGCAAGGGCGCGCGCCAGTGCCATGCGCTGGCGCTGACCGCCGGACAGCTCCGACGGGTAGCGCGAGGCCAGCCCGTCCAGGTGCACCAGCTTGAGCAGCTCGCCGACCCGCTCCTTGATGCGCGGCTTCGGCGTCTTCGCGATCTTCAGCCCGAACGCGACGTTCTCCCACACGGTCATGTGCGTGAACGCCGCGTAGTGCTGGAACACGAACCCGATTCCCCGGTCGCGCGCCGGCACGTGCGTGACGTCGTTGCCGTCGATCAGCACGGTGCCGCGGTCGGCTTCCTCGAGCCCGGCGATGATCCGCAGCAGCGTCGACTTGCCCCCGCCGCTCGGCCCGAGCACCGCAGTGAGGTGTCCCGGCTCGATGTCGACGGACACGTCGACGAGTGCGTGGAAGTCGCCGAACGACTTGCTGACGTTCTGGACGTTGATGCTCATGTCTGCGGGGCCTCCACGCGCTTGCGACTGCTGAGGGCGGTCATGCCGACCAAGATGAACAGGGAGATGACGGCGAGCAGCAGACCTGCGCTGTATGCCGCGGTGGTGTCGAGCTGGCCGACCCGGTTGTTGACGTAGAGCGGCAGTGTGAGGCTCTGGCCGACGATGTTGCTCGACACGATGTTCACGGCGCCGTACTCGCCGAGCGAGCGCGCGACGGTCAGGATCGTGCCGTAGACGACCGCCCAGCGGATCGCCGGCAGCGTCACCCGGAAGAACGCCTGCAGCGGAGAGGCGCCGAGCACCGCGGCCGCCTGTTCCTGCTCGGTGCCGATCTCTTCGAGCACCGGTACGACCTCGCGTACGACGAACGGCAGGCTGACGAAGATCGTCGCGATCGTCATCGCCTTCCAGGTGAAGAGCACCGGGATGCCGTGCTGGAACAGGTACGTGCCGATCCAGCCGGTACGGCTGTAGAGCACGAACACTGCCAGGCCGACGACGACCGGCGACATCGCGAATGGCAGGTTGATGAGCGCGTTGACCAGCCAGGGGAGTGGCATCTTGCGGCGGGCCAGGAACCACGCGGTGCCGACGCCGAAGACGATGTTGACCGGCACCGAGATGATGGTGATCAGCAGCGAGAGCTTCAGCGCGGACAGCGCGTCGTGACTCGACAGGGCCTGCCACACAGGAGACACGCCGTGCTCGAAGGTGCGGTAGCCGACCATGCCGACCGGCAGCACCAGAAGCAGCGCGAGGTAGCCCAGCACGCCGTACCGCAGCGCATATCTAGCCATGACGCCTCGCGTTGTGCCGGGTGAGGAGGCCGATCAGGACGAAGATCACCAGCGCCATCGAGAGCAGCACGACGCCGATCGCGGCGGCTGCCTGTGGTGCGCCGTTCTCGACGTCCTGGAAGATGACCTGCGACGCGATCTCGGTGCGGGGCAGGTTCCCGGAGATCAGCACCACCGAGCCGAACTCGCCGAGCGCGCGGGCGAATGCCAGCGACGCGCCGGTGAGGGTCGCGGGCATGATCGCCGGCAGGATGATCCGCCGGAAGATCGTCCACGGCCGCGCGCCGAGGCAGGCGGCTGCATCCTCGACATCACGCTCGAGACTCAGCAGCACCGGCTGGACCGCACGAGTGACGAACGGCAGGGTCACGAACAGCAGCGCGAACAGAACCGCGATGCGGGTGCCCGCGACGTTGATGCCCAGCGGGCTGCTCGGTCCGTACAGGCTGAGCAGCACCAGTCCGGCGACGATCGTGGGCAGCGCGAACGGCAGGTCGATCAGGGCGTTGACGATCCGCTTGCCGGGGAAGTCGTCGCGGACCAGCACCCACGCGAGGGCGACGCCGGTCAGCAGGTCGATCACCGCGACCGCGAACGCCACCTCGAGGGTGAACGTCAGGACCGCCCGGGTGTGGGCGTCGTTCCAGACGCTCGACCAGGCCCCGCTGTGCGCCGACAGGCTGATCAGCGCAGCGACCGGGAGGCCGACCAGCAGTGACAGGTAGAGCATCGAGAGGCCCGGCCCGACGCCTTCGACGACCGGCCGTGGTACGGCCCACTTGCGGGGCCGTACCACGGCGGCGGCGGTGGAAGCCACTAGCTGCTGACTCCGTGGCCGAGGGAGTCCTCGATCTTGGTGATCGAACCGTTCTCC
>DASZYY010000034.1:0-11203 GCA_035545175.1 Mycobacteriales bacterium
CGCCCCTCGACCCGCCGGGGTGCTGACCGGGCTCGACACGCTGCCGGCCGTCGGGCAGGCCTCGGTGCCGCCGGACAGCAGCTGGACCAGCTGGGCCTCGACCGGCCCCAGCGTCGCGACGAGCTGCGCAGGCGTCACGCCGGCGAACAGCGAGCAGACGACCGGCACCAGGTCGACTTTCAGGTCGAGGTTCACGTAGTCGCCAGGCGCACCCGCGCTGAAGTCGCGCGGGAACGGATAGGTGATGAGGATCTCCAGCGAGCGCGGCAGGTTCGCGCCGGCTGCGGCGAGGTGGTGGAGAACCGGTTTGAGGTCGTGCAGCTCGGCGATCGTCTGGGAGCTCGACGCCTTGATCACGCGGCTCGCGATCCTGCCGAAGCGCGAGAGGTGAGTCAGCAGCTGCGTGAACTGCGCGCGCTCGTCCGCGAGGACCTTCAGGCCGGGACCCAGCTGGTCGAGTGCCGTCGCGATCGTCTGGTTCTGTCCCGCGAGCTCCGCGGTGAAGCGGTCGAGCCCGTCGATCGCGCGAACGATCTCGTGCTTCTGGTCGGCGAGCCCACCGACGAACGTCGTCAGCTGCTGCAGCGCCCCGCGAACGTCGGCTTCGCGGCCGGACAGGGCTTTCGAGACCTCGAGGTTGATCGTCTGGAGGTCACCGAGGTCGCCTCCGTTGAGCACCTGGGACAGCAGGCCGAAGACCTCTTCGACGCTCGGCAGCTCGCTGGCCGACTCGATCGTCGCGCCGTTGGTGAGACGCCCGACCGGCGCCTCGTTCGTCGGCGGTGCGATGCCGACGAACTTCTCGCCGAGCAGCGTCGTCTGCTGCAGGGTCGCGACCGCGTTCGACGGCAGCACGACCGACTGCTTCAGGCGCATCGTCACCTTGGCCTTGAGCGTCTGCGGATCGAGCGTGATGTCGCTGACCTGTCCGACCGCGACGTCGTTGACCCGCACCGCCGCTTGTGGTGTGAGGTCCTGAACATCCTTGAACTCCGCCGAGACGGTGTAGGTCTTGCCCGTTGCGGCACCGCCGGGCAGCGGAAGCGAGTACGCACCGTGGAAGCCGCAACCCGTCAGCGCGACAACGCTGACAGCTGCGGTCGCGACCGCGCGCGCGAGCCGGCTCATAGCTGGCCCGCCAGCAGCTGCGCCAGTGTCGGCGCGACGTGGTGGGTGCTGCTCGAGCTGAGCACGGGCGAGTTCGCGTGGCAGCCGACCGCGTCGCCGACCAAGGTCTCGAGTCCGAGCGTCGACAGCAGCTGGCACAGCGCGCCGGAGGGTCCGGTCTTCACCAGCGGCTCGGTGAGGTCCGCCTTCGTGTCGAGGGTCTTGGCGGCCGGGTCGTAGGCAAGGCCGAGGTTCGACAAGCCGAGCGGCACCATGTCGGTGAGCTCGGTGAGTGCCGTCTTCTCCTTGCTGAGCACGTCCGTCACCTTGGCGAGGCTGTGGATGTTCGTCTTCAGGCTTGCCCGGTTGTCGGCGACGAAGCTCTGCACGACGGTCAACGCGGTGGCCAGGTTCGCGAGAGCGGCGCCGAGGTCTTTCCGCTCGCTTGCCAGCTGACCCCCGACCTTCGCCAGGTTTCGGTTTAGCGCGACGACGCCGCCGTTGTCGTTGGCCAGCGTCGTCGTGAACTTCTGCAGGCTGCCGATGGTGTCGAACAGGTTGGTCCGGCTGCCCGACAGGGTCGAGATCGCCGTCGAGAAGTCGCGGAACGCCCGGTTGAAGACCTTGCCGTTGCCCTTGAGGTTCTCCGCACTGATCTTGACCAGCTCGGCGAGCGCGCCGTGCTTGTTGGCTCCGTTCGGGCCGAGCGCTTCGTTCAGGTTGTTGACGTTGCCGAAGATCTCGTCGAGCTCGAGCGGTACGGCGGTCTGGCTCACACAGTCCGTGTTGTCGGACCGGTTCGGCGCGCAGCCGAGGACGGCGTTGTCCGGAAGCGTCGGTCCGCTCGTGTAGCCCGGGGTCAGCTGCACGTACCGGTCGCTGACGATGGACGGCGAGACGACCACGGCCTTCGCATGCAGCGGCACCCGGTCGTCACCGTCGTAGGACATGACGACCTTCACCTGCGGGCCGGCCGGGGTGATGCTGTCGATCCGGCCCACCTTCACGCCCATGATCCGGACGTCGTTCCCGGTGTAGAGACCGACCGTGCGCGAGAAGTACGCCGTGAGGTGATAGGTCTTGCCACCGCCCGTGGTCACCGCGACCACCACCGCGACGACGATCACGACGATCGCGGTGACCAAGGCGACGACGCCCGCACCGAACCGGCGCACCAAGTCGTCGAACATGTCCACGAGGCGGCCCATTACCGGCTCCCCGAGTTTCCGAGCTTCAACGTGCCTGCCGTGTTCGTCAGGTTCGTGAGCGTCGTCTCGAACCACCGCCCGTTGCCGAGGGTGTCGGAGAAGTCACGGACGAACGGCGCCGCCAGGTGGATGGTCTGGTCGAGCTGCCGCTGGTTGGCTCGCAGGATCGCCAGCGTCGTCTGCAGCTCCCGCAGCGCCGGACCGATGATCTTGCGGTTCTCCGCGACGAGTCCGGTCAGCTGGTGCGCGAGCTGCGCGGTGCTCACCAGCAGCTGATGCACAACCTGCCGTTGCTGGCTGATCGTGTTGAGGATCAGCGACGAGTCGTCGATCAGCTTCTGGATCTCGACGTCGTGCTTCGCGATGGTGGTGGTCACGTCGTTGGCCTTGCCGAGCAGCGACGTCAGCTCGTTGTTGCGGGACGCGATCGCCGACGACACCTTCTCCAGGCCGACAAGTGAGGCGTGCACTTCGCCCGGGGTGTTCCGGAAGGTGTCGGCCAAGACCCGGAAGGACTTTGCCAGCTGCTTCACGTCGATCTCGCCCGCCCGCTTGCCGAGCCCGATGAAGGCCTCGGTGATGGACGTCGGCGTGGTCGTTCGATCAACCGGGATCGTGTCGTTCGCGAGATCACCGGTCGGCGTCGGGCTCAGCGCGACGTACACCGTGCCCAGCAACGTTTCGATCTTGATGTTGGCGCTCGTGTCGGCGCCAATGTGCGGCCCGCCGCTGACTCGCATGCCGACTCGGACGAGGTTGCCCTGGCCCGGCACGTACTCGAGCTTGACCGACGTCACCTTGCCGACCTGCACGCCGGCGACCCGGACGTTGGCGCCCTTCTGCAGGCTCGCCGCGTCGGTGAACTCGGCGTACACGGTGCGGCCACTGTTGATCAGCGGGAGGTTCCCGATGTCGAACGCCAGGAACATCAGTACGACGATCGCCAGCACACCCACGATGCCGATCGGCAGCGGGTTGCGTTCGCGGAACGGTTTCATGTCAGTTGACCGCCGGGCAGGACGGGGACTGCGACGCGGCCGGCTGCAGCTGGACCGGAAGACCGACCACCGAGGCCGAGCAGAGCCAGAAGTTGAAGTAGGCGCCGTAGCTGCCCGTGCGGATGATCCGGTTCAGCTTGGCGGGCTCTCGCTTCAACCACGCCGCGAGCGCGTTCTGGTTCTTGTTGATGGAGTCCTTCGAGGTGTTCAGAACCCGGGCGAGCCGCTCGAGGTTGCGCAGGTCGGCCGGCAACACCGGCCGGATCCCGGTGAAGAGCTTCGCGCTGCTCGTCGCGAGGTCGTTGATGTTGCCGAGCGAAGTGGCGATCGCATCACGGTCGCCCGCCAGACCAGACACGAGCCGCTGGAGCTGATCGATCGTCTGGCTCAGGCCGGCATCTCGCTTCTGCACCGTCGTCAGCACGGTGAGCAGGTTGTCGATCACCTGGCCGATGGCCGCGTCGCGCTGACCGACGGTGTTGGTCAGCGATGCGGTCTGCGTGAGCAGCTGCTGAACCGTGCCACCTTCGCCCTGCAGCGTCTTGATGATCTCGAGCGCGAAGTTGTTGACGTCCTGCGGGCTCAGCGCTCGGAACAGCGGCTTGAAGCCGTTGAACAGGGCGGTCAGGTCGAGCGCCGGAGACGTCCGGTCGACCGGGATGACGACGTGGGGGTCCTGCCTGGTGTTGTCGCCCGGCGTCGACACGAGGTTGAGGTATCGCTGCCCCACCAGGTTGAGGTACTGCAGCTTCACCTCGGTGCTTGTCGTCACCGGCACATCGGTGTCGACGTCGAAGGACACCTGTGCGTAGTTCTTGCCGCCCTCGGAGGCGGACTTGATCGACTTCACGGTGCCGACGCGGACACCGGCCATCCGGACATCGCTCCCGCTGATCAGACCGGTCGCATCCGTGAAGTTCGCCTTGAAGGTGTGCGTCGAGCCGAAGGTGCGGTTGCTGACGACGACGCCGAGAACCGCGGTCGCCATGATCGTGACCACCGCGAAGATGATCAGCTTGATGGCGGCCCCGAGCGTCTGCCCCCTCATAGCCGACCTCCTTCGGAGGTCGCCGACTCGGTCCAACTGTGCTCATTGGAGCGAGCCACCTTCGCCGCGCTTCGGTACTCGTTCATCGCTGCACCACCACCATGCCGCGCAGGAGCGGGCCGAGCAGCAGATCGGCGAGACCGTCCGACGCGGGCTGCTGACCGGTGACCTCCGCGACCAGCATCCGGATCTGCGCCTGCTCGGCGGCCGAGCCCACCCCGCTCGTGGAGAACAGCGCGGAGTCCGGCGTTGATGCGCTGCCACCGGCGACACCGCCCTGGGCGTAGTTCCCGCCGGGCGCGAACGGGTACTTCGAGTTCTGCGGGTGCAGGCCCCGGTTGCCGTACGGCAAGCCGTAGCAGTTGGCGGGCAGCTTCGCCCGGGTGAACTCCTTGATCGACGGGCGATCCTTCGCGGTGTAGGCACCGCGGTTGTTCACCGGGATCAGGTCGATGTGGAGCTCGCCGCCAGAGAACGCGTGCTCGAGACGCTCACGATCGAAGATCGACAGACCGTTGGGCAGGCACTCGAGAACGATCGAGTAGTCGGACAGCACGCCGAGCGGGCCGTAGCTGTACTTCGCGAGGTTGACCAGCCCCTTGCCGTTCTTCTTGAAGAAGTTCGCGGCGGTGTCGGCGAAGCCCGTCGTGCCGGCGAGGAACTGCGCGTACGGGTCGGACTTCTCGGTGAACGTCTTCGCGGTGACCGAGAAGTGCTTGAGGATCCCCAGCAGGTCGGGCGCGGCGTCGGCGTAGTTGCTCGCCAGGTCAGCCAGCCCGGAGATGTCGTGCTGGATGTTCGGCATGTCCTGGTTGAGCTGGCGGAAGTAGCTGTTGATGAGCTGCAGGCTGTGACCCAACGTCTCGCCGCGGCCCTGTAGCGCCATCGCGGTGTTGGACAGCGCGACCGACAGCGCGGCGGGGTTCGCCGCCCGAAGTACCGGGACGAGCTGCGTGAACACCTGCTGCAGCTCGACCGCCACCTCGGAACGGTCCTCCTGGATGACATCGCCCGACTGCAGCGATCCGGTCGCCGCCGGCGCCGGAGTGGCCTGTTGTGCCGGCTGGACGAGGTCGACGTACTTCTCGCCGAACAGCGTCTTGGGCAGGATCCGGGCCTGGACGTTGTTCGGGATCTGCTTGATCAGCGACTTCGACAGCTGGAGCGAGAGGGTCGCCTGCTCGCCGTTGCTGTGCACCGAGCTGACCCGGCCGACGAGGACACCTTCGTACTTCACGTCCGCCGGGATGATCAGCTGGTTACCGATGCGGGTCGCCTGCAGCGTCACCTCGTCGGTGGACTGCCAAGGCAGCTTCTTCTGGTAGATCACGACCGTCAGGCCGAGCAGGAGGACGACGACACCGAGGAACGCCAGCCCCTGGAGCCGGCGGGCTATCCGGTGTCGTCGTTCGCTGCGCGCCATCGCTACTAGCCCGCGATCCTGACGGTGGTGTTCGCGCCCCAGAGCGCAAGGCTCAGGAACAGGTCGATGACGTTGATCGCCACGATCGACGTACGCACGGCTCGACCCACGGCCACGCCCACGCCGGCAGGCCCGCCGCTGGCGTAGTAACCGTAGTAGCAGTGGATCAGCATCACGACGACCGCGAAGATGATGATCTTCAAGAACGAATAGAGGACGTCGGTCGGCACCAGGAACGTATGGAAGTAGTGGTCGTACGTCCCGCCCGACTGGTGGAAGTACACGGTCACGATGAGCCGCGTGGAGAAGTACGACGCGACCAGGCCGACGACGTAGAGCGGGATCACCGCGACCAGGCCGGCGATCAGCCGGGTGGTCACGAGGTAGGGGATCGACGGGATGCCCATGACCTCGAGTGCGTCGATCTCCTCACTGATCCGCATCGCGCCGAGCTGCGCGGTGAAGCCCGCGCCGACGGTCGCGGTGAGCGCCAGCCCGGCGACGATCGGCGAGATCTCGCGGGTGTTGAAGTACGCCGAGACGAAGCCCGCGAACGCCGAGATGCCGATCTGCTGCAGGCCCTGGTAGCCCTCGAGGCCGACCTCGGTGCCGGTGAAGAAGGTGAGGAAGGCGACCACGCCGACGCTGCCGCCGATCAGCGCGAGAGCGCCCGACCCGAGGCTGACCTCGGCGATCAGCCGGACGACCTCGCGCTTGTAGGAGATCAGCGTCCGGTAGAACCAGCCGAGCGAGCGCCCGTAGAACGACAGCTGCTCGCCCGCGTCCTCGAGACCGCTCAGGACGGCACCGACCGGACGCGTGACGACCTGCGTCATCGCGCGCACCGGGCGCGGCAGGGATACGGGAGCGTTCGACATTCGTCAGCCGATCTTCGGCGGGACGACGGTGAAGTAGACCTGCGTGATCACGAAGTTGATCACGAACAGCAACATGAACGCGATGATCACGGACTGGTTGACCGCGTCACCGACACCCTTGGGTCCGCCCTTCGGGTTGAGGCCCTTGTACGCCGCCACCAACGCCGCCATCGCGCCGAACAACAGCGCTTTGACCTCACCGACGTACAAGTCCGGTAACTGCGCCAAGGCAGTGAAGGACTGGATGTAGGCGCCGGGCGTGCCGTGTTGCAGCATGACGTTGAAGACGTAGCCGCCGATCACGCCGACGACCGACACGAGACCATTGAGCAGGACCGCGACGATCATGCTCGCAGCGACTCGCGGTACGACGAGCCGCTCGATCGGCGAGATGCCGAGAACCTCCATCGCGTCGATCTCGTCGCGGATCTTCCGGCTCCCGAGGTCGGCGCAGATCGCCGAGCCACCAGCACCCGAGATCAGCAGCGCGCACACGATCGGCGCGGCCTCTCGCAGGATCGCGAGAACCGACGCGGAGCCGGTGAAGGACTGCGCGCCCACCTGGCGGGCGAGGTTGCCGATCTGCAGCGCGATGACAGCGCCGAACGGGATCGACACGAGCGCGGTCGGAAGGATCGTGACGCTGGCGATGAACCACGCCTGCTCGAGCATCTCGCGCCACTGGAATCGCAGGTGACGGATCGAGCGCCCGAACGCCACGAAGGTGTCCAGGCACATCGCGAAGAAGCTGCCGCTGGCACGGAACGGCGCAGCGACTCCGACGGAACTCACGAGGAGCGCCCGCCAGTGTCAGACCCGCCGGCTCGCCGGCTCCGGCTGGACGACGACCCGCCGGCGCTGCGCCGGACGGTGGTCTTCTTCGCGGCCGCGTCCTTGGCCGCCGCCTTCTTGGCCGTCGCCTTCGCGGTCGATGCCCGCTTGCGCGGCGGCGCCTCGGCGGCGGGGGCCGCGGCACGCTTCGACGTGGTGCTCCGAAGCACCCGCACGCCTTCGCCCTGCACCGTCACCCGCTCACGCTGAGGTGCCGGCCGGGCGGCGGCGCCGTTGCCCGAGCCACCCTCGCCGACGAACGAGCCCGGCGGCGGGGTGATGTTGTGCTCGCGCAGCCACTGGCCGGGCGGGCGCTGCGTCGGGCGGGTGCTGCCATCGGTCGGGAGGATCTGCGGCGGGATCGGGGGCAGCGGCGGCAGCTCACCCTCGGACTTCTCCGCCTCGAGCTCGGCGGCGTCCTTCTCCTCGGCCATGCCGATCGGGCCCTGCCGGCGGGCGTTGAGGAACTGGCGCACGACCGGCTCCTGGCTCGACAGCAGCATCTCGCGCGGGCCGAACATCGCCAGGTGGCGGCGGTAGAGCAGGCCGATGTTGTCCGGAACGGTCCGCGCGGTGTTGATGTCGTGGGTGACGATGAGCATCGTCGCCTGAATCTGCGCGTTGAGATCGACGATCAGCTGGTTGAGGTACGCCGTGCGGACCGGGTCGAGGCCGGAGTCCGGTTCGTCGAACAGCAGGATCTCGGGGTCCAGCACGAGCGCGCGAGCGAGGCCGGCCCGCTTGCGCATGCCGCCGGAGATCTCGCCGGGAAGCTTGCCCTCCGCGCCGATCAGGCCGGTGAGCTCGAGCTTCTCCATGACGATGCTGCGGATCTCGGTCTCGCCCTTCTTGGTGTGCTCCCGCAGCGGGAAGGCGACGTTGTCGTAGATCGACATCGAGCCGAACAGCGCGCCGTCCTGGAAGAGCACGCCGAACATCTTCCGGACCTCATACAGGTGCCGCTCGGAGACGTTGGGGACGTCGTGGCCCTCGATGAAGACATGGCCACGGTCCGGGCGCAGCAGACCGATGAGGTGCTTGAGGAAGACGGACTTGCCGGTGCCGGAGGGCCCGAGCAGAACGGAGATCTCGCCCTTCGGCAGCGTGAGAGTGACGTCCTCCCAGATGACCTGGCGACCGAAGGACTTCGTCAGGCCTTCGACCTTGACCTCAACGCCCACGCAGCCCCTGCCTTCCTCGTCCGGCCGGCCGGGCGCGCAGTGGCACCACACCCCGTGGCGAGGGGGTGGTACCCGGGTCCGACGCCCGCCACAAAGGGGGTGTGAGGCGGGTCACAACGCGTGACATTACTGCCACATTGCCCAGATCGGCCACCTCCCCCGCCGTACGGACCGGATCAGAAGAGCAGAACAAATCTCCTGCTCACACGCGAAAAAAGCCGCAGGGCGGACCCAACCGGGCCCGCCCTGCGGCGTCGAGTGCAGGTGTTACTTGACGGTGACGGAAGCGCCGGCCTCTTCGAGGGCAGCCTTCGCCTTGTCCGCCGACTCCTTGTTGGCCTTCTCGAGGACCGTCTTCGGCGCGCCGTCGACGAGGTCCTTGGCCTCCTTCAGGCCCAGGCTGGTCAGCTCGCGCACGACCTTGATGACCTGGATCTTCTTGTCGCCGGCCGCGTCGAGGACGACGTCGAACTCGTCCTGTTCCGCGCCGCCGCCCGCGTCGCCGCCGGCTGCCGCGCCGCCCGCGGCGGGAGCTGCCGCAACGGCCACCGGGGCCGCCGCGGACACGCCGAAGGTCTCCTCGAACTGCTTCACGAGCTCGGAGATCTCGATGAGGCTCTTCTCCTTGAGCGCCTCGATGATCTCGTCGTTGGTCAGGGTCGCCATTTGCCTATCTCCTTGGTGTCAGCTGTCGGACGACGCGTCAGCGACGCCGTCGGTCTCGGTGGATTCGGTCGACTCGGCCGCGGGAGCCTCATCGGTGGCCTCGGCGGCAGGCGCCTCGTCCGGGGTTGCCTCAGCGGCGGGTACCGCATCGGCAACCTCGGCGGCCGGAGCCTCCTCAGTCGCCTCAGCGGCGGGTGCCTCGGCTGCAGCCTCGGCGGGAGCGGGATCCGTCGCGCTGGCGCCGTCGCCGCCGGCCCAGTTCGGGTCGGCAGCAGCCTTGGCCGCGAGCGCACCCAGGACCTGGGCGAGCTGGCGAACCGGCGCCATGAGCACGCTGGCCAGCTGAGTCGCAGGCGCAACGAAGCCACCGGCGAGCTTGGCGAGCAGCACCTCACGCGACTCCAGGTCGGCGAGCTTCTTGATGTCATCCGCGGACAGCGGAGCACCGTCGAGCACGCCACCCTTCAGCACCAGTAGCGGGTGCTCCCTGGTGAAGGCGCGGAGGCTCTTCGCCACCGTGACCGGGTCGCCGGTCACGAACGCGATCGCCGACGGGCCTTCGAGCATCGGCTCGAGCACGTCGAGACCGGCCTCGCGGGCGGCGATCTTGCTCAGGGTGTTCTTGACGACGTTGTACGTCGCGTTGCCCGCGAGCGAGCGGCGCAGCTCCTTGAGCTCCGCGACCGTCAGACCGCGGTACTCGGTGAGAACCGCGGCGCTGGAGTCCCGGAACGCCGTGGTGAGCTCGGCGACCGCGGAGGCCTTGTCCGGCCTGGCCATGGGCTTCCTCTCGGTGGTACGTCTCGTCCTAGAAACCGAAAACGCCCCGGCGCCAGGCGCGCGGGGCGTGCGGGGCGCAGCAGGCTGCACCCAACGACGTACCACTCACCTGCGCTGGACGCCCGCTTGCGCGGGACCTTCGGTCAGCTGGGCTGACATCCGGCGGTCTTCGGCGTCAGTCAGGCTACTTGGGCTCGGATCAAAAGCCAAAAGGCCAAGATCAAGAGCAAGACCCTGCTGATACCAGGGCCTGGCTTTCCCGTTTGGTTGCGTTGCGCCGGCCCGTTGCGTCGCGCTGCTTGGATCGCATGTCACATAGGGGTCGTGATTTGCGACCCGTATGTGACATGCGTGCTGCATTTCGCGACACCCATGTCACATGCGGACGCGGCGTCACAACCCCGATGTCACATACGAGCGTGCCAACGCAACGGGCCAGCGCAACCGGACCGGGAGCGGTGATCTGCCCCTGGTTGTTGCGGGTTTTAGGTCGTTGCGGGTTTTAGGTTGTTGCCTTTGACCGGAGCCGAACTACTCGGCGTCGGTGCCCTCAGCGTCAGCCGTGGGCGCCTCGACCTCGGCCGCGGGAGCCTCGACGGTCTCCTCGACCTCGGCGACCGGCTCCGCGGCGGCAGGCGTGGGCGCTGCCGACGCGGGGGCCGACGAGCCCTCGTCGTCCGCCTTGGTCTTCGACGGGTCGACCTGGATGCCCGGGCCCATGGTCGTCGACATCGCGATCTTCTTGATGTAGCGCCCCTTGGCCGCCGACGGCTTGGCCCGCAGCACCTCGTCGAGCGCGCTGGCGTAGTTCTCGACCAGCTGCGTCTCGGAGAAGGAGGTCTTGCCGATCACGAAGTGCAGGTTGGCCTGGCGGTCCACGCGGAACTCGATCTTGCCGCCCTTGATGTCCTCGACCGCCTTGCCGACGTCCATCGTCACGGTGCCGGTCTTCGGGTTCGGCATCAGACCGCGCGGACCGAGCACGCGTCCGAGCCGACCGACCTTGCCCATGAGGTCCGGCGTCGCGACCGCGGCGTCGAAGTCGAGCATGCCGCCCTCGACCTGCGCGATGAGCTCGTCGCC
>DASZYY010000035.1:0-11419 GCA_035545175.1 Mycobacteriales bacterium
AGCGCGCTGTCCACGTCGCCACGTTCGAGTGCTTCCTGCGCGGCGAGCAGCTCGGGATCAGCAGCGGGCGGCGCGGCCGTCTCGCCGCCGGCACCGGCGTCGACCGTGCCGGTGACGCCGTTGGCGGCGGCCACCCGCAGCACCTCGTCGAGGACCTTGCGCGCTTCGGCCTCCGGAATCGCACCTTGGAACAGCGGGACCGGCTGACCCTTGATGACGGCGATGACGGTGGGGATGCTCTGGATCTGGAACGCCGCGGCGAGCCGCTGCTCCGTCTCGGTGTTGATCTTCGCGAGCACCCACTTGCCGGCGTCGTCGGCCGCCAGCTTCTCGAGGATCGGCGAGAGCTGCTTGCACGGCCCACACCAGTCGGCCCAGAAGTCCAGGACGACCGGGACCTGGAGGGAGAGGTTGACGAGCGACTCGAAGCTGTCCTCGGTGACGTCGATGACCACCCCGGACAGCGCCGGCGGCTGTCCGCCCGGCGCGCTGCTCGGCGGAGGCGCCGGCTGGCGGTTCAGACCCGACAGGTCGACCGCACCGGGAAGCCGGATGTCAGTCGGCCGCATGTTCATGGCCTAGAGCCTAGAACTGAGCCGGCTCCCGGTACTCGCCGAACTCCTCTCGCATCGCGCCGCAGATCTCACCCAATGTTGCTTCCGCGCGCGATGCCTCGAGAATCAGCGGTACCAGGTTCGCGTCACCTGCCGTCCCGGCCTTCAGCGCCGCGAGGGTGCGCTCGACCAGCGCCTCGTCGCGCTGTGCCTTGCGCCGTCCGAGCTCGGCGACCTGGTCGATCTCGACCTGGTGGGAGACCCGCAGGATCTCCAGCTCCGTCGCGACCGTGTCGGGGTAGACGTTGACGCCGACGACCTTCTTGTCGCCCTTCTCGAGCTTGGTCTGGTAGATGAAGGCGGAGTCGGCAGTCTCCGCCATGAACCAGCCGTCCTCGATCCCGCGCAAGATGCCGGACGTCATCGTGCCGTCGCTGCCCATCTCGCGGATGCGGGTGAAGATCTCCTCGGCCTCCACTTCGATCTTGTCCGTCAGCGCCTCGACGTACCAGGAACCACCAAGCGGATCGGCGACGTTGGCAACCCCGGTCTCCTCCATCAGCACCTGTTGAGTGCGCAACGCGATCTCAGCGGCCTTCTCGCTGGGGAGCGCAAGCACTTCGTCGAGTGCATTGGTGTGCAGCGAGTTGGTGCCGCCGAGCACCGCGGCGAGGGCCTCGACGGCGGTCCGCACGATGTTGTTGTCCGGCTGCTGTGCGGTGAGCGAGACCCCAGCGGTCTGGGTGTGGAAGCGCAACCACTGCGCCCGCGGGTCCGTCGCGCCATAGACGTCGCGCAGCCAGCGCGCCCAGATCCGTCGCGCCGCCCGGAACTTCGCGATCTCTTCGAAGAAGTCGATGTGCGCGTCGAAGAAGAACGACAGGCCTGGCGCGAAGACGTTGATGTCGAGCCCGCGCGACAGCCCGAGCTCGACGTAGCCGAAACCGTCGGCGAGGGTGAAGGCGAGCTCCTGCGCGGCCGTCGTACCGGCTTCGCGGATGTGGTAGCCCGAGACGGAGAGCGGCTTGTAACGCGGGATCTCCGCGGCGCAGTACTCCATCAGGTCGCCGATGAGACGCAGGTGCGGCTCCGGCGGATAGAGCCATTCCTTCTGCGCGATGTACTCCTTGAAGATGTCCGTCTGAAGCGTGCCGTCGAGGTTTGAGATGTCGGCGCCTTGCCGCTCCGCCGCCACGAGGTACATGCAGAAGATCGGCACGGCGGGCCCGTTGATCGTCATCGAGGTGGTGACGTCCTCGAGCGGAATGCCGGCGAACAGCACATCCATGTCGGCGGCGGTGTCGATCGCGACGCCGCAGTGGCCGACCTCGCCGAGGGAGCGCGGGTCGTCGGAGTCACGGCCCATCAGCGTCGGCATGTCGAAGGCGACCGACAGCCCGTGACCGCCCGCCTCGAGGATCATCTTGTAGCGCTCGTTGGTCTGCTGCGCGTTGCCGAACCCGGCGAACTGCCGGATCGTCCACTCCTTGCCGCGGTAGCCGGTGGCGTAAAGCCCGCGAGTGAACGGGAACTCTCCCGGCCACCCGATCTGGTCGAAGCGCGGGTACGACGTGCCGGCAGGGGGCCCGTACACGGGCTCGACCTCGACGCCGGACAACGTCGTGAAGTCGGCCTCGCGGACTTTCGAGTTCTCGAAGCGCTCCTGCCAGCGAGCGCGTCCTGCCTCGATCTCTTCTGGCGTCACCGGTCCAGATTACTAGGACGTCCTACTAAAAGTCGCCTGCGGCGACGCGCAAGGCTTTGAGCCGATCGAACAGCTCGTTCAAGTCCTTCTCGTCGTACATGTCGAGTCCGAAGCCGTCGGCCATCAGCTCGTTCGTCGCCTGGTTGACCGTGCTGCGGCCCTCAGCGGTCAACCGGGCGAGCACGCCGCGACCGTCGCGCGGGTTCGGATGCCGCTCGACGAGGCCTTGCGAGACGAGCCGGTCGACGATGTTCGTCACGCTCGTCGGGTGAACCATCAGCCGTTGGCCGATGACGGACAGCGGAAGCTCTCCCGAGTGGCTGAAGAGCAGCAGGACGAGCGCTTCGTAGCGAGAGAACGTGAGTGAGTACGGCTTGAGGATCTCGTCGTAGCGAGCGAGCAGGAGCTGCTGGGCGCGCATCACGGAGGTCGCGACACGCATCGCTGCGGCCGGCCCTACCTTGGCCTCCCAGATGTCGCCCGCCCGCTCGATCGGGTCGAAGGGAAGTCCGAGCGGCTCGCGCGACATGACCGGTCAGGACTCGACGGCGGCGACCAGGCGGTCGGCGGCGGCATACGGGTCGGTCTTGCCGGCGAGCACCTCCGCCGCAAGGTCGCCGAGCAGGTCACCGTCGCTGAGGTCGCCCATCCGCTCGCGCAACGTGGTGACGGCCAGGACCTCGATCTCCTCTGCCGCGCGCCGATGGCGCCGCCGCTCGAGCTCCCCCGACTCGGTGAGCCACTGGTGGTGGCGATCGAGCTCCTCGACGAACTCGGTGATGCCTTCGTTCTTCGACGACACCGTGCTGAGCACTGGCGGCTTCCAGTCCCCCGGCGCCCGCTTCTCGCCGAGCGTCAGCATCGACTTCAGATCGCGCACCGTCTGCGTCGCGCCGTCACGGTCGGCCTTGTTCACGACGTACAGGTCAGCGATCTCGAGGATGCCGGCCTTCGCCGCCTGGATCCCGTCGCCCAGGCCTGGCGCGAGCATCACGACCGTGCTGTCGGCGAGCGAGGCGATCGCGACCTCCGCCTGGCCGACCCCGACCGTCTCGATGATCACCACGTCGCATCCGACCGCGTCGAGCACCCGGATCGCCTGGGGCGTCGCCCACGAGACGCCGCCGAGGTTGCCGCGAGTACCCATCGACCGGATGTAGACGCCGGGGTCCAGCGCGTGGTCCTGCATCCGCACCCGGTCCCCCAGCAATGCGCCGCCGGAGAACGGCGACGTCGGGTCGATCGCAAGTACGCCGACCCGCTCGCCTCGCCCGCGGAAGGCGGACAGCAGCGCCGATGTCGTCGTCGACTTCCCGACCCCGGGCGAGCCGGTGAGGCCGATCAGCCGCGCCTTGCCGGCGTGCGGCGCAAGCGCAGCCATCACCTCGCGCAGCTGCGGCGAGGCGTTCTCGACGAGCGAGATCAGCCGCCCGACGCTGCGCGGGTCGCCCTCGCGCGCCTTTTCGACGAGCGCGCCGACGTCAGTCGACATGCGTCGCTATGCGGGCACGCGCAGCAGAAGAGCGTCGCCCTGCCCGCCGCCACCGCACAGTGAGGCGGCACCGAGACCGCCGCCCCGCCGCCTCAGCTCGAGCGCCAGGGTCAGCGCCAGCCGAGCGCCGGAGGCGCCGATCGGATGTCCCAGGGCGATCGCCCCCCCGTTGACGTTGACCTTGTCCCACCCGACGTCGAGCAGCTTCGCCGAGTGAACCGCGACCGCAGCGAACGCCTCGTTGATCTCGATGAGGTCGAGGTCGGCGACCGATGCGCCGGCGCGGGCGAGCGCCTTGTTGATCGCGTTGGCAGGCTGTGCCTGCAGCGAGGCGTCCGGGCCCGCGACGACGCCGTGGTGCCCGATCTCGGCGAGCACGGTTGCGCCGTGCCGCTCGGCGGCTTCGCGCGACATCACCACGACGGCGCATGCACCGTCGGAGATCTGCGATGCCGAACCCGCGGTGATCGTGCCGTCCTTGGCGAACGCCGGCTTCAGCTGCGCGAGCCCTTCGACGTTGGTGTCCGGCCGGACCCCCTCGTCCGTCGTGAACTGGACCGGTTCACCGCGTCGCTGCGGGATCGCCACGGAGACGATCTCGTCGTCGAAGGTGCCGTTCTTCTGCGCCGCGGCCGCGAGCTCGTGGGAGCGCGCCGCGAAGTCGTCCTGCTCCGCGCGGCCGATGCCGAGCTTGGCGTTGTGCGCCTCTGTCGACTCACCCATCGCGCACTGGTCGAACGCGCAGAACAACCCGTCGTAGGCCATCGAGTCGACCAGCTTGGCGTCGCCGTACTTGAAGCCCTTGCGCGAGCCGGGCAACAGATGCGGCGCCTGGGTCATCGACTCCATGCCGCCCGCAACAACCACGTCGTACTCGCCCGCGGCGATGAGCTGATCGGCAAGCGCGATCGCGTCCAGGCCGGACAGGCACACCTTGTTGATCGTCAGGGCCGGCACGGTCATCGGGATGCCACCCTTGACGGCCGCCTGGCGCGCCGTGATCTGGCCGGCGCCGGCCTGCAGGACCTGGCCCATGATCACGTAGTCGACGACGTCACCGGCGACGCCGGCGCGGGCCAGCGCGGCCTCGATCGCGACGCCGCCGAGCTCGGCGCCGGAGAAGTCGGCGAGCGAGCCCTGAAGCTTGCCGATGGGGGTACGGGCACCCGAGACGATTACCGAACCTGGCATGGCTGACACGATACGGCGTATGACTTCGCCTCTTCTGACGCGCATCGACCACGTCGGCATCGCCTGCCGCGATCTCGAGTCGGCCATCGAGTTCTACGTCGCCACGTTCGGGCTGGTGGTCGCCGGCCGCGAGACGAACGAGGCGCAGGGCGTGAAGGAGGCGATGCTCCACGTCGCCGACGCGCCCGGCGGCGGGTCGTACGTACAGCTGCTCGAGCCGCTCAGCGCCGACACCCCGGTGGGCAAGTTCATCGAGATGCGAGGCGAGGGCGTGCACCACATCGGGTACGGCGTCGTGGACGTCAGCGCCGCGCTCGAGCAGCTCGGCGAAGGCGGCATCAAGCTCGTCGACAAGCAACCCCGGCACGGGTCGCTCGGGGCCTCGATCGCCTTCCTGCACCCGAAGAGCGTCGGCGGCGTGCTCACCGAGCTCGTGCAGGCGGCAGGCCACTAGGGAGGGTCGCGATGTTCCGGGTCTTCACCGAACCGCAGCAGGGCGCGTCGTACGACCAGATGCTCGCCGTCGCGCGTACCGCGGAGGCGAGTGGATACGGCGCTTTCTTCCGCTCCGATCACATCCTCAAGATGGGGTCGGTGAGCGGCCTGCCCGGCGTCACCGACGCCTGGACGACACTCGCCGGGCTTGCGCGAGACACCTCGACGATCCGGCTGGGGACGCTCGTCACCCCAGTGACCTTTCGCCACCTCGGCGACTTCGCCGTTATCGCGGCCCAGGTCGACCAGATGAGCAACGGCCGGGTCGACATCGGGCTAGGCGCCGGCTGGTACGGCGCGGAGCACGAGGGCTTCGGAATCCCTTTCCCCGACGTGCCGACCCGCTACGACATGCTCGAAGACCAGCTCGCGATCCTCGCCGGCGCCTGGTCGGCGCCATCGGGCGCGACGTTCGACTACGAGGGCAAGACGACGTCCGTGCACATCGCGGTGGACACCGTCCGCCCAGCGCAGAGCCCGCGTCCGCCGATCGTGCTCGGCGGCCAGGGCGGACCGAAGTCGGCACGGCTCGCCGCGACCTACGCCGCGGAGTACAACGCCCCGTTCGTGCCGATCGACCGGATGAGGTCGACCCACGACAAGATCCGGGCGGCGTGCGAAGCAGCCGGCCGTGACCCGGGCTCGATGGTCTACTCGGCGGCGCTGGTGCTCTGCTGCGGCGAGACCGAGGCCGAGGTGGCACGACGGGCGGGGGTGATCGGCCGAGAGGTCGACGAGCTGCGGGAGAACGGTCTGAGCGGCTCGCCGGCCGAGGTCCTCGACAAGATCGGGGCCTACGCGGAGGCCGGCGCCGAGCGCTTCTACCTGCAGATGCTCGACCTGACCGACCTCGACCACCTACGCCTGGTGGCCGACCAGGTCATGCCCCACGCACCGGGCATCTGACACACAGCCTTTTCAAGATGCCGCGGCCGCAACGTCGGCGGCCAGGTGGAAAGTGGTCCCAACGCTGGTCTGAATGAACTGCTGCGGGAACCTGGCCGCGATGGCGTGGACGGCGCGCCAGCCGCTGCAGTGGGCCGGGACGATGACGTCGGGTGCGAGTTCGTCGAACGCGTCGAGCGTGGCGGGGATGATCGGCTCGAAAAGCGGGCCGTTGAGGTGAAAGCCGCCGATTGCGGCGTGCAGCCGATTCTCACCCGTGAGCCGCTGCGCGTAGCGGCAGATGTTGACGATGCCCGCGTGGCCGCAGCCGGTGAGGACGACGAGTCCCTTCCCGGCGACGTTCGCAATCAAGGCCTGGTCATCGAGGATGAGTGGATCTGGAACCCACGTGCCGTCCCGGAGTGCCTGATGGATCAGGAAACCGCGCTCGAAGTCGGTCGTGCGATCGACCTCGCCCGTGATCAGGAGCGACCCACCTAGAAGGAACGACGGCCGGTGGTGCTCGATGATGGCGAACCCGACATCCTCGAGCGCACGTCGGCTCGTTGTGGGTGTGTCCAGCGGTTCCCGGCCCGGGATCGCGAGCCGACGGCGGGTCCAGAACTCCGGATGGACGACAACCGGCAGGTTCTGTCGGCCGAGCCGGGCGGCGAGGCCGGAGAGGCCTGCGGTGTGGTCGAAGTGGCCGTGGCTGCAGACGATGGCCTCTATGTCGGCGGGATCCCTGCCGATGCGCCGCAGGTTCTCGACGCAGCCATCGGGCGTGATGCCGGTGTCGAACAGCACCGTGTGGCTACGTTCGCCACGTCGGACGGTTACGAGCGCCGAGAAGCCGTGCTGGGCCAGCGGCCCGTCGACGACTTCGCCCTCGAGCATGGTCGGGGCGGGCAGCATTGACGGGTTTCCCGCGCCGCTCAGCAGCCGTCTTGCCGGTCCCTCGTCGAGAAGGAAGATGTCGATGGTGTTGTCGCAGACGATGAGGACCTGCACCTCGTCCACCGGCTCAAGCTGGATCTGCCGCCCAGACCACTCGACATCAACTGGAACGAAGGCCACCGGCCCTGCCGCGCTGGTGTCGCACATGACCTCTCCCAGCCCCGAGCTCAGCTGACCTTCGCGGGCCGGAAGGCGACGAAGGGATGCTCGTGGACGAACTTGCGCAAGTTCGCATCGTCATCCAGATCTCCCCAGCCGATGATGCGACTGGCCAGATGCACTCGGTGCGGGTGTGCTGCGCGGAAGTCTCGAATGGCCTGAAGCGCTTCGTCGTCGGTGAGGAACCGTTGCTCGGGCGTGAACGACTCGCGGCCCAGCCTGACGCGGGTGGCTGGATGCACCTGCAGGTTGCGGTACCAGTCGGTCTCCCACGCGCGCATGATCACTGCCTCGCCGGTGGTCTTGTCGTAGCCGAGCACCATCGCGACCGCCTGGTAGATCCTTCCGCTCTTGCGGCCCACGTGGTCAAACTCGATGAACGTGCGGCCAAGCAGATGACCCTTGTCGTGCCGGTAGGCGTTCAGCGGCAGCCGCATGAACCTCAGCGCGAGCCGGCCGGGCTGGCGGCGCAGCCCGAGAAATGGTCGCTCTCGCGCGCTGGTGGAAGTAGTCACGAGGCACCTCCGCGGCGGGGCTGGGTGTCCGCCGTACAACCAACGCAACCGCAACCAGGTCTTGCCCGACCAGAGGCGATGGTCCCGCGAGGCGCGACCCCATCACCGCGAATCGGGCCAGCTGCGGGGCAGCGGTGCCTTGGCGGGCGCGACGGCCTCAACGATCAGATCGAGGACCTCTTCGGTGAAGCCCACGAGCAGGTGCTTCGCGCCGGTGACCTCGACGACCTTCGCCTGCGGAACGGCCGCAAAACGCTGCCGGGCCTCTGGCGGTCTCAGGTAGTCGTCGAGCTCGGGAACGATCGCGACCACCGGCTTGCCGGAAGCGGCCCACGTCGCGAGATCCGCCTCGCCGGAGTAGCGCAGCGGCGGCGCGATCAGGACTGCACCGGCAACGCTCGGATCGCAGCCGTGCCGCAATGCCAGGTCCGTGCCGAACGACCAGCCGACCAGCCACGGCGCCGGCAGGTCGCGGTACTCGACGAGATCGAGGGCCGCGGCGACGTCGTACCGCTCGCCTTCGCCGTCGCCGAAGGCTCCTTCACTGCGGCCCGCCTCGCTCTCGGTCCCCCGAGTGTTGAACCGAAGTACGGCGAGGTCGGCGAGGGCGGGCAACCGGAAGGCAGCCTTGCGAAACAGGTGGCTGTCCATCATCCCGCCGTGGGTCGGCAATGGATGCAGCATCACCAAGGTCGCGATCGGCGGCGCCGCCGCCGGAAGGGCCAGCTCGCCAACCAGGGCGAGCCCGTCGGCGGTGTGCAACGTCACCGGCTCCCGCCGCGCCGGCAGGACGGTGTTCGCCCGGATCTCGCTCATCGCCGGCGAAGGCGGGCTTGCCAGCAGGGCGTGTGCCAGTGCCGGCGTCCCGACTCGTCGCCGGGCCGCCAGGCGACGATGTGCGGCGTGCCCGGCCGCAGCTCCTGCTGGCAGCCCGGGCAGCGATAGGTCTTCACCGCAGCCGCCGCGGTCAACGGCCGCACCAGCCACTCACCGTCCGGGTGTGACTCCTCGACGGCCCAGCCACCGGTCCGCAGCGGCGCCGGCGTCTCGTCGCGGCGTCTGGCCCGCCGTGGGCTCATGCCGGGTCGGGACCGGCAGCGGCAAGCTCGTCCAACAACGGCGAGGGGGCGAGCGATGGCAGGTGCGTCGCTGCCGCGAGGTGGGAGAGCACCGAACGGGTGTCGTCGGCACCGACTGCGGCGAGCATCGTGAACGGGCCGTCGGGATAACCGCACCCGAGCCGCATCGCGACGTCTACATCGGAGGTGTCGGCGTAACCGTCGTCCACCATGCGCACGGCGTCGCCGAGATGCGGCAGGACGAGGTAGTCGACGATGTGGCCCGGGCGGTCCCGGCAGGCGACGGCCGCGAGACCGGCATCACGCGTCGCCGCGACGAGCGTTGCGACCGCATCCGGATGGCTGTGCAACGTCGCGACGACCTCGATGACACCGGGCCGCGGAGCGTGCGGCAGATGTACGCCGACGATGTAGCCGCGATCGGCAAGACCCGCCGTCATCGCGAGCACCGGAGCCTCGTCCGTCGTCGCGACGCCGATCACCGCGCCCGCCTTGGTGACCCGCACGACTCGCGCCAGCAGCTCTGCCGTGCCGATCCGAGAGCCGCCATCGATGATCACGACGTCGGCGTCGGCGGTCTTGTCGGGCTCGACGAGGTCGATCCCGGGCATGGCGGCGTGCAACGCCGAGGCGCTGCTCGCGACCATCACGACGGTCGCGGTCGAGCGCGCCGTCCCGGTGGCGAAGTCCGGTGCCGGAAGAGACGCGGTCGCCTCACCCCCGTCGTACCGGTAGTAGCCGCGACCGGTCTTGCGGCCGAGCTCGCCGGCCATCACCAGCCGCCGCAACAGCGGTGCCGGTGCGTAACGCTGGTCGCGGGTCTCCTCAAACATCGTCTCCATGACGTCCAGCGACACGTCGAGACCGATGAGGTCCATCAGGGTCAGCGGGCCCATCGGGAACCCGCATGCAGCAACGACCGCCGTGTCGATGTCCGCGATCGCGGCCTGACCGGTCTCGGCGGCGCGGGCCGCGGCGTTGAGGTAGCCGAAGAGCAGAGCGTTGGCCACGAAGCCGGCACGGTCACAGACCACAACGGGCGTCTTTCCGCAACGCTCAGCCAGGCCGCGCACCGCCGCCGTCACCTCGGGATCGGTCCTGACCGTGTGCACGACCTCAACCAGCCGCATGACCGGGGCCGGGTTGAAGAAGTGCATGCCGACGACGCGGCCGGGCCTTCCCGTCGCGGTCGCGATCCGGGTGACCGGGAGCGAGGAGGTGTTGGTCGCGAGCACAGTCTGCGGTGGGCAGATCTCGTCGAGCTCGGCGAACAGCGCGGTCTTGATCTCCAGCCTTTCGGGCACCGCTTCGGTCACCAGGTCGGCGCGCGCCAGGTCGGAGCGGTCGGTGGTGAAAGCGACTCGCGCGAGGATCGCGTCCCGCTCGCCGGCGTCCAGCTTGCCGCGGTCGACCGCCTTGCCGAGTGAGCCTTCCAGCCGCTTCTGGCCGGCCGCCAGCAGCGCGGCATCGATCTCCACCGCGACGACGTCGAGCCCGGCACGGGCAAACACCTCGACGATGCCGGCACCCATCGTGCCCAGGCCAACGACTCCAGCAGTGCGAATCTCCACGCAGCCAGTTTGGCCTACGCCCTACCCGACGAGATCGAATGCCTCGTACGGGACCGGGGCTCGCTGCCGGCCGCTCCCCTAGCTGCGCCCGGCGTTGAGGTTCACCAGGAACTCCTTCAGCCGCTCCTTGGTTTCAGGAGCGGTCCATACCTGCAAGGCGCCCTCTGGCTCGCTGGCGACCGCACTCAAGGTCGGCGCGTGCAGATCCTGCTTGGTGCGCGCATAGAGGGTGGCGGGGGTCCGCCCCAACTTGATCGCCGTCTCGATCGCTTGCTCGAGAAGCTCACTGGCCTCGACGATCTCGTCGACCATCCCCAGCCGGTGCGCCTCCTGCCGTCCCACCGCCTCCCCCTGCAGCACGGTCTTCGAGGCCAGCGGGCCCAGCGCGAAGCGCACGATCTCGAGAGCGATCCGGGGAAACGCCACACCGACGGGAAGCTCGGTCAGGCCGATCGTGCCCGCGGACATGAGCCGAAGGTCGCACCCGAGCGCGATCACGCACCCGCCCGCGATCGCGTGACCATTCACCGCCGCGACGATCGGAAACGGGAACGTGAACACCGAATGGAACGCCCGCGACAGCGCGTGCAGGAACCGCTCGATGTACTCGTCGCCGTCGTTGACGATCCGGTTGAGGTCGACCCCGGCCGAAAACGCCCGGCCCCGTCCGGTCAGGACGACGGGACCTTCGATCCCGCCCAGCGTCGAGGTGATCGCTTCGACCAGCTCCAGGTCGAGGGCGTTCACCGCACCGTGGTCGAGCTCGACGATGGTCACGTCGCGGACCCGATGAGTGTTGATCACGTTGCCGCCCCC
>DASZYY010000036.1:0-24556 GCA_035545175.1 Mycobacteriales bacterium
ACGTCGCCCTGAACCGTGGCGGAGCCGTCGGCCGGCGGGTTGTCGAGATCGTCGAGGTAGAAGATCCCCAGCAGACGCTGCAGCGGCGTGTGCCCGGTCCGTTCGGTCTGCGTCACCTAGTGATCTTCGCCGACGGTGCGGCACGGCCTGCCACGCAGGTCCTGGACATAGTCGGCGGGTGCGCCGGCCCGTTCGGCGGCGTCGGCCATCACGCCGAGATATCGGGCTGAGGGCAAGCCGCCTTCGTATCCCGCCAGGACGTACAGCCAGGCGAGCTGTGCCCCGTCGAGCGTCTGCACCCGGACCCGGATCTTGCGGTAGAGCCCGGTCGTCGCGAACTCGATCTCGTCGAGCGTCGCCTCGTCGTAGGTCTCGATGTCGTAGAGCATCACGAACACGCGCGAGGCCGGATCCTCGACGACGGTCGCGAGCGCGCCCTCCCAGCCGAGATCCTCGCCGCCGAAGCTCAGCCGCCAGCCCTCCAGCCAGCCGGGTCCCCGGCACGGCGAGTGAGGGCAGCGCGCATGCATCTGGGCCGGATCGAGGTTCGAGCCGTACGCCGCGTACACCGCCACGAAACTGAAGCGTAAGAGTCGACGGGAACAATGGGCGTGTGACGCGCATCGCGATTCTTGGTGGCGGGCCCGGCGGCTACGAAGCGGCGCTCGTCGCCGCCCAGCTCGGTGCCGAGGTGGTGGTCGTCGAGCGGGACGGGCTCGGCGGGGCGTGCGTGCTCGCGGACTGCGTCCCCAGCAAGACCCTGATCGCGACGAGTGAGTCGATCGCGGCTCTGGAAGGCAGCGAGGCGCTCGGCGTCAGGCCACGCGGCGGCGGGGCGGCCACCGACCATCTGGAGGTCGACGCGACGACCGTCTACAAGCGGGTGAAGGCGCTCGCCGCTGCCCAGTCCGCCGACATCACCCGCCGGGTTGCCGGAGAAGGCGTGCAGATCGTGTCCGGTGTCGGCCGGTTCACGAGTCGAGGACGCATCGAGGTCCGCCAGTCGGACGGGGTGGAGGAGGTCGCCGCCGACGTCGTGCTCATCGCGACCGGCGCCTCCCCGCGCGTGTTGCCCGGGGCAGAGCCCGACGGCGAGCGCATCCTCAACTGGCAGCAGGTCTACGACCTGCCCGACATTCCGGAGCACCTCGTGGTGGTCGGGTCGGGTGTCACCGGCGCGGAGTTCGCCAGCGCGTATCTCGCGCTCGGCAGCCAGGTGACGCTGGTCTCCAGCCGGGACCGCGTCATGCCGAGCGAGGACGCCGACGCGGCGCTGCTCATCGAGGAGGTGTTCACGCGGCGCGGCATGCAGATCGTGAAGCAGGCCAGAGCCGCCGCCGTTCGGCGTACCGCCGGCGGCATCGAAGTGGAGCTGCGCGACGGCCGGACGGTGAGCGGCTCGCACTGTCTCGTCACGGTCGGGTCGGTGCCCAACACCTCCGAGCTCGCCTTGCAGCGGGTCGGCGTCGCGACCGACGACGCGGGGTATGTGAAGGTCGACCGGGTCTCGCGAACCAACGTGCAGGGCATCTATGCCGCCGGCGACTGCACCGGTCTGCTGCTGCTCGCCTCGGTGGCCGCGATGCAGGGACGTACGGCGATGTGGCACGCACTCGGTGACACCGTCATGCCGCTTCGCCTGGCGACCGTCGCCGCCAACGTCTTCACCGACCCGGAGATCGCGACGGTCGGCCTGCCCGCCGTCGAGGCGGCCATTGCGCGGTCGGGGGTTCGCGAGGTGAAGCTGCCGCTGGCGACGAATGCGCGGGCGAAGATGCAGGGGATCGAGGACGGTTTCGTGAAGCTCTACTGCCGTCCCGGCACGGGCATCGTCCTCGGCGGGGTGGTGGTCGCGCCACGCGCGAGTGAGCTGATCCTGCCGGTCTCGATGGCGGTGCAGCAGAGCCTCACCGTCGACCAGCTGGCCCACTCCTTCACGATCTATCCGTCGATCAGCGGCAGCATCACCGAGGCGGCACGGCAGCTACACCTGTCTGTCCAGGACTGACCGCACGGTGCGACAATGCCGGGGCGCGCGCCCAGCCGCATCCATTGAAAGGGGCGTCTGATGAGCCGCGCTCGGGTCTTGTTGGGTTTGGCGTCGTTTCTCATCTTGTGTATCGCGGTGAGCACCGCGATCGTGGCGGCGGCCGTTCCTCCTCGGCACTCGACGTTCTACGCGTGCCTGACGACCCACGGGCGGCTGGTCCGGGTGAGCGTCGTCGCGCCGAAGACGTGTCCTGCCCACTCACAGCCGGTGTCGTGGAATGTGGTGGGGGCGCCCGGACCCCAGGGCTCGCCCGGGCCCCAGGGTTCGCCCGGGCCGCAGGGCTCGCCCGGGGCGGCGGGTTCTTCCGGCGGTCGCGGGGCTCCGGGACCCAGCGGTCCGCCTGGCCCCGCTGCGTTTGTGAGCACGTCCCCGATCCCCCCGAGTCCGGCCAGCGCTGAGTGCGGCGGTTTCGGTGGGGTCGCGGTGATCACCGGGACGGGGCCGTCACCGTCGCAGACGGCGGAGGTGTGCAACGGGGGGCCGGCGCCGCCGCCACCGCCCCCGCCCCCGCCGTGACGATTGTCAGGCGGGTGCGATGGTGCAGATGGCGGTGCCGGAGCTGACGACGTCGCCGACGTCGGCGGACAGACCGCTGATCGTGCCGGCCTGATGCGCGTTGATCGGCTGCTCCATCTTCATGGCCTCGAGCACGACGACCAGGTCGCCCGCTTCGACGGTGTCGCCATCGGCGACGGCGACCTTCACGATCGTGCCCTGCATCGGAGCGGTCAGCGAGTCACCGCTCGCCGCACCGGCGGACGCCTTTGCCTTGTGTGCCGACGGCGGCTTGCGGCCGGCCGGCGTTGCCGGCCCGGCCGCGGCGGCGAGACCGCCCGGCAGCGACACCTCGAGGCGGCGCCCGCCGACCTCGACGGTGATTCGCTCTCGCCCGGCGGGCGCGGCCGGGTCGGAGCCACCGTCGTACGCCGGGACCGAGCCGGTCCACTCGGTCTCGATCCAGCGGGTGTGGACCCGGAACGGCTCGTCGGTGAAGTCGGGCTCTTCGAGCACGGCGCGGTGGAACGGAATGATCGTCGGCATGCCGCCGACCTCGAACTCGGCGAGGGCGCGCCGCGACCGCTCGATGCACTCCTGGCGGGTCGCGCCGGTGACGATGAGCTTGGCCAGCAACGAGTCGTAGGCACCGGGCACCGTGTCGCCGTCGAGATAGCCGGCGTCGACCCGCACGCCGGGGCCCGAAGGCACCTGCCATGAGGTGATCGTGCCGGGGGCGGGCAGGAAGTTGCGCCCGGCGTCCTCGGCGTTGATCCGGAACTCCATCGCGTGACCGCGGGGCACCGGGTCGTGGCTGGCGAGCCGCTGACCGTCGGCGATCGCGAACTGCGCGCGCACCAGGTCGACCCCGCTGGTCTCTTCGGTGACGGGGTGCTCGACCTGCAGGCGGGTGTTCACCTCGAGGAACGAGACCGTGCCGTCCTGTGCGACGAGGAACTCGCACGTACCGGCACCTACATAGCCCGCCGCGCGCGCGATCGCCTTGCTCGCTTCGTACAGCCGCTCGAGCTGAGCCTCGGTGAGGAACGGCGCGGGTGCTTCCTCGACGACCTTCTGGTGACGCCGCTGCAATGAGCAGTCGCGGGTGCCGACCACCATGACGTTGCCGTGGGTGTCGGCGAGGATCTGGGTCTCGACGTGACGAGGCTTGTCGAGGTAGCGCTCGACGAAGCACTCGCCGCGCCCGAATGCCGCGACCGCCTCGCGTACCGCGCTGTCGAACAGCTCGGGGATCTCGTCGCGGTTGCGTGCGACCTTGAGGCCTCGGCCACCGCCGCCGTACGCCGCCTTGATGGCGATCGGGACGCCGTGCTCGTCGGCGAACGCGAGGACCTCGTCCACGCCGCCTACCGGGTTCGGCGTGCCCGGCGCGAGCGGGGCGCCGACGTCGGCGGCGATGTGCCGGGCCTTGACCTTGTCGCCGAGCGCGTCGATCGCTGCCGGCGGCGGGCCGATCCAGATCAGCCCGGCGTCGGCCACGGCGGTCGCGAAGTCGGCGTTCTCGGCAAGGAAGCCGTAGCCGGGGTGTACGGCGTCGGCGCCGGACCGCCTCGCGATGTCGAGGATCTTCGCGATGTCGAGGTAGGTCTCGCCCGGGGTCGAGCCGCCCAGGGCGAACGCCTCGTCGGCGAGCTTGGCATGCAGCGCGTCGAGATCGGGATCGGCGTAGATCGCCACGCTGCCGAGACCGGAGTCCCGGCAGGCACGGACAACTCGAACCGCGATCTCGCCGCGGTTGGCGATCAGCACCTTTCGCATGACGAAGACTCTATTCAGCGCCGACCCGTAACGTAATCGCAGGTCTGGCATGCTGCCCGTCGTGACTGAGGTGCCGCCGTTCTCCGCGTTCCAGTCCGAGATCTATCTCAGCGGCGCGCTGGGAGTGCGACCAGAGCTACCGATCTCGGTGGCGGCGCTCGAGGCCGCCGCGCAGGAGCGGTTCTCGCCGGAGGCATTCGGCTACGTCGCGGGGAGTGCCGGGACCGAGTCGACCGCTCGCGCGAACCGGGACGCCTTCGAGCGCTGGCGCATCGTGCCGCGCTTCCTCCGCGACGTGTCGGTCCGCGACCAGTCGACCACGGTGCTCGGTACGACGATGCCGGCGCCGGTCGTTCTGGGTCCGGTCGGCGTGCAGGGAATCGTGCATCCCGACGGGGAGGTCGCGGTGGCCCGGGCTGCCGGCGACCTCGGCATTCCGATCGCACTGTCGACGGTGTCGTCGTACCGCCTCGAGGAGGTCGCCGCCGCGGGCGGCGGAGCGCCCCGCTGGTTCCAGCTCTACTGGCCGAAGGATCGCGACGTCGGGGCGTCCCTGCTCGCGCGAGCCAAGGCGTCGGGCTTCTCGGCGTTGCTGGTGACCCTCGACACCTTCATCCTTGCGTGGCGGCCACGCGACCTCGTGAACGGCTATCTGCCGTTCCTGACCCGCATGGGTCTGGCGAACTACGAGTCGGACCCGGCGTTCCTGGCGGGTCTGGCGAAGCGCCCGGACGAGGATCCGACCGCCGCCGTCATGCACTGGCAGTCGATGTTCGGTGACCCGTCGAACACGTGGGAAGACCTGGCATGGGTGCGCGAGCACTGGGACGGCCCGATCGCGGTGAAGGGAGTCCTGCACCCCGACGACGCGCGACGGGCTGTCGATGCCGGGATGGACGGTGTGCTGGTGTCGAACCACGGTGGCCGCCAGATCGACGGTTCGATCGCCGCCCTCGATGCCCTGCCAGGTGTCGTCGAGGCGGTCGACGGGCGGGTCGACGTGCTGTTCGACTCCGGCGTGCGCACCGGATCCGACGTCATGAAGGCGCTCGCACTCGGCGCGAAGGCGGCGCTGATCGGCCGGCCCTACATCTACGGGCTGGGCATCGCGGGTGAGGCCGGAGTGCGTCACGTGGTGCGTTGCCTGCTTGCCGAGCTCGACCTGTCCATGGCACTCGCGGGCTGCGCGTCGCTGGCAGATATCGGGCCGGAGCTGCTCACCCAAGTACCGTGATTCCGTGCCGGAACAGTCCCTAGGCCTTGCCGGGCTTCGTTTTCGGCGGCTCCACGAAGGCACCCGGATCCGTTCGGCGGTCGGTCAGCCGATCCTCGACCGGCTCTTCGACATCTGGGACCGTCGCGACGTCCTGCGGATGCTCGTGGACCGCGGACTGCGCCACAAGTACGCGAACTCGGTGCTCGGCTACGCCTGGTCGATGCTCGAGCCGGCGATGCTCGTCGTCACCTACTTCCTGCTGCTGAAGATCTTCCACCGCAGCTACCCGAAGTATCCGCTGTTCATCAGCTCCGCGATCCTGCCGTGGCAGTGGTTCGCGTCGGTGGTGAACTCCTCGACCAGCACGCTGCGCCAGAACTCCCGGCTGATCACCTCCATCGCGCTGCCTCGCGAGATCTATCCGCTGGCCGAGGTGGCGATGAAGACGGTCGAGTTCGTCCTGAGCCTTCCGGTGCTGATCCTGGTGGCGTGGATCTACGGGGTGCGGCCGAGCGCGTACGTGTTCGTGTGGCCGCTGGCGTTCGTGCTCCAGCTGATGTTGTGCGTCGGCCTCGCGCTGCTCGTCTCGTCGCTCAACACCGTGCTGCGCGACATCGAGCAGGGCATCAGCATGGTGATCCGGATGCTGTTCTTCCTTGCCCCCGTCCTGTGGCCGCTGACCAGGCTGTCGCCATCCATGCAGCAGCTCGACTCGATCAACCCGATGGTCGGCATCCTTGCGATCAACCGCGCGGTGTGGCTGCCCGCGTACTGGACCGGCTGGCAGCCGGTGCTCTACGCCGTCGTCGGCTCCGTCGTCGTACTGGTGCTCGGCTTCACCGTCTTCGCCCGTGTCGAGCGCGCCGTCCTGAAGGAACTCTGACGTGCCTCCGAAACCCAAGGACGCGATCGTCGTCAAGGACGTCGGCATCAAGTTCGCGATCAACCGCCGCCGGCGCATCGGCGTGAAGAACCTCCTGATCGAAGGCCGGAAGTCGACGACCGGGACCGGTGAGTACTGGCCCTTTCGCCATGTCTCCTTCCGGGTCAAGAAGGGGGAGTCGGTCGGTCTCGTCGGCCGCAACGGCTGCGGGAAGAGCACCCTGCTTCGCCTCGTCGCCGGGGTGATGCTGCCTGACGAGGGCACCATCCAGGTCAACGGCGGAGTGGGCGCGATGATCGAGCTGTCGGCGGGCTTCGTCGGCGACCTCACCGCCCGCGAGAACGTCTACCTGATCTCCTCGCTGCACGGCTTCTCGCGCGAGCAGACCGACGAGCGGTTCGACGAGATCATGAGCTGGGCCGGGGTGAAGCGCTTCGTCGACACTCCCGTCATGCACTTCTCCAGCGGCATGCGCGCTCGGCTGGCGTTCTCGATCGTGACGCGCATGGAAGAGCCGATCCTGCTGGTCGATGAGGTCCTCGCGGTCGGTGACAAGGCGTTCCGCAAGAAGTGCGCAGTCGTCATCGACGAGATGCTCAGCGGCGGCCGGACGATGCTGCTCGTCTCACACAACGAGAACGACCTGCGGCGTTGGTGCGACCGCGGCATCTACCTGCGGCGCGAGCAGCCGCCGGTCGAAGGGCCTATCGAAGAGATCATCGAGATGTACTACGCCGACGACGACCAGACATGACGCAGTCGCGGCCTTCGATCGCTGAGCTCCGCGCGGTCGCGCAACCGGAGTCGGTCGTCGGCCGGGTCAGCGGCGAGCACTGGGCGGGCAAGCTCTACCAGCGCAAGATCTCGCTGCACATCACCCGGGCGCTGGTGCCGACCGCCGTCACACCCAACGGCGTCACGTGGATGATGTTGGTCTGCGGCCTGCTTGCCGCGCTGACGATGACCGTCCCGCATCTGTGGGGACCGCTGGTGGCGTTCGTCCTGATCCAGCTGCAAGGAACCCTTGACTGCGTCGACGGCGAGCTGGCGCGATGGCGGGATCAGCGGGCGGCGAGCGGGATCTATCTCGACCGGATCGCCCATTACGTCACCGACGGCGGTCTCGCGATCGGGGTCGGTGTGCATGCCGACGGCGGCCTCGGTTCGATCGGTGGCTGGACCGCCGTCGGGCTGGCCGCCGGCTTCCTGATCCTCGTGACCAAGGCCGAGACCGACCTGGTGCACGTCGCTCGCGTGCAGTCGGGTCTGCCACCGATCGCTGACACCGCGGAGGTGGCTCGGCCGCGGGCCGGTTTGATCCGCCAGCTCCGACGCTTCGCCGCGACGCTGCCGTTCAACCGCGCGCTGCTTGCCCTCGAGATGACCGTGCTAGCCGTCGTCGCTGCGTCGGTTGACGCCGGGCGCGGCTGTCTCGGGGACACCCGGGTGCTGTCCGTCGTACTGCTCGCGATCGCGGTCATCGTTGTCCTCGGTCATCTGCTCGCGACGCTCGCCTCGGATCGCCTGCGGTGACGCTGTCCGTCGGTTGCGTCCTGCTCAGCCAGGGCAACCGTCCGGACGAGCTGTTGCGTGCTGTCACCTCGGTCCTGGCGCAGCGCGACGTCACCGTGCACGTCGTGGTCGTCGGCAACGGGTGGGAGCCGGCGGGCCTCCCGGTGGAGGTCCGGACCGTCGCGCTCGCCGAGAACGCCGGCGTGCCGGAGGGACGCAACATCGGTGCGAACGCTGTCGCCGGCGACATCCTCTTCTTCCTCGACGACGACATCGAGCTGGTCGGTGACGACCTTCTCGCTCGGGCAGTGGCGCGGTTCGCCGCCGACGACAGCCTTGCGGTGGTCCAGCCGCGCGCTGCCGATCCGGGCGGGTCCGAGACGGCTCGTCGCCACGTCCCTCGGCTGCGGGCCGGGGATGCGCACCGAAGTGGAGATGTCGCTTGGTTCTGGGAAGGCGCTTCCCTGATCCGGCGATCGGCCTTCGTTGCCGCGGGGGGCTGGCCCGCTAGCTTCTTCTACGGCCACGAGGGGATCGAGCTCGCCTGGCGGTTCGTCGATCTCGGCCTACGGATCAGCTACGACGCCGATCTCGTCGTGCACAACCCGCCGGCCGCGCCGTTCCGCGGACCGCGGCATCGCTTCATGGACGCCCGCAACCGGGTGTGGGTCGCCCGGCGCAACCTGCCGTATCCGTTGGTCGCCGGCTACCTGACGGTGTGGTTCACCGCGACGATGCTTCGGGCGTTGCGCGGTGGTGGCGCCGGTGCCGCGCTGCGGGGCTTCGCCGAAGGGCTGCGCACCGACTGCGGTCCTCGGCGTCCGATCCGGTGGCGGACGGCGTGGCGGCTGACCCGGCTCGGGCGGCCGCCCGTGGTCTGAGTCCGGCTAGCGCAGGATTCGTCGCATCGCGGGTACGCCGCGCAAGGCCTCGAGGGCGATCCGCCCGGACATCTTCGACGAGCCGGCCACCCGCTCCCGGAAGACGATCGGGATCTCGACGATCGTCGCGCCGGCGGCGCGCGCCCGGGTCGTCATCTCGATCTGGAAGCCGTATCCGTGGTTCTCGGTGGTCTCGGCGTGGAGCTTGCGCAGCAGCTCCGCCCGCCAGGCCTTGAAGCCGCCCGTCAGGTCGGTGAGCCGGGTGCTCAGGAGGGTGCGCGCGTACAGGTTGCCGGCCCGCGACAGGGCTTCTCGGTGCTTGCTCCAGCCGACGACGTCTCCGCCTGCCATGTAGCGAGAGCCGATCACCAGATCGGCACCGTCCAGCGCTGCCACGAGCCGGTCGATGTCGGCGGGGTCGTGGGAGCCGTCGGCATCCATCTGGACGATGACCTCCGGGTCGAGCTCGGTGAGGGCGGCGGCGAACCCGGCGGCGTATGCCCGCCCGAGGCCGTTCTTCTCGTGGCGCCGCAGCAGGCTGATCCGGCCGGGGAGCTCCTGGGCCAGCTTCGCCACGATCTCCCCGGTTCCATCCGGCGATCCGTCGTCGACGACCAGCAGCCGAGGCTGGCACGGGCGCTCGATGATGGCGCGGGCTATCCGCTCGATGTTGTCCCGCTCGTTGTACGTCGGCATCACGACGACGACCCTCACGGACCCGACCGTATCGGCTGAACCTGAAGCAACGCGGGGCGATCCTGAGGCGCCCCGGTAGGCTTCGCCAGTCATGGCAGTGAGGTCGCCCGGGCTCCGGACTGTGGGAGTCGTGCTCGCGGGCGGCGTGGGTACCCGCGTCGGGCTGTCAATCCCCAAGCAGTTGATCAAGGTCGCCGGCAAGCCGGTGATCGAGCACACGCTCGCGGTCTTCGAGGCGGCGGCGGAGATCGACGACGTCATCGTCCTGATGACCCCGGGCTACGTCGAGGATGTCGAGGCGATCGTCTCGGCCCGCGGCTTTCGCAAGGTCAGCGCCGTCATCGAGGGTGGTCAGACCCGAAACGACTCGACCCGCAACGCGCTGAACCACCTCGGCACCGAAGAGTGCAACGTCCTCTTCCACGACGCCGTCCGGCCCCTGGTGAGCCAGCGGATCATCCGCGAGTGCGTGAACGCGTTGCGGACCTATGAAGCGGTCGACGTCGGAATCCCGTCCGCCGACACCATCGTGGTGGTCGACAACAACGAGATCATCACCGAGATCCCGGATCGGTCCCGGTTGCGCCGTGGGCAGACGCCGCAGGGCTTCCGGCTGTCCACCATCCGCCGCGCCTATGAGGTCGCCTGGGAGGACCCCGACTTCAAAGCCACCGACGACTGCAGCGTCGTGCTGAAGTACCTGCCCGACGTGCCGATCCACATGGTCGAAGGTGCCGAGCACAACATGAAGGTGACTGCTCCGGTCGACCTGTTCATCGCCGACAAGCTCTTCCAGCTGGGTTCGGCGTCGGTCGACCCGCTGCCCAGCGCCGCGGCGTACACCGAGGCGTTGCGCGGACGGGCTGCCGTTGTCTTCGGTGGCAGCTACGGCATCGGAGCCGGCATCGTCGAGCTGCTCGAGTCCTACGGCGCGAAGGTCTTCGCGTTCAGCCGGTCCGCGACCAACACGCACGTGGAACGGGCCGACGACGTCCGCTCGGCTCTTGAGCAGGCGCATCGCGAGGCCGGTCGCATCGACTACATCGTGGTGACCGCCGGGATCCTCACGACCGGCGCACTCGCCGAGGTCGCCGACCAGACGGTCGAGGAGATGATCGGGGTCAACTACGTCGCGCCCGTGCAGATCGCCCGGCTCGGAGCCGGCTATCTCGAGGAGACCAAGGGCCAGTTGCTCCTGTTCACGTCGAGCAGCTACACGCGCGGTCGCGCCGGCTACAGCCTGTACTCCTCGACGAAGGCCGCAGTCGTCAACCTCACCCAGGCGCTGGCCGACGAGTGGCTCAGCCTCGGCATCAGGGTCAACTGCATCAACCCGGAGCGCACGGCGACTCCGATGCGAACCAAGGCGTTCGGTGTCGAGCCGCCGGAGGACCTGCTCGATGCGGCTGAGGTCGCGCGCAGCTCGGTCGACGTGCTCGTCTCCGAGATCACCGGCCAGGTCATCGACGTACGACGGCCGGTGGCGACTGCGAGCGCGGGCAGCGGTGGCCCTGCCGAGGGAATCGAAGAGCAGGTGGAGCTCGCCGAGGAACAGGCGGCGGCCGAGGCGGCTCACGAGCACGAGCAGTCGTGACCGAGCCGATCGCCGGCGGGACCGGCGAGCCCACCGAAGAGGGCAGTGACCGCGATCCGCGGATGCCGTCGCGCGGCCCACGTTCGATGGCGACCGTCGCGATCGCTTGCTACGTCACGGTCGTCCTCGCCGGTGTCTTCTCATGGTCGATCGCGGCGCTGGTGGCGCTCGGTGTCAGCCAGGCTCTCGACCTGCTCATCGTCGGCAACGAGGACGTGCGCGCGGCGCTCGCTCGGGGCCAGTTCGGCATCGCGACGCGCACCCTGGTCCGTGAGCTCGGGGTTGTCGCCTTGGTCCTCACCGCGGCCTGGACCGGGCGCAACGACGCGCGGGCGACGGCGGTTCTGCTGCTCCTCGTCGCGGGGCTGCGGTACGGCTACCACCTGCTCATGGTCATGGTCCGCCGGCGCTACCTGCCGCCGGTCGAAACCCGCAACATCGACATCTCCGGGTTGCGGTTGCCCCCGCCCGTTCCCGATGTAGCGCGGCGCCGGCTCTCGGAGCGGTTCCACGGGCTGTCGTGCATCGCCCTGATCGGCGCCGCTGTCGCCGTGGCGAGCCACGAGCCGGTGGTTGCGTTCGTCGTTGCCGGCGTTGTCGCCGCCGCCGAGTTCTGCGTTGTCGGGTGGGCGCTGCTGTGGTTGGTGCGGTCCCGTGGCGCGGTTGTCCGTGACCGGCTGCACGCGGCGATCCTCAAGCGGGTCACCGCTCTGCATCCCGAGCTGATGCTCTACCACTCAGGTACCGAGGACACGGCCTACCAGGTCAACATGTGGCTGTCGACCGTCGATGCGCTGAAGCGGCCGGCGCTGGTCGTGGTCCGGGAGCGAGACTGCTTTGCCCAGCTCGGCGCAACCTCGTCGCCCGCCGTGTGCATTCCCGACTCGGTCGACTTCATGACGTTCACGCTGCCCGACGTTCGCGTCGCGATGTACACCGCAAACGTCGGCAAGACGATCCACATGTTGCGTGAGCCCGGCGTCCGCCACGTCTTCATCGGTCACGGCGACAGCGACAAAGCGGCGTCGTCGAACCCGTTCAGCAAGGTCTACACCGAGATCTGGGTCGCCGGGCAGGGCGGCCGCGACCGGTACAGCAGAGCCGGGGTCGGCATTCACGACGATGACATCGTCGAGGTGGGCCGGCCGCAGCTCGGTGGCATCCGCCCGGCCGCTCCCGGCCCGATCGGCGACCGGCAGCTCACGGTGCTCTACGCGCCGACCTGGGAAGGCTGGACCAGCGACCCGGCGCACACGTCGACCGTCCGCACCGGACCGGCGCTGGTCGAGCGCCTCGTCGGCCGGTCCGACATCCGGCTCATCTACAAGCCACACCCACTGGTCGGAAGCGTGAGCGTCGACGCCGCGCGCGCAGACGCGGCCATCCGTGCCACCGTCGCCCGCGCCGGCCGGCCGCATTCCACCGTCGTCGGTGCATCACCGAGCCTGTTCGACTGCTTCAACGAGGCGGACGTCCTGATCGCGGACATCTCGAGCGTTCTCAGCGACTTCATCAGCAGCGAGAAGCCGTACGTCGTCCCGAACCTGACCGGGCTGTCCGAGGACGAGTTCCGCGAGAAGTTCCCGAGTGCCGGGCAGGCCTACCTGCTCGACCCCTCGGCGACGCGAATCGACGACATCCTCGCGCTGGTGCGGGGCGACGATCCGCTGGCGACGGCACGCAAGCAGCTCAAGGAGTACCTGCTCGGGCCGTCCGAACCCGACGCGATGACCCGGTTCGAGGCGGCCGTCGAGGCCGCGTACGCAAACGCGGTGCGGCTGGTGCCGACCAGAGTGGCGGCCGGCGCCGAGTAGGCATTGGGTCAAGAGCAAAGCGGCCGCCGGCTCGTTGCGTCGCGCTGCTCGTATGTGACATACGTGTTGTGATTTGCGACCCGCATGTCACATGAGTGCTGCGTTTCACGACACCTATGTGACATAGGGACGCGGTGACACAACACGGATGTGACATGCGAGTGTGCCAACGCGGCTGAGGAGATGGAGCCAGCCGAAGCGAGAGCCGCTGCCTGGTTGTTGCGTCTGTGTCCGTGACGCGGACCAAGGCTCAGGCCTTGGTGCGGGTGCCTTTGACCAGGCCGCTCGCGACCCAGGCCGGCAACGGCCGGCGCAGCGGCTGCGGTTGTGCCGCTGCGGCCGCCGGTCGCGCCGTCAGCACGGCGACGAGAGCCGCGAGCTCCTCGTCGGTCGGCGCGCCGCCTGCGATCACGCGCAGCAATGGCTTGGTGTCGTCGGTCATGGCTTCAGAGTGGGATGTTTCCGTGCTTCTTCGGTGGCAGCGACTCACGTTTCGTGCGCAGTAGGCGCAGCGCCTTGATGACCTCCGCACGCGTTGCCGACGGCTTGATGACGGCGTCGACGTAGCCGCGCTCGGCAGCGATGTACGGGTTGGCGAAGTGATCCTCGTAGTCGGCCACCAGCTCCTTGCGGGCCGCGTCCGGATCGGCCGCATCGGCGAGCGTACGGCGGTGCAAGATGTTGACCGCGCCTTGCGCGCCCATCACGGCGATCTCCGCCGTCGGCCATGCCAGGTTCACGTCCGCCCGCAGATGCTTCGAGCCCATGACGTCGTAGGCACCGCCGTAGGCCTTGCGTGTGATGACGGTGACCTTCGGGACCGTGGCCTCGGCGTAGGCGTAGAGCAGCTTGGCGCCGCGGCGGATGATGCCGTTCCACTCCTGCGCGGTCCCCGGCAGGAAGCCCGGGACGTCGACGAAGGTGAGCACGGGGATGTTGAAGGCGTCACAGGTGCGGACGAAACGCGCCGCCTTCTCGGAGGCGTCGATGTCGAGGGTTCCGGCGAACTGCATCGGCTGGTTGGCCACGACACCCACCGATTGACCGTCGATGCGCGCGAAGCCGCACACGATGTTCGGCGCGAACAGGGCATGAACTTGCAGGAAGTCACCGTCGTCTACGACGTGCTCGATGACGGTGACGATGTCGTACGGCTGGTTCGGCGAGTCCGGCACGAAGGTGTCGAGGAATGCCTCGGGCTCCTCCGCGGCCAGGTCGACCTCGTCGTACGACGGCGGCTGCTCCATGTTGTTGCTGGGTAGGAACGAGATCAGCGCGCGGGTCAGCTCGAGGGCGTCGTTCTCGTCGGCGGACATGAAGTGCGCGACGCCGGACTTCGTGTTGTGGGTGTGCGCACCACCGAGGTCCTCCATCGTGACGTCCTCGCCCGTGACCGTCTTGATGACGTCCGGCCCGGTGATGAACATGTGCGACGTCTGGTCGACCATGATGGTGAAGTCGGTGATGGCGGGGGAGTAGACCGCGCCGCCCGCGCACGGACCGCAGATCACCGAGATCTGCGGGACGACGCCGGAGGCCATCACGTTGCGATAGAAGATCTCGGCGTACAGGCCAAGCGCGACGACACCCTCCTGGATCCGCGCGCCGCCGGAGTCGTTGATTCCGATGACCGGGCAGCCGGTCTTCATGGCCAGGTCCATGACCTTGCAGATCTTCTCGCCGAAGACCTCGCCGAGCGATCCACCGAAGACGGTGAAGTCCTGGCTGAAGACGCAGACCTGGCGGCCGTGGATGGTGCCGTAGCCCGTCACGACGCCGTCGCCGTACGGGCGCTCGGCTTGCATGTCGAAGTCGTGGGCGCGGTGACGCGCCAGTGCGTCGAGCTCCACGAACGATCCTTCGTCGAGCAACAGCGCGATGCGCTCGCGGGCCGTCATCTTGCCCTTGGCGTGCTGCTTGTCGACCGCACGTTGCGAGCCCGCGTGCACGGCCTCGTCGATGTGTCGCTCGAGCTCGGCGATCCGGCCGGCCGTGGTCCGCGGCGCCGGCCCGTCGTGAGCGCTGTCGCTCGGGGTAGCGGGTTGTGCAGTCATGAGGCCGTAGCGTAACGAGCCGTGTCCGGCGCCTTCAGCGACCTGTCGCGTCCGCCGCTTTCGGCGGCGCGGCTGCAGCGGGCACTCGCGGGGGATCTCTGGCGCCAGATCGATGTCGTGGCCGAGACGGTCTCGACGAACGCCGACGTAGCGGCCGCTGCTCGCGCCGGCGCAGCGGAGGGCCTGGTCCTCGTGGCAGAGCGGCAGACCGCGGGGCGGGGCCGGCTGGACCGGCAGTGGGAGTCGCCACCACGGGCGGGGCTGACGTTCTCGGTGCTGCTCCGTCCTGCTCTCGAGTCCGCGCAGCTGAGCCTGCTTCCGCTCATCGCCGGTCTGGCGACGGCGGAGGCGGTGACCACCGTCGGTGGCGTGGACGCCGCGTTGAAGTGGCCGAACGACGTGCTCGTCGGTGGACGCAAGCTGGGCGGCCTCCTCGTGGAGATCGCCGGCGGAGCAGCGGTCGTCGGGATCGGGCTCAACGTCTCCACCCGCGCTGAGGAGCTGCCGGTGGAGACGGCGACGAGCCTGCTGCTCGCCGGCGGGTCGACGGACCGCGAGCCGCTGCTCAAGGAGGTCCTGCGTTCGCTCGCTCGCAGGTACACCGAGTGGCGCTGGTCGGGCGATCCGGGGTCGGTCCTGCCCGCATATCGCGAGCGATGCGAGACGATTGGCGCCGAGGTCGAGCTCGAGCTGCCAGGGGGCGACGTGGTGCGAGGGATCGCGACGGATGTCGACGACTCGGGCAGGCTGGTCGTCGTGGACGAGCAGACCGGTACGGCTCAGGCTTGGCTGGTCGGTGACGTGACGCACGCCCGGAGAAGGGGGTAGGCGATGGGTTTCCCGGAGAACATCCTCGACTCGGACGAGCACGTCGTCCGAAACCTGCGCCCGCACTGGCGCCGGGTAGCGGGACCGGTGGTCCTCGCCCCGATCGTCGTCGGCCTGGCGTCGTACGGCTACTTCTCGCTGCCGGACAACGGCGCCCGCAAGGTGCTGCGATGGATCATCCTGATCGTCGCCGCGGTTGTCCTGATCTGGTGGTCGGTGCGCCCGTTCCTGTTCTGGCTGACCACGCGCTACGTGGTCACCGACCGGCGCGTGCTGATGCGCAGCGGTGTGCTCTCCCGCAAGGGCCGCGATGTGCCGCTGACCCGGGTCAACGACGTCTCCTTCACCCGCAGTCTCATCGAGCGGTTCTTCGGATCCGGCACGCTCGTGATCGAGTCGGCAGGCGAGCGAGGTCAGGTGACGCTGAACGACGTCCCGCAGGTCGAAGACGTGCAGCGTGAGATCTACCGGCTGGTAGAAGACGAGGCCCAGCGGCTGAAGTGATCTCCAAAGCGCGAGCGGCCGGCTTCGGCATGGCCGTCTGGGTCGGCGTGGCCGCTGTAGCGGTCGCCGCAGTCGATGCCAGGCGGTCGTCGCTGGCTGCCGCCGTGGTTGCGGCCATCGGCCTGGGACTGATCGTCGTCGCAACAGCTGCTGCGGAGCGGTTGCGTGCGCTGGTGGTCCGGATGCGGCGTACGCCGTGGCGCAGCCGGGGTCTCGACCTCGGCGAGTTCCGCATGCCGCGGCGCGCACCGCGGCTGCTCATGAGGCCGCGGGGGCTCGAGTGGCTTCCGGTCGCGGTGGCCATCCTCGGTTCGGTCGGTGCGATGGTCGGCGCCGTCCTTGCCGCCGTCCCGGTGGTGGTTCTCGGCCGGCTGCTGTGGCGCGACCATCGATCCGGATTGCGCAGGCGCGCGACTGACGCCGTTGCAACGGCGGTGGGCCGCTTCCGGCCGGAGCTGATCCTCTACTTCGCCGGTAGCGCGGAGGAGCTGTACCAGCTGCGGATGTGGTTCGCGCCGGTCGAGCGGCTGGGGCTGCGAACTCTGGTCGTGGTCCGCAGCGATCTGGTGATGGACCGGCTCGTGAATCCGCCGTTCCCGGTGGTGTGTTCGACGTACAACGGCTTGGTTGCCGCGGTGCCGTTGCCCGAACGGGTCGTGACGTTGTTCGTCACTCACAGCGGCAACAACCTCTCGATGCTCCGCCGTCCCGAAACCGTTTGCGTGTTCGTCGGGCATGGCGAGAGCGACAAGCCGGACAGCTCGAATCCGTACGCGCGGGTGTACGACGAGGTCTGGGTCGCCGGCCCGCTCGGCCGGCGGCGCTATGCCGAGGCGGGGGTGGGTGTCCGCGACGCCGCGATCCGCGAGATCGGTCGGCCCCAGTTCGTCGCGCCCGCTTCGAAACCGCCGGCACCTCCAGTGGTCGTCTACGCACCGACCTGGGAGGGCTGGGGCGACGACGATCACCACAGCTCCTTGCCACATGTCGGTCTCGCGCTGGTCGACGCGTTGCTGGCCCGTCCCGGCCTGCGCGTCAGGTACCGACCGCATCCGCTGACCGGGCAGCGCGACCCCGCGGTTCGTCAGGCCCATGAGGCGGTTGTCCGGCGGATCGGGCAGGTCGCGGCCGATGAGCCGATCGGGCGCACGATGGCGGACGCCGCGGGGCTGATCGCTGATGTGTCGAGCGTGATCGGGGAGTACCTGGCCTATGACCGTCCGTACGCAGTGGCCGACACCCGAGGGCTCGGCCGGCGAGGGTTCAGCAAGCAGTTCCCGTCGACCGCGGGTGGCTTCCTGATCGAGCCGGACCTGTCGGGTCTCGACGCGTTTGTCGAAGCCGTGACCGGCGGTCGCGACGCGACGAGGAAGCGCCGGCGCGAGCTTCGCGCGGAGGCGCTGGGTGATCCCGCGACGTCGCAGGAGCGGTTCGCGGCCGAGGTGGCGCGGTTGCGGCGCGGATGAGCGAGTCCGCTGACCTGGATCCGGCTGCCCTCGAACGGGAGCTGCTCGGCGGAGAGCGTCGATTCACCCGCCTGCAGGTCGCGGAGCTCTCCGGGGTCGCCATCGAACGTTGCAACGAGCTGTGGAACGCGCTCGGCTTCGCTGACGTCGCCGACGACGTCAAGGCCTTCACCGACCGCGACGTGTGGGCGTTGCAAACGGTCGACAAGCTCGGCAGTGAGGGCTGGCTCCCCGACGAGCTGCAGGTGTCGATGGCACGTGCGCTGGGCCAGTCGCTGTCACGCCTGGCTGACTGGCAGCTCGCCGCCATCGGGTCGATGCTCGACCCGGCTCTGGCGCAGGAGCAGGCTATGCGCCGGGCGCAGGAGCTCGTCCCCGTGGTCGAGGACCTGATCGGCTACGTCTGGCGGCGCCACCTCGCTGCCGTTGCGGGTCGCGTGTTGGCGTCGAGCGGTGAGGAGTTCGCCTCGGGAACCCTCGCGGTCGGGTTCGCCGACCTGGTCGGGTTCACCAGCCTCACTCGCGAGATCGGCGACGCGGAGCTCGGTGCGCTCGTCGAGCGGTTCGAGGGTCGTGCCTCCGACGTCGTCGCGACCGGGGGCGGCCGGGTCATCAAGACGATCGGGGACGAGGTGCTGTTCGTCGCCGACGACGTGCGAACCGCGGCGGAGATCGGCATGCGGTTGTCCGAGGAGGTCCCCGATGACTCCATGCCGGATCTGCGGGTCGGGCTCGCATTCGGCACCGTGCTCTCGCGTCTCGGCGACGTGTACGGCGAGCCGGTCAACCTCGCGAGCCGCCTGACCTCGATGGCCCGGCCAGGTTCGGTGCTGGTCGATCGCGAGTTCGCCCAGGCCCTCGACGGTACGGACGGCTGGCAGCTACGCCGGGTGCCGCCGCGCCCGGCCCGTGGCTACACGATGCTGTATCCGCTGCGCCTGCGGCGGTCGTCCTAGGCTCACCGTGTGAGCGACCTTCCGGCATCCATCAACCTGCGCGAGGTCGGGCCGCGTGACGGCTTGCAGAACGAGGCGCCGGTCTCGACGGCGGGGAAGATCGAGCTGCTCGACGCGCTGTCGGCCACCGGCGTGCAGCGGATCGAGGCGGTCAGCTTCGTCTCACCCAAGGCGATCCCGCAGATGGCTGACGCCGATGAGGTGTGGGCGGGCATCGCGCGCAACACCGACGTCCGCTACTCCGCGCTCGTCCCGAACCTGCGCGGGGCGCAGCGCGCCCTCAGTGCGGGATTCCGCGACATCGAGGTCGTCGTCTCCGCGTCGGACACGCACAACCGCAAGAACATCAATCGAAGCACCGACGAGTCGCTCGAGGAGATCGCCGAGCTGATCAACCTCGCGCACGGCATGGATGCGCGGGTCCAGGTGATCGTCGCGACGGCCTGGGGCTGTCCGTACGAAGGCGACGTTCCTGTCGATCGCGTCGTGGCCGTCGCCGGACGTGCAGTGCGTGATGGAGCCGACGGCGTCGCCTTCGGTGACACCACCGGAATGGCTACGCCGAGCCGCGTGACCAGGCTGGTCGGCGAGCTTCGGATGGCGAACCCGAACGTCGGGGTGAACCTGCACTTCCACAACACTCGCGGAACCGGCCTGGCGAACGTCTTGGCCGCGATGCAGCTTGGTGTGAACGACTTTGACGCGAGCGTCGGCGGTCTGGGGGGGTGTCCGTACGCGCCGGGAGCGAGCGGCAACGTCGCGACCGAAGAGCTGATCCACATGGTCGAGGACATGGGCGTGGACACGGGCATCAACCTCGAGGCCATGATCGAGGCGGCGGCGACGGCGGAGCGGATCGTTGGTCGCACGTTGCCGAGCCAGGTGCTTCGCGCCGGCCCGCGCACTCGCACCACCCCGGCGTGACCGAGGTTCGTTACGCAGTGCCGGAGGACTTGCCGGCGCTGACCGACATCTACAACCACTACGTCCGCGACACCGCGGCCACCTTCGACGTCGAGCCGTACTCGACACAAGCGCGCCGGACCTGGTTCGACCACTACAAGGCCACCGGCTTGTACCGCCTGCTCGTGGCGGTGCGGGAGGGCGAGGTGGTCGGGTACGCGAGCAGCAGCCGGTTTCGGCCGCGCCAGGCCTACGACACGTCGATCGAAGTGACGGTCTACCTGCGCGCGGACGCTACGGGCGGCGGGGTCGGGTCGGCCCTTTACGAGCGTCTCTTCGAAGAGCTTCGTGGCGAGCCGCTGCATCGTGCGTACGCCGTGATCGCGCTCCCCAACCCCGGGTCAGTGGCACTCCACGCCAAGTTCGGCTTCGTGCCGATCGGGACGATGACGGAGGTCGGCCGCAAGTTCGACCGGTGGTGGGACGTGCTGATGATGGAACGTAGTCTCGGCGCGTGACAGACATCGGGAAGCTGCGCGAAGCGATCGCGCGTGGTGGCGATGAGAAGTACCACACGGCGAACGCGGAGAAGGGCAAGCTCTTCGCGCGGGAGCGCATCCGTCTGCTCGTCGACGACGACTCGTTCATCGAGGACGGCGAGTTCGCGAACGCGCTTGCCGGCGACCTGCCGGCAGATGGCGTCGTGACGGGTACCGCGCGAATCGACGGCCGCCCGGTCTGCCTGATGGCCAACGACTCGACCGTGAAGGCCGGCTCCTGGGGTGCGCGCACCGTGGAGAAGATCGTGCGGACGATCGAGCAGGCGTACTCCCTCGGCGTCCCGATGGTGTGGCTGGTGGACTCGGCGGGCGCCCGCATCACCGACCAGGTGCAGATGTTCCCGGGACGCCGGCACGCCGGGCGGATCTTCTACAACCAGGTGAGGGCCAGCGGCGCCATCCCGCAGGTGTGCGCGCTGTTCGGGCCGAGCGCAGCAGGTGGCGCGTACATCCCCGCGTTCTGCGACGTGGTCGTGATGGTCGAGGGCAACGCCTCGATGTACCTCGGCTCCCCGCGCATGGTCGAGATGGTGGTTGGCGAGCAGACGACGCTCGAGGAGATGGGCGGCGCCCGGATGCACTGCAGTGTCTCCGGCGTCGGGCACTTCCTTGCTCCTGACGAACCCAGCGCCATCCAGACCGTACGCCGATACCTCTCCTACCTTCCCTCCAACTGGCAAGGCCTGCCGCCGTCAGCGGAGGCTCGGGGGGCCGGGTCCGGCGATCTGCGGGGGATGGTTCCGGACAACGACCGCCAGGCATACGACATGCGTCGCTACGTCGCCGCGCTGCTGGACGAGGGATCGTTCTTCCAGGTCCACGAGCTGTGGGCCAAGGAGATCATCGTCGGGTTCGGCCGGCTCGACGGCGAGGTCGTCGGTGTGGTCGCCAACAACCCGATGATCAAGGGCGGCGTGCTGTTCGTCGACTCCGCCGACAAGGCCGCGCGCTTCATCCAGCTGTGCGACGCGTTCAACGTGCCGCTGCTCTTCCTGGCCGACGTCCCCGGCTACATGGTCGGCACGGCGGTCGAGCGCGAGGGCATCATCCGCCACGGCGCGAAGCTGATCACGGCGGTGTGCGAGGCAACGGTTCCCAAGATCTCCGTCGTCGTACGCAAGGCCTACGGCGCCGGGCTGTACGCGATGTCGGGTCCGGCGTTCGGGACGGACGCCACGATTGCGCTACCCACCGCGAAGATCGCGGTGATGGGTGCTGAAGCGGCGATCAACGCGGTCCACTACAACCGGATCCAGCAGATCGAGGATGAGGCGCAACGTGAGGAGTACGTCGCGAAGCTGCGGGCGGAGTACGAGGAGGACATCGACATCGTCCACCTCGCCGCCGAGCTGGTCGTCGACGCGATCGTCGAGCCCGAGCAGCTGCGGCACGATCTGATCCGGCGGTTCGCGGCGTACCGGAACAAGAACCGTGACTTCTCGACGAGGCGTCACGGGGTCACCCCCGTCTAGGTTCCGGACCGAAAGAGCTAGACGAGCGCGTTGCGCTCGGCGTCTTCGGTGCGCGCCGGCTCCGGTTCGAGGAACACGTACTTGCGGAACGACCAGAAGCGCCACACCGTCCCGAGCGCTGTGCCGATCAGTGTCGAGGAGACGTTGTACGCCAGCTTCGAATGCAGGCCCAGAACGTATTCGCTGAAGCCGACAGGGATCTCCGAGATCGCAAGGCCGACCGCCGACAAGGCCAAGAACACGGACAGGCCGCGTCCGAGCCCGCTGTCGTCCTTGTGGCGCCACGTCCAATGGCGGTTGGCGAAGTACGAGCAGACGGCGGCGATCACAGTCGCCAGTCCGAAGCTCGTGAGCGGGCCGAGATCGAGCCCGAAGTGAAAGACGTTGTTGAGCACTGTGGTGAGGACGAATGCCGCTGCTCCGACGACACCGAACTTCGCAATCTCGTGGATGAGGTGCTCAAAGGTCGTGTAGAGGTGCCTCACCCTCGCCCGGACCACCCACCCGAGGTTACGGGTCGACCCTGAAGATCTTCTTTCGACCGTGCGAAAATCGAGGGGTGGACCACCGGCTGAGCGACGAGCACGAGGCGCTGCGCAAGAGCGTCGAGACGTTCGCCCGCGAGGTGGTAGCGCCGCAGGCTGAAGCCGCAGACCGGACCGGTGAGTTCCCCTACGCCGTTATCGCACAAATGGGCGAGATGGGTCTGTTCGGCCTGCCGTTCCCTGAGGAGTACGGCGGGATGGGTGGCGACTTTCTCGCCCTGTGTCTCGCCATCGAAGAGCTCGCCCGTGCCGACTCGAGCATCGCGATCACGCTGGAGGCGGCGGTCGGCCTGGGTTCGATGCCGGTCTACCGGTTCGGCACCGAGGCACAGCGAAAGGAGTGGCTGCCCGCGTTGTGCAGCGGCGAGGCGCTGGCCGCGTTCGGGCTGACCGAGCCCGGTGGCGGCTCGGACGCCGGAAACCCCCGAACCCGTGCGGTGCTTGACGGGGACGAGTGGGTCATCAACGGGACGAAGGCCTTCATCACGAACTCCGGCACGGACATCACGACCCTGGTGACCGCCCTGTGTCGCACCGGCGAGCGCGCCGACGGCAAGCCGGAGCTGACCTCGATCATGGTCCCGGTGCCGCGCGAGGGATTCTCGCCGTCGAAGAAGTACGACAAGGTCGGATGGCATGCGAGTGATACTCGCGAGCTGTCCTTCAAGGACTGCCGGGTGCCGGCGGACAACGTCCTGGGCGAGCGAGGACGCGGCTATGCGCAGTTCCTGTCGACGCTCGACGAGGGCCGGATCGCCATCTCAGCGCTGGCGGTCGGCCTGGCGCAGGCGTGCGTCGAGGAGTCGGTCCGTTACGCCAAGGAGCGCGAGGCGTTCGGCGCGCCGATCGGCACGAACCAGGCGGTCGCGTTCCGGATCGCCGATATGGAGATGCGCACCCATGTCGCGCGCTGCGCGTACCTCGATGCCGCATCGCGAATGCTGGCCGGGGAGAGCTTCAAGCGCGAGGCGGCAATCGCGAAGCTCTACTCGTCGACCATCGCCGTCGACAACGCGCGCGATGCCACGCAGGTCTTCGGCGGGTACGGGTTCATGAACGAGTTCCCGGTCGCGCGGCACTGGCGGGACTCGAAGATCCTCGAGATCGGCGAGGGCACCTCCGAGATCCAGCGCATGCTCATCGCCCGCGACCTCGGTCTCTAGGACCGGAGCGAGCGCGTGACTGCCAAGGCGACGGGGCTGCCGGTTGTCGGCATGGTCGGCGGCGGTCAGCTTGCCCGGATGACGCATCAGGCCGCGATCTCGCTCGGCCTGACGCTGCGGGTGCTGGCGGACAATCCCGACGACGGCGCGGCGCTGGTGACGCCCGACGTGGAGCTCGGCGCGGCTACGGACGCGGCGGCCGTCGAGCGGTTCGCCAAGGCGTGCGACGTCGTCACGTTCGACCACGAACATGTGCCGAACGAGCTGATCGCCTCGCTCGCCGCGTCCGGTGTCGCGATGCGGCCCGGTGCTGGAGCGCTGCGATACGCCCAGGACAAGCGGGCCATGCGGCAACGGCTCGGCGAGCTCGGCGTGCCGATCCCGCGGTGGTCCGACGACGCGACCTCGTTGCCCCGGCCGTTCGTCGCCAAGGCGGCGCGCGGCGGGTACGACGGGCGAGGCGTCTGGATCGTCAACGAGGGCGACCCGCTTCCGCAAGGCGACGTCATCGTCGAGGAGAAGGTGACGATCGTTCACGAGCTGGCCGTGCAGGTCGCTCGGACACCGTCGGGGCGAACGAAGTGCTGGCCGGTGGTCGAGACGGTGCAGGACGACGGGATCTGCGTCGAGGTGGTTGCGCCGGCGCCGCGCCTCAGCCATGCGCTGACGGCCGAAGCGCAGGCGCTTGCGGTGCGGATCGCCGAAGAGCTGGATGTCGTGGGAGTGCTCGCCGTCGAGCTCTTCGAGGCGCCGAGCGGGCTGCTGGTGAACGAGCTGGCGATGCGGCCGCACAACTCGGCCCACTGGACGATCGAGGGGTCCCGTACCTCGCAGTTCGAGCAGCACCTGCGGGCCGTGCTCGACTACCCGCTCGGCTCGACCGAGCCGGCCGCGCCCGCGGTCGTCATGGTCAACCTGCTCGGCGCCGACGGCGACATCACCCCCAAGGGCCTCGACGAGCGCGTGCATCACTTCATGGCCCGCTGGCCCGACGTCAAACTTCACCTCTACGGCAAGGCGTGGCGCCCCGGTCGCAAGGTCGGGCACGTGACCGCGCTCGGACCCGATCTCGCGGTGGCCCGGGCCCGCGCGCAGACCGCGGCCGACTACCTGATGAACGGAGATGTGACGTGACCCAGGTCGGTCTGATCATGGGCAGCGACTCGGACTGGGCGGTGATGAGCT
>DASZYY010000037.1:0-16235 GCA_035545175.1 Mycobacteriales bacterium
CGGTGTAGAAGTCGAGATCGGCTTCGCTCAGCCATGCCGGCAGCGCGTCGGGCAGCGTCACCCGGTCCATGAGCAGCGTGCCCTTGGCAACCGTCGCAGTGGTTCCGCCGTCCGCGCTGCGGTGCGCGTCGGCCGACGCACCCACGTAGAACTTCAGAAGGGAGGTCCGTACGTCGGCCTCGAACTCGCGCTCCGCCCGTCCGGGCTCCTGGAAGTAGTTGATGTAGAACTCTTCCTCGAGACCGGTCATCTTGCTGGCCAGCTCGCCCATCCGCGCGAACGCCTCGGTCGGGCGCGGCCCGCCCGGAGCGTTGTACGGCACGCTGAGCATCGCGACGGCGGAGATCAGATCCGGCCGCAGCAGAGCCGAGTGAGCCACGATCGGCGAGCCCCAGTCGTGCCCGATGAGGATCGCCTGCTGCCCAGGGCCGGCGAGCGCCTCGGCAACCCCGACCGTGTCGCCGACGTGGTGAACCATCCCGTACGCCTCGACCTCGATCGGCGCCGACGAACGGCCATAGCCACGTACGTCGATCGCCACCGCCCGGAACCCGGCCTCGGCAATCGCGGGCAGCTGATGTCGCCACGAGTACCAGGACTCAGGAAACCCGTGGACCAGAACGACGAGCGGGCCGGAACCCTCCTCGACGCAGTGGATCCGTGTACCCCGGCAGTCGACCACCTGATGCTTCACGCGAGGAGGCTATTGGGTCGTCGCGGGCGCGGCAGCCAACAGTGAGCGGTCCGCGGCGACTGCTGCATCCGACGTAGGCGCGCGACACGAGGCGACGACGTATTGCGTACGACGGGCGAGGATGAGACATGCAGCATGACGACTTCGACGTGATCGTCATCGGGGGCGGCATTGTCGGGCTGGCCTGCGCCCGGGCGGTCATTCAGGACCATCCCGGCGTACGGCTCGCACTCCTCGAAAAGGAGGCCGCGGTCGCCCAGCACCAGACCGGCCACAACTCCGGCGTCGTGCACTCAGGCATCTACTACCCGCCCGACTCGCTGAAGGCCGAGCTGGTCCGAAGCGGTCGAGGGCAGCTGGTCGCCTTCTGCCGGGAACACGCCATCCCGATCGACTTCCCAGGAAAGGTGGTCGTTGCCACCCGGCCGGAGGAGCTCGACCGGCTCGACAAGCTTGCCGAGCGCGGCCGAGCCCAGGGGCTGGCGATCCGACGGCTGGACGCCGACGGCCTGCGCGCGGTGGAGCCGCATGCGACCGGTGTCGCCGCGCTGCTCGTTCCGGAGACCGGGCGCACCGACTTCGGGAGAGTCGCCGAGGCACTCGCGACTGAGCTGGTGCAGTCGGGAGCCGAGGTCCTGCTGGGACGCCAGGTTGTCGCGGTGCACGAAGGTCCCCACGAGGTGTTCGTGGCGACGAGTTCAGGATCCCTGGCGGCGAAGCAGGTCGTGGTGTGCGCCGGGTTGGGGAGCGGATCGCTCATGGCCGGTCCGGCCCGCGACCGAGAGCTCATGATCGTGCCGTTCCGTGGCGAGTACTACGAGCTCGTACCGAGCGCCGCGCCTCTGGTCTCATCGATGATCTACCCCGTTCCCGACCCGCGGCTTCCCTTCCTGGGGGTTCACCTGACGAAGGGCATCGATGGTGGGGTCCACGCCGGGCCGAACGCCGTACCGGCCCTCGCGCGGGAGGGATACCGGTGGCGCGACATCGAGTCCAGGCACCTCGGCGCGCTCGTGGGGTTCCCCGGCACCCGCCGGCTGGCGCGCAGATACTGGCGAAGCGGGCTCGAGGAGATCTGGCGCTCGGTGAGCAAGCGCGCGTTCGTCCGGGCGGTGCAACGCCTCGTCCCCGACATCACCGCCGACATGTTGCGCCCCGCCGAAGCCGGAGTGCGCGCCCAGGCCCTGGCACGGGATGGAGCGCTGGTCGACGACTTCGCGTTCCGCCGAAGCGCTCGGGTCGTGAACGTGGACAACGCGCCATCTCCGGCGGCGACGGCGGCCTTCGCGATCGGCCGGCACATCGCGAGTGAGCTCCGCCTGACGGAAGCCTGACCGGCGGGAGGGTTAGAACGGCACCCAGGCGGTGCGGGCAATCGGAGTGTCAGAGCCGCTTCGCAGCACGAGAACACTGACGATTCCCTGCGGGGCGCGCGTGACCAGAGCGTGCCCTTGCGCATCGGTCGTCACCCGGCGAGAACGTCCTCCATCGCGCCGGATCACCAGGTCGTACTCATGCGCCGGCGTGAGCACCAGCGTCCAGGCCATCCGGCCGGACTGCATCGTGACGACGATCTCGACCACGCAGTCGGGTGCCTCGAACCGGACGCGACGCGGTTTCAGGGTGCCGCCGTCCTCCATCACGCTGTCGAACGTGATGTCGGCAACCGGGATCGCCGGCTCCCGCCACCGCATCGCGGCGTAGGCGGCCCGGCGCACCTTGTCCGGCACGTTGTCGATAGGTCACACCTCGCAGCGTCGTCTCCGAAGTGCCAACTCTGGCAAACATTACGAGGCGCGAGGTCACCGGGTTCATACCGGCTGGAGCTGAAGTTCTGCGCGAAGCCGCTCGATGCACCGCTGGCGGGTGGGCCCGATGCTGCCGACGGGCATGTCCAGCTCGGCGGACACCTCGGCGTACGAAGGCTGCGGATCGCGGAGCAGCAGGTTCATCAGCCGCTGCCAGGCCTCCGGCAGGGTCTTGATCGCCCGCCGCAGCTCGCGGCTCTGTTCCTGCGCGACGATCTCGTCGAGGGGGTCCGGGTCGCCCGCTGCCCGATCCAGCGTGGACTCCTCCATCACGCTCACCCGCGCGCTGTATGCCAGTGCCCGCAGGCACTCGCGGCGCACGGTCGTGGTGAGCCAGGCGCCGACCCGGGCGGGGTCCTTGATGCGATCGATGTTCTCGACCAGTCGCAGCCAGGCCGTCTGTACGACGTCCGCGGCGTCGGCCTCCCGGAGCCGGTAGGACCGGGCGATCGACCACATCAGTCCGATGTACTCGTCGACCAGATCGCGGCACGCCAAGTCGTCACCGCTGCCGGCACGCGTGACCAGATCGACCACGTAGGCATCGCGCTCCAACGCCGCGTCGCTGGCTGTGGCCGACCTCGCGACGACCGCGGCCGTCACGCCGTCCTCGCCGACGCCGAGCCGCCCGCCTGGAGCGACTCCTCCCACTGCGCCACTCGACGGATCCGTTCCACCTCATCGTGCAGAGCCCCCGCCAGCCGTCCGGCCGCGACCGGCTGGAACTCCCGGAGGATCCGATCTGCTTCGGTCACATCCGCCTCCATCTCATCCTTGATCCGAAAGGTCATTACGCGGCAGACCAGGCCTGCCTCATCCGCCGAGAGCCCGGCCTCGCGCGCACTGCGCCACATCTCGACGAGAAGTCCGTCGACCACGGCCTTCGAGTCGAGGCCCCGCGGGAGCCGTCTGCGCTCGCCGTGCTTGGCCAGCCGAGCGTGATCGGGTGCGCTCATTCGACGGTGTCCTCCTGGCCCGGCGACTGCTTGGCCTGGTCTTGACGTCACTATGCGCCGGGAACATCGCCGACAAAAGCGATCGCGAGCCATGCTGCGTTGACTGCATGAGGACGGCTACGACGCATGGATGACAAGCCGCTTCGCGACGAGATCAGGACAGCGCTTCGAACCGGCTCGCTAGACCCCGCCGGCCGCCTGGCGCACCACTGCGACGGCTGCAATCTGGCTGGCGACCTGCAGCTTGGTGATCGCGTGGGCGATGTGCGTACGCACGGTGTGCTGTGAGATCGCGAGCCGTTCGGCGATCGCCGACCGGTCGTAGCCCAGCGCGAGCAGCTGGATCACCTCGAGCTCGCGGTCGGTCAGCTGCTCCATGCGCGCCGCCAGCTCAGCCCGTTTCACCTCGCTGCGGCGAATCACGTTGAGCACCTGCGGAGCCACCCGGGGATCCAGGATCGTCTCGCCTCGCCCCAGCGCGACGACGACGGACACAAGCTCGGTCAGCGGCTGTCGCTCGTCGACACACCCGGCGGCGCCGGCGAGAAGAGCGCGCGCCGCAACCTCGGGGCTGTCCGCAGGGGTGACGACGACGACCGGCAGGTCGTCGTCGAGATAGTGCAGGGCCTCCAGGACGTCGAACCCGTCCCCCTCGTCGCCCCGCAACCCCAGGTTGCAGACGATGACGTCGGCCCTTCCCGCCCGCGCCACGCGGACCACCTCGTCCGCCGAGCCGGCCCCCGCGACCCCCCCGATCAACGGCTGCGCACCGAAAGCCGCCACGAGTGCTTCCCGCACCACCTTCCGGTGGTCACAGATCAGGACACGAACCGGGCTTCGTGGCACATCTGCACCTCAACTCGTGACGGAGTCCCACCCGCAGCCGACCCCGCTCGACGGTCATGATCCTGGGCGTATTTTGTCCTCAGGACAGCTGTCTGAAACAAGCCAAGTCTGATGACTTCCCCGGGATCAACGAGGCGGTATGAGCGCTCCTCTAGTGGTGACGGACGAGCAGATCGAGCCGGGCTCCCCACCGCCGGACGAGCACGAGCTCCGCAAGACGCTTCGCGTCGTCATCGCGTGTCGACGGCTTCTCGTCGGCCAGGTCCTGGCCGTCGGCCTGTCGAGCATCGGCGACGTGCAGGTCACCGTCCTGCATCCGGATGACTCCGCGCTCACCGAAGGCAACTGGGGGCTCGACGCCGACATCGTCTTGATCGCCATGGAAGATCGGCCGTCCAGCATCGTCGCAACGCTGCACCGGGCACTGCCCGCGTCCACCCGGATCGTCGTGATGGCCGAGCAGGTCGACTTGTTGAGCATCGTGGACTGCATCGGCGAAGGAGCGAGCGGGTATCTCACCGCGAACTCAACGGTCGAGGAGGTCGGAAGCGCCCTGCGCCGGATCGACGCCGGCCAGATGGTCCTGCCGTTGCTGCGACGAGCCGGCGACCTGGCCATCGAGCCGGTTGTCGCCGCCACCTCGATCGCACCCGAAGGCGACCCGCGCCGGCAGCACCTCACCCCCCGCGAGCAGGAGGTCCTGCGCCGGCTGACCCGCGGCCAGAACACCGCGGACATCGCCCGGGATCTGCAGATCTCGATCAACACCACCCGCAGCCACATCCAGCACCTGCTGAAGAAGCTGCAGCTTCACTCCCGGTTGGAGCTCACCGCCTACGCCGTGCAGAACCGCTTGTTGCGGTGAGCTGTGCCGCTCCGATGAGCTAGGTCTCGTCTTCGGGCTGCGTCTGCGCCGTCGGCGGCTCGCCAAGCACCCGTGCGATCTTCTCGAGTGCGACTGCAATGCGCTCGAAGATGACGAAGTACGGCGGGGCGACCGGCGCATCGCCCTGGCGCCGGTTGTATCGCCGCCGGCTTTCGGTACGACGATCCGTTTCTCTACGGTCGACGAACACGGCGTCCTCGTGCTCACCTTGCATCTCGCACCCACCCGACACTCGCTGCGCGCAACAGGTTCTTGGCCAGTCCTTGCCAGTTGTTGTCGATGAAGACCGACAGCGAGCGGTAGCAGTCCCGGCGCTGCTTCGCGGTGAGCGGCGTTCGCGCTATCGCGCGCACCAGCTCGCCACCGGTCCGCCAGTACGGCAACGCGCGGGAGCCGGCACGGTTGGGGTCGAACCACTTCATCCGCTCCCGCTGGTTGACGAACGCGACCATGGAACGGCTGGCGTGCTGTCGCCGCAGGAAGGCGACGTGCGGGTCCTCGACGAACCGCCCGAGCAGCGCGAGCTCCACCAGGTAGACGTTGTCGGCGTCGGGATACGCACCGTGTCCACGTGTCATGCGTGCCGCCCATGCCCGCACGAGGCCGAACGCCTGGAAGCACTCGTGCCGCATCGTGACGAGGTCACGGATCCGAACCGCGGGGAAATCAGACATCAGCTGCGCGACCGGTTGGTCATATGTCCGTAGCCGAGAGCCCGACTCGTCGATGTCCGCCGTCTTGGTGTGCGCGAGCACGACCGTCGGATCCTGCTCGAGAATCGCGACGGTTCGGCTCAGGTAGTCAGGTAGGTGCTCGTCGTCCGCCGCTGCCCACTTCACGTACCGCGCGTGCGGGTGAGCCAGCTCTCGCACGTGGTTGTAGTTCCAGGCCGCACCACGGTTGACGTCGTTGAGCTCGTAACGGATCCGGGAGTCCATTGCCGCGTACTTGCGGATCAGCTCCGGCGACTGGTCGGTGGAGCCGTTGTCGGAGATCACGAGCTCGAAGTCGGCGAAGGTCTGTTCGAGCAGGCTCTCGATCGAGCGAGAGAGGAACTGCTCGCCGTTGTACACGGGCATACCGATGCTGACCTTGGGAACAGCCACCCGTCCGCCCTCCTCCGCCGCAACCGTCAGACCAGCTGCAGAGCTGCCCGAATCCCGCGCCGGTCGAGCTCCGCCGAGATCTCGTCGGCATAGACCGGATTCATCACGACCACGAGATCGGGCGGCTCGACCTCGAGATGGTCCGGACCGACGACCCGCACCGCGCTTCCCGCGATGTACTTGTTCGCCTTGTACGGGTTGATGTCGACCACGTAGGACACGCTGTCCGCGCCGACGTTGGTGATGTAGCTCACCGCCTTCGAACCGCCGCCCCAAAGCACGATCCGAGCGCCCCTCGCCGCGGCCTTCGCCAGCTCGTCCCGCCAGAGCCGTACCAGCCGTTCGAAGCCGAAGGCGAAGTTGTCGACGCCCTTGACCAGGTCCGCCATGTCGTCCTCTTGCGGCAGCGTTCCCGGTGCAGCCGAACCTTCGGTGGGCCGCGCCTCGAGCAGGATGTACTGGCCGTCGTAGGCCAGGTCGACGTCCATCACGTCGAATCCGCACCGGCGGAACAACCGCGCCAGGGAGCCCATCGAGAAGTACGAGCAGTGCTCGTAGTAGACGTCGTAGAACGCGACCTCGCTCAGCACTCGCTGCACGTCAGGTAGCTCGAACAGGACCACCGTGTCGGTCCGGTCCCCGATGACCTGCCGAATCTTGAGCAGGAAGTCCCGAACCGGAGCAATGTGCTCCAGGGTGTGCCGGCAGACGATGACATCGGCCGGCAAGCCGGCATGCTCCTCGCCGTAGAAGTCCGGGATCAGCGTCACCCGACCGCGCGGCGGATCGACGAGGCGCTCCGGTACCGCGCCGGGATCGATGCCGATGCAGCGGTTGTCGCCGAGCTCTGCCATGAGCGACAAGAACTCCCCCTTGCCGCAGCCGATCTCGACGACGTCCTTCCCGCGGATGTCGAACCTCGTGATCCAGCGCTCCGCCACCTGCCGAGCGAACTCCTGGAAGTGACCCGAGAACCCCTGGGTCTCCTCGTAGCGAGGCGAGTACTCCGCCAACCGAGGGTCGAAGACCGGGTTGAAGACGAACCCGCACGCTTGGCAGAACGTCAACATGAGCTCGCCCCGTGGGAAGTCACGGGCTTCGCGCGAGCTGTCGACCAGCAGGCAGCTGTTCACCGGGACGCTCGGTTGCCGGTGGAAGAGACTGAGCTCACGCGATCCGCAGGCGTGGCATTCGGTAACGGTCATTGGACCACCCGGGGTCGTGGAATCGGGACGATGAACTGTCCCCCCGCCGCCAGGTACTCCGCCTGCTGCCGGCGTACCTCGTCGATGAAGTTCCACGCCAGCAGGAGCGTGTAGTCCGGACGCCGCTCGACAAGTGCCTCCGGCGCCACGATCGGGATGTGCACGCCCGGCATGAGCATGCCTTGCTTGTGGACATTGCGGTCCACCACGAAGTCGATCAGAGAGCGGTCGATCCCGGTGTAGTTCAGCAGCGTCGAGCCCTTGGCTGCAGCTCCGTATGCCGCGATGGTCGCGCCGTCCGACTTGAGTGCGAGCAGCAGGTTCAACAGGCCTCGCTTGACCTCTTCCACCTTGTCGGCGAAGTCTGCGTAGTAGGCGATGGTCGTCATGCCCGCCTCGGCCTCCGCCCGCAAGAACGCCTCGACCGCCGCTGACGGTTGCGGTCTCTTCTCCAGGTACCAGCGCAGCGTTCCGCCGTGAAGATGCGGGAAGTACTCGACATCGTTGAGATACAACCCGTGCCGTTCGGCGAGGACGGCCACGGATGTGCAGGAGTAGTAACAGAAGTGCTCGTGGTAGATGGTGTCGAACTCGTAGTGAGCGACAAGATCTCTCACGTACGGGTTCTCGACCGTGATCACTCCGTCGTCCGCGAGAAGGTGCGCCATGCCTTCGACGAACGAGTTCAAGGCTGGGACGTGTGCCATCACGTTGTTGGCGATGATGACGTCCGCACGCCCGCCGTCCCTGACGAGCTTGCGCGCCAGCCGGATGTCGAAGAACTCGCTCACGGTCGGCACACCGATCGCTCGCGCCGCGGCCGCCGGGCCCGGGGTCGGCTCGATCCCGACACAGGGAATTCCGGCTGCGACGAAGTTGCGCAGCAGGTACCCGTCATTGCTGGCGAGCTCGACGACGAAGCTGTTCTCGTCGAGGCTCCGCTCACTGATCAGTCGCTGGACGTGTTCCTTGCTGTGTTTCAGCAGCTGGTCGCTGAACGACGAGAAGTACGGGTAGGAGGGTCCGAACAGGACATCGGCCGGGACCTCCTCCAGCGCCTGGACCAGGCTGCAGGAGCCGCAGAAGGCGACATCGAGCGGGTAGTACTTCTCGTCTCGGGGGTCCTGCCCGACCGGCACCAACGCGTCGGCCAGCGGAGTCTTGCCGAGGGAGAGGAAGGTCTGAAGTCCGGTAGCTCCGCAGGAGCGGCAGGACGGCGCAGCTTCAGTCACGACGACCTCCAAGAGCGGGCTCGGCAAGCGCCGGCGGCGTCTGCGGTCGAAGTGCGGCGTCGATCTGCCCGGTCTCCTGCAGTCGCTTGATGCGCTGGAGCCGCTGCAGGTGGCCGCCGGTCAGCGACTGGAGAGTGAGCCCGTGGCGAAGGTAGGCCTCGTGCAGCTGCTCCACCCCCATCCGGACCGTCCAGGCCGGCGTGAAGGCCGGCAGCGTCCGGGCGATCAGGTCGCAGTCGACGCGGTAGTTGCGCAGGTCCGGCGACGCGCCGTCGGAGTAGGTGACCTCGCTGCCCTCGACCACCTCGCCGACGATCTCGGCGACCTCACGGATTCGGTAGTTCTCCGCACTTCGACCAACGTTGAACGCACGGTCGTGAACGAGCTCGCGTGGCGCCTCCACGACGGCGAGAAACGCCCGGGCGATGTCTTCGACATGGACCAAGGGACGCCAGGGCATGCCGTCGCTCTTCATCAGCACTTGTCCCGTCGTCACGGCGTACCCCGTGAGGTTGTTGACGACCAGGTCGCCCCGCAGCCGCGGTGACAGGCCGTATGCGGTCGCGTTGCGCAGGTAGGTCGGACTGAAGTCGTCATCCGCCAGCCGATGGAGGTCCCGTTCGGATCGCACCTTCGACACGCCGTAGGGCGTCACCGGGTTGAACGCGGCCGACTCGTCGATCATCTCGTCGCCGTGCGCGCCGTACAGGCTGCACGACGAGGAGAAGGCGAACCGCTCCACGCCGGCGGCTTTCGCTGCCCGCGCGACGCGGACGGTGCCTCGCCAGTTGATGTCCTCGGTACACCACGGCGCGAGGTCCCCCAACGGGTCATTGGAGATTCCGGCAAGGTGGACGACTGCGTCAAAGCCTTCGAGGTCCGCGGGCTGGACATCGCGGATGTCGATGGCACGATGCTGGACGGCCCGCGGGGGTGGACCGAAGTCACAGCCGGCGAACAGCAGGCTGTCGAGGCCGACCACCTCATGACCGGCGTCCTGGAACAACGGAACCAAGGCGGTCCCGATGTACCCGTCGTGACCTGTGACAAGAACCTTCACGTCACCACACCTTCCAGGGCGCTTTGCCCTCTGCCCATAGCGATTCGAGATGCTTCAAGTCGCGCATGGTGTCCATGCACTGCCAGAAGCCCTCATGGCGGTAGGCCATCAGCTCGCCGTTGCGCGCGAGCTTCTCCAGTGGCTCTTGCTCGAACATGTCTGAGTCACCGGTGATGAAGTCGAATACCTCAGGTTCGAGTACGAAGAACGCTCCGTTGATCCATCCCTCGCCGAGCTGCGGCTTCTCCGTGAACTCGATGACCTGATCGCCCTCCAGCTCCAGGTGACCGAACCGCGCCGGGGGTCGCACCGCAGTCACCGTCGCGATTCGCCCATGCGACTTGTGGAAGGCGAGGAGCTCGTGGAGGTTGACGTCGGAGACGCCGTCTCCCCAGGTCAGGAAGAAGGTGCTCTCGCCGAGGTGCGGCTTGAGCTTCAGGATCCGGCCACCGGTGGCAGTCTGCTGGCCGGTGTCGATCAACGACACCCGCCAGTCGTCACGGGCGTTGCCGTGCGACCCGACTCCACCGGTGCGCATGTCGACGGTGAGGTCGCAGGTCAGCCCGGCGTAGTCGACCATCCATCGTTTGACGAAGTCACCCTTGTAACCGAGCGCCACAACGAAGTCGTCATGCCCGAACCGGCTGTAGTACTTGATGAGGTGCCACAACAACGGCCGTCCGCCGACCTCCACCATCGGCTTGGGGCGGACGACGGTCTCCTCGACCATGCGGGTCCCTAGGCCCCCGGCAAGAATCCCAACCTTCAACGACGGTCCTCCCATTCGGTTCGATGCCTGCCCGGTTCGGTAGAGGCCCGACGTAGGCCGCTTGATTCATCGAGACGCTTCCGCGTTGCGCCGTATCACCTGCTCCGGCGAACCGCTCACCATCCGCGAAGTCCCAGACAGCGGCGGGAGCAGGAATGGCGGAAGCGACCGACACACGTGCCTCGGTGGGAACCGGCAGCAGCGTGGGGCACCGAAATCGCGTCGACCCCGCGCTTCGTCAACCGGGGCGTCCCCCCGGGACGAAGCCGAGGATCTCCGTGGTCATGCCGGCGTTGAACGAGGCGCGCAACCTACCGCCCCTGTTCGCCCAGCTCAGCGACGACGTCTTCGAGGTCATCCTCGTCGACGGGGCCTCTGTCGACGGCACGGTCGAAGTGGCACGTGCGCTGCGGCCCGATGTTCGGGTCGTGTATCAGAATCGCCGCGGCAAGGGCAACGCACTGGCCTGTGGCTTCGCCCAAGCCACCGGGGACATCATCGTCATGCTCGACGCGGACATGTCCGCGGATCCGGGCGAGATCGATGCCTTCGTCCAAGCCCTGCTGGGCGGCGCACACTTCGCCAAGGGCAGCCGGTTCGTCGAGGGCGGCGGCAGCGATGACATCACCGGGTTTCGCGCCTGGGGCAACCGGTGGCTCAACCGGCTGGTGAACAGCCTCTACCGCACGTCCTACACCGACCTCTGCTACGGCTACAACGCCTTCTGGGCCGAGTGCCTTCCACACCTTCGCCTCGACGACCCCCAAGCCCACGATGGCAACGGTTCGAAGGATCCGGGCCGCCAACGGTGGGGCGACGGGTTCGAGGTCGAGGCCCTGATTCACGCCCGGGTGTCCGCAGCGCACATGGTCGTCGCAGAGGTCCCGAGCTTCGAGGCCCGCCGGCTGCACGGCGAGAGCAACCTGCGGGCGGTGCGGGACGGCTTTCGGGTCCTGCGCACGATTGCCACGGAGCGTCATCGGCTGCGCAGGTGCGAGCCGCTGCCCGAGCTGCCGCGGCCCTGGACCCGATTCGTCGAGGTTGCGCCTGATCCACCGGACCGAGCACCTGCCTGGCAACATCCGGTCATCGAGCTCGACTCGTGCCGCGATCACTGATCCTCGGCTCCGGACCCGCCGCGGCCGCGGTTGCCATCGCCCTGAGCGAGGACCCCACCCAGGACATCCGGGTCATCGACGTGGGGAGCCGGCTGGAGCCGGCCCTGGCCGCGGCGACCGAACGGCTGGCGGCGGCCGACCCGGCGCGATGGAGCGCCCGAGACGTCGCCGATATCGCGACGCTGCCCGCGACCACACCGCTGCAGGGGTTGCCCCAGAAGCGGTCGCTGGGATCGGACTTCCCGTTCCGCGACTTCGGCCAGCTGGCCGGCGTGCGAGCCGAGGGAGACGTCAACGACGCACTCGTGTCCGGAGCGTTCGGTGGGTTCAGCACCGTCTGGGGAAGCCAGATCATGCCGTTCTCCGAGGCGGCTTTTCGAGACTGGCCGTTGCGGCGTGACGACCTCGAGCCGCACTACCGCGCCGTGCTCTCGCACATCCCGTACGCCGGTACCGAAGACGACCTCGCCGGGAAGTTCCCGCTCTTCGGCCGGCCGAAGCCGCTGCCGAGCCTTGCCCCACGCACGAGGATGACGCTTGACGCCTACGACCGGCGGCAAGATCGCGTCAAGGCAAACGGCGTGACGGTGGGGCTGGCACGTCTCGCGCTTCAGTCAGGCGGCTGCGTGAGATGCGGCCTTTGCATGACGGGATGCCCGTATGGCCTCATCTACTCGGCCGGTCAGACGATCGACAGCCTCGTCACATCGGGGCGGCTGAGCTACCTGCCCGGCTTGCTCGCGGTTCGAGTTGGGGAGGTGCCTGAGCATGCCGGCGAGGGTGCGTACGTCGAAGCACAGGAGCTGGCGACCGGACGGATCGAGCGGTTCTTGGCAGACCGCGTGTTCGTTGCGTGCGGCGCGGTCGGCAGCACACGGGTCGCGATCAACTCGCTGCGCAGGTACGACACGACCGTCGAGCTCGCCGAGTCGGCTCAGTTCCTCATGCCCGCCCTGTCGCGGCGTCCCACGTCCGACCCGCGGAAGGCCGAGGAGCTGACGCTCAACCAGTTCAACGTCGTGATCGACGACGACTGCCTGCCCGACGTCTCCCAGGTTCACTTCTATCCCTACAACGACGCGATCTTCGCCGCGCTGCCCGCGATTCTGCGGAAGCGCTTCGCCGCGCCGGCGACAACCGCGCTGCTCCGGCGGCTGTCCATAGGGCTCGGCTACCTGCCGTCCGCCTCGTCGCCTCGGCTGCGCCTGGCCGTCAGGGCCCCCAAGCACGCGGCCGCGCTTCCTGAGGTCACGGTGACCGGGGAGCAGCTGGGCCGCCATGACAGTCCCGCTTTCGACGCCGTCGCACGTCGGCTCCTGCGCGTCAGCCGCGACCTGGACCTCACTCCGCTGCTTCCCCTGGTGGAGTTCTCGGCCCCCGGCAAGAGCTATCACTGGGGTGGAACGTTCCCGCACCGAGCAAACGGCGAGCAGGCTTGGAACAGCACGGACCTGCTCGGCCGGCCGGCCCGGTGGAGTCGGATCCACCTCGTCGATGGCGCGGTGTTCCCCTCAGTTGCGGCAACGACGTTCACCCTGACGGTGATGGCCAACGCCCATCGCATCGCGACCGAGGCGATGGCGCTGTGACCGCCCGGGATCGGCCCACGGTCGGCATCACCGGAACGACGGGCTACCTCGGGGCGGTGATCCGCGACCGATACCGCGAGGCGGGATGGCACGTCATCGCCTTGGACCGCCGGCCCCCTGCGGACCCGGACCAGTCGTGGCGCCGGTTCGACCTCGCCGAACGTCCCACCGAAGGCCTCTTGGACGGCATCGACGTGGTCGTGCACTGTGCGTATGACATGCAGGCCCATCGTCCGGCGGACGTGTGGCGCCGAAACGTCGACGGCTCCCGGTGGCTGCTGGACGCGGCTCGTGGTGCGGCGTCACCAACCGTCTTCATGTCGTCGATGTCGGCGCACGAGCAGACCGAGCAGGTCTACGGCCGGGCCAAGCTGGCCATCGAGCAGCACGCCGGCACTACGGGCGCCATCATCGTCCGGCCCGGTCTCGTCTGGGGTCCGCGCGCCGGCGGCATGGCGGGCACGCTGCGCCGGCTGGCCGGACTCCCCCTGGTACCGCTGGTCGCCGGCGCCGCCGCGCAGTTCACCGCCCACGAGGACGATCTCGCCCAGTCCGTGTTCGTGCTCGCCGCCGGGCAGCCGGCCAAGGGCGGACCGATCGGTGCGGCGCACCCGCAGCCGGTGCCGTTCCGCGACCTCGTCGCAGCCCTGGCCCGCATGGACGGACGCAATGTGCGGTTCTTGCCCGTCGGCCGGCGGCTACCACAGCTTGCGCTCTGCCTGCTGCAACGGATGCCGTTCGGACCGGCGCTGCGGGCGGACTCGCTCATCGGCCTGCGGCAGCCGGCTTCGGAGCTTCCCGGACAAGATGTCGTCCGTGGGCTAGGCCTGTCGTTCCGCCCGCTGTTGCCGCCGGTGCGGCTCGGCGCGATGCGCCAGGCATCCCAAGTTCGAACGGGTCGCGTATCAAGTGGCTCCGGCGCATCATCCGGATTGTCATGACGCACCGCGAGGCGCTGCTGGCAACGGTCGTCGCACTACTCGCTGCCGTCGCCCGGCTTTCGGTGCACGTGTGGTCCGTGGGCGAGGACGGCCGGCCCGGCTATGCCAGGCTGCCGACCCTGTCCCGTGGGGCGTTGCTGCGCGGTCATCCGCTCCTTGCCGTCGTCGCCGTCGTGACTCCGTGGGTGGTCGGGTCCGGTGTGGCCGGTGTGCGCCCTGTCGTTGGTCTCGCCTTCTTCGCGCTCGTCCCGGGTTCCGCGGTGCTCGGGTACCTCGCTGTAAGGGACCCGCTCGACCATCTCCTGCTCGCGGTCGTGATCAGCCTCGTCGCGCTGGCGGGTGCGAGCATGGCCCTGCTGTACGCGCACGATTGGCGCCCAGAGCTGCTGGCCACGACGTTCGCCATTCCCAGCGCGTGGGCGCTGACCCGTCACGCGGTCACCCCCCACCCGCCCGCTCCCGCTGATCGTGGGAGGGCGCGGGGAACCCGGTGATCAGCGTGCTCCTCGCACGGGAGGGATTCACCCAGCCTCACCCTGCGATCGTCCGAGCCGCGGGCACGCGGCACGCAATTGTCTCAGCACTCGTGCCGGTCGCCGCCGTCTTGCTGTGGGGGCTTGCGGCGGTCCCGTCGATCCATCCCGAGGCAATGAACGACCTCGGTCTGATCTCGGCGCTTCCGGTGACCTACTTCATTGCGCTCGGTGCGCTGCTCGTGAGCCTGTCAGTCGAGCTGCACCGAGCTGATCACCGGCCATGGCTGGTGGGGCTGCACTTGGTCGCGGTCTTCGTCATCCTGCAAGCGACGGTTCCGCTGGCTTACCCGGAGCCTCGCTACACCTGGACGTACAAGCACATCGGCGTCATCGACAACATCTCCGCCTACCACCACCTTGACCGAGGTGTGGACATCTACCAGAACTTTCCGGGGTTCTTCTCCGCCACCGCAGTGTTGTCGCGCCTCAGCACCATCACACCCCTCCAGCTAGCCAGGTGGGCGCCGTTCGTCTTCAGCGCGATGAATGTCATGGCGGTGCGGTTCGCCCTCAACGGGCTCACCCGCGATCCGCGCCGGCTGCAGGTCGCGCTGTTTGTCTACATCCTCACGGACTGGGTCGGCCAGAACTACCTGTCGCCGCAGGCATTCGCGTTCCCACTGTGCATCGTCGCGATCGCCCTGACTATGCGCTACCTGGGCCCGCGGATTCGCTCCGCCGGCGGCGCGCACCGGGCGCAGGCACATCACCGACGATGGATTCCCACCTCCTGGTTCGCTTCGCCGGAACGTAATGACGACGGCGTCGACACTGCCGCAGACATTCCCTACTGGGCTGCCGCCGTACTCGTTCTCGCGATCGCCGCGGTAGTCGTACTCAGCCACCCCCTCACGCCGTTCATGCTGATTGCCTCGCTCGCCGGCCTGGTCGTGGTCCGACGCTGTCCGGCGTGGTTGCCGGTAGCGGTCGCGATCATGACGGTGATCCAGGTAGCGCTGTCGTGGCACTTGCTGTCCACCCAGTTCCCAGGCCTGTTCGGCAGCTTCGGCGACGTCTCGCAGAACGCCGCCGGCGTCGGTTCCGGCATCGGGTCGACCGATCACGCGATCGTGGTGTGGGGCACCCGGCTGCTGTCGTCGCTCGTGTGGTTCCTCGCGCTTGCCGGCGCGCTGCTCGCGGCAGTTCGTGGCGACGTTCGCCGAGTCGCGACGCCGGCGTTGATGTTCCTCGCGCCGTTCGTGCTGGTCTTCGGGCAGTCCTACGGCGGTGAGGCGATCTACCGGGTGTACATGTTCACGCTGCCTTGGTGTGCCTACCTCATCTCCGAGCTGTGGGCAGCACCCACCGGCACCGCACCTTCCCTCAAGCGGCGCCGGTTGGGCGTCGTCGGGCTCGGCTGCGTGCTCCTCCCGCTGTTCATCCTCACGTACTTCGGCCTTGATCGTTACGCCTATGTGCGCCCCGCGGCTGTCGACGCAGCGATCTGGTTCGACAGTCACACTGCGCCGGGATCGGTGCTGGTGGGGGT
>DASZYY010000038.1:0-11821 GCA_035545175.1 Mycobacteriales bacterium
GTGTGCGAGGCGAAGGTGCCGAGGCAGCACATGGTGCCGATGTCGGTCCCGTCCTTCGCCAGGTGGTGACGCGCCACGAGGCCGTCGATCTGCCGGCCGACGATCAGGTACTGGCCGAGGTCACACAGGCTCTGCTTGCCGGTCGAACACGACGGGCAGCGTCCGCACGAGGGGATGAAGGAGAAGACGACGTTGTCGCCGGGCTTCACGCTCTGGACGTTCTTGCCGACCTCGAGCACCGTGCCGGCGCCTTCGTGACCGCCGATGATCGGGTACTGCGGGAAGCCCAGCAGCTCGTTCATCTCCTGCGGCATCTTCATGTCGCCGGTGACGAGGTGCTCGTCGGAGTGGCACAGGCCGCTCGCGGCGAGCTCGACCAGGACCTCGTTGGGGCCGGGGTCATCCAGGGTGATGTCTTCGATCTCCCATGGCTTGTGCACGTCCCACAGAACAGCTGCTCTTGCGTCCACCGAACCGCCCCTATCTGTCGTCGTCTAAGCGGACTCTAACGTCACCCGGTGGCTCTGATCGAGCCGCAGTTGCCCTTGAAGGGCAGCCCGGCGAACCGGGCCTGCAGGAAGGGCGCCGTCTCCGGGTCGAAGTAGACGCCGGCGGCCTCGTGCCCGGCGCCGCCATACCGGTGGAACTCGACCGCGACCCCCTGCGCGCAGTACTCCTGCGCCAGCCCGATCACGTCGCGCATGCTCATGACCCCGTCGCCGTACCCGTCGATGTCGCCGTTGCCCATCAGGAACGCGGTGTTGGGGTGGCCACGGACGCTGCCCATGTGTTGCGCGTCGATCATCCTGGCCAGCGCGTGGACCTTGAACATGTGCCGGTACTTCGGCCTGAGCAGCTTTTGGTACGTGAGGCCCGGATAGTCGCCGAACACGTTTGTCATGCAGGTCTTGCTTTCGACCGCGACGATCTTCTTTCCGTACGGCGAGAGGTACCGATGCAGGGGAAGGTGGTACGCCCGGGCGAGGCCGACCAGGATTCCCGGCAGCGCCGCGCTGTAGACCGGCGTGCCGTTCGCGTAGCGGAACAAGGTGGCTTCGCTCACCGGGATGCCGCCCTCGGCAACGGCTACGAGGTTGAGACTCGGTGCGTAGTGCGGCGCGAGCTCGCTCGCCCAGTCGGCGGCGAGGGCGCCGCCGGAGTACCCGGAGAGCCCGATCTTCGTCGCGCGGGTCACTCCGAGGGCGGACTCGGTCGCGCGGAGCCCGTCGAGGGTCTCCTTGCCGGACTCGCGCCCTGCCATCCAGTGCAGATGTGGTCCTTCGAAGTCCGGGACCGTCACGACCCAGCCCTGGGCGAGGTAGAAGGCGATGAGGAGCTCCTCCTCGTCGGCCTGGCTGCTCGCCGCGCCGCCCGCATCACCGCCGGTGAGGGTGTAGCTCGGCGCGCACGTGCCGCCGAGGTCGTCGTAGAAGCTCAGATAACCGACGATCGGCGCGCCGAGCGGCAGCGGGTCGGGGGCGATCACGGTCGTGACCGTGACGGTCGGGTCTCCCAGCTGGTCGGTCGTCCGGTAGAGGACCTGCTTGGCCCCCACCGGTGTCGGCAGCGGCCCGAACGCGAGCGAGACCGATCGCGTCTTCAGCACGGTGCCGGGGGCGATCTTCGCGAGCGGGGTCTTGCCGGAGTAGGAGTAGAAGGCGTCGGTTTTCTGCGGCGCGCTGAACGTGGATGCGGCGGACTTCGCCGCGGCGTTACCCGCCGGAAAGGTCCCGGTCACCGCGGCCGCCAGCGCGACTGCCACGATCATCCCCGTGCGCCGATTCACGCTCTTAGTTTCGTTGCTGGGACTGGTTTCCCCTCTCGCCCCCGCGGGAGCGGCGGCGGCGGCAAGGCCACATATCGGGCATGTCTGGACGATCCTGCTGGAGAACGAGGAGTTCGAGCAGACCTTCGTCACCGGTCGCACCGCCGCGCCGTATCTCACGCAGACGCTGGTCGCCAAGGGCGAGCTCGTCGTCCAGTACTACGGCACCGGCCACTCGAGCCTCGACAACTACATCGCGATGACGAGCGGCCAGGGGCCGAACATCGCGACCCAGGGTGACTGCGACGACCCGAGCACCCTCGGCGGTGCTCACCACAAGTGGCACGTCGGGGCGTACGGGCAGGCGATCGATGACAGCGGCGCCGGCGCGAGCCACATCGGCTGCACCTATCCGGCAAAGGTGAAGTCGCTGGCCGACCAGCTCACCGCGGCTCGGGTGTCGTGGAAGGGCTACATGGAGAACATGGACGCGCAGCCCGGCAAGCCGACGCACTGCGCGAGCCCATTGACGACCGGGCCGCAGACCCCGAAGCGCACGATCGACCGGCCCGACTACAAGGACAAGCACAACCCGTTCGGGTACTACCACTCGATCGTCGACCGCCGGGCGTACTGCAACCGTCACGTGGTGCCGCTGGGCCACTTCAGCCACCACAGGGTGGTCGGTCCGCTTGCCCGGGACCTGCGGTCGGTCGCGACCACGCCGCGCTACTCGTTCATCACGCCGGGCCAGTGCCACGACGGACACGACGCGTGCCCGAGTAACGACGGCAACCAGTTCAAGGGGATCGACCAGTTCCTGACCGTGGTCGTTCCGCAGATCATGGCGTCGCCGGCCTACAAGTTGGACGGCCTGATCGTGATCGTCTTCGACGAGGGGACGACGAACCTCAAGTGCTGTGGCGAGGCGAAGGCGCCGAACCTGCCGCAGTCACAGGACAACGGCTACCCGATCCCGGGCCCGGTCGGCGACGGCGGCGGGATGACCGGCGCGCTGCTGCTCTCGCCGTACGTCTCGCCCGGCGCGGTCGACGCGGCGAACCAGTTCAACCACTACTCCTACCTGCGGAGCATGGAAGACCTGTTCGGGATCGACAAGCACCTCGGGTACGCCGCACAACCGGGGCTCGTGACCTTCCAGCAAGCCGGCGACATCCCCTCCTGATCAGCGCTCGATCGGCTCGCCGTCGAGCAGCAGGACGGTTCGCGTGTAGGAGATCGTCTCGGGTGGCAGCGAGGCGCGGAACTCCTCGACGACCTTCACGTGCCGCTGCAGATCGGCCATCGTCTGCCAGCGCTCGATCAGGGTGATCCGCCCCGGCTCGAACGCGTCGAAACAGAAGCGGTACTCCAAGCAGCCGGCCTCGGTCTGCGTGCGCTTGACCTGCTCCTCGCGGGACTCGATGAACTCGAACCGATCCTCTGGAGCCATGTCGTAGGTTGCGAGTACGACGATCACGCCGACACCTTATGAGTCGGACGCGAGATGAGGAACCTGTGAGCGAACCGTCCGGGTACGTCGACCGGCCCGACTACCGGGTCGACCTGCTGCGGCGCCGCAACCTCGTCACGGTGCGGGCGGGTGACCGGGAGCTGGCGAGGACGACCTCGCCGTTGCTCGTGGACGAGCAGGACCACGGCGTCGTCGTCTACGTCCCGGAAGCCGACGTCGACTTCACCCATCTCGAGGCGATCGACCACACGACCCGGTGCCCGTACAAGGGCTACGCCTCGCACTGGCAGCTGGTCGGTGGGAGTGAGCCGGTCGCCTGGACCTACCGGGAGCCGTATCCGCAGGTAGCGCAGATCGCTGGTCACGTGGCGTTCTACCAGGACCGCGTCACCGTCGAGATCGGCGTGGCGACGCCGGCTGTGGTCGGCTACAAGCACTGAGCATGAGCGAACGGGAGTCCACACTCGTCAACCTGCTCGACGTGTTCGACGTCGAGCAGGTGGGGCCTGACCGGTACCGCGGGGACAGCGACGCCGGGGATCGTGACCTGATCGACGCGAGCCAGGCGCTCGCTCAGTCGATCGTCGCGGCGACCAAGTCGGGCGGCGGCAAGGTCGTGCGCCGCGCCAGCGGGGTGTTCTGCCGGCCGATCCGGGCCGAGTCGCTGATCGACTTCGCCGTCGACGTCGTACACGCGGGCCGCTCGTTCTCCACCATCGTGGTGACCGTGGCGCAAGGCGACCGCACCTGCGGCGTCATCACCTTGCTGCTCGACACCCCCGTCGCGGACGTCATCCGCCATCCGGTGCGCCCGCCGGACAGCTCGCCGGCAACGGCCATTCCGTACGACATGCCGTTGCCCGGTCGAGAGCTGCGGCTCGTCGACGTCGTCGACCCGAACGATCCTGACGAGGTCGGCCCACCGAGGCTCGAGGCGTGGCTGCGCTACGACCCGATCCCGGCGAGAGACGACCTGAAGCGTGCGCTGCTCGCGCACTTCACCGGCCACCTGTCGATCTCGACGACGATGCGAGGACATGCCGGCATCGGAACCGCGATGTCGCACAAGACGGTGTCCACGGCCGTGATGGCGATCGACATCAGCTTCCACGACCCGGTTGCGTGGGACGGGTGGATCCTCTACGACCACGACAGCACCGCGGTGGGCGCCGGGATGAGCTACGTCCGCGGTCAGATCCGTGACGAGTCGGGGCGGCTGGTCGCGTCGTTCGCGCAGGACGGGATGATCAAGGCGTTCGACGAAGGATCCGCCGCAACGTCGATTGCCGAGCGCGCGCGGCTCTGATCGGTCAGGTCGCCGGCGCCGCAACCGGGGTGCGGCGGCCGAGGTGGAGCGCGGTGTAGGCGAGGGCTCCGATCGGGATCGGCAGCCAGTACGCGATGGCCCGCCAGGTCAAGACGCCGAGGACCGCGGCGGACTGCGGTGCACCGAACCCGATCAGGGCCGGGATCATCAGACCCTCGGTCACGCCGAGACCGCTCGGCGTGATGGGCAGCCAGGTGCCGAAACAGGCGATGGCGAACGCGACCGCGACGCCCTCGAGGCGGATGTGGGCGTCGAACGCGCACAGCGATGCGTAGAGGGCGGTGAAGTCGAGCGCCCAGTTCGTCATCGACCAGCCGGCGGCCTGGGCCATGCGCCGGCGATCCCGGAACGCTCCTCGGACGTGGACGTCGAGGTGGGAGTCGTAGAGGTGTCCGACGCGGTGGGCGATCCGCCCTCCGATCCGGGGGATCCGCGCGATCGCGGCGGCGACGCGGTCCCGGAAGCCGGGTCGGCGCAGCGAGTTGATGACGACCGCGACGACGATCAGCGCGCCGCTGGCGAGGGCGAGCGGCCCGATCGTCCACTTCGTGTAGCCGCCGTCGTAGCCGCCGACGACGAGCGCGGTGAACAGCAGCGTGTAGAGCATCACCGCAGAGCTCAGGCCCTGCGCGAACTTCGCGAACGCCGCGTCGCTGCTCGGGACGCCGTTCTTCACGAGCAGCCGCCAGCTCAGCGCCGTACCGGCGGCGCCACCGTCGGGAAGGCAGTGGCCCAGGGCGATCGAGCTGAGGTCGATGCACATCACCCGCCGGTATGACGGGCGGACCTTCTTCGCGAGGATCGTGCGGGTCGCCAGCGTGTAGGCGACGAGTGAGCCGAGCTCGGCGACGACCGCCAGCGGCACCCAGAAGGTGTCGAAGTCCCACAGCAGCGGAAGTGAGTGAGAGGACCCCCGGAGACGAGGGACGACGAGCCACCAGAGGACGAGACCGAGCACGCCCAGCTGGGCAGCGACGCGCAGCCGACGCGAGCGCATGGATCCCCCGGGTAGTCGCAGCGGTGGTCTGGTGGGTGGTCGCAGCCAGTGTTCCGAGGCTTGCTGACCAGTGGATGAAGATCCGGGTGTGTCCGGGCGTCGCTGCGGTGACCGTTGTGTCGCTTGTGTCACCTGTTGCCCGGGGTTCGCGGCCCCGCGGAGCGGGAAAGAAGCCCGCGTGAGCCTATCCCCGATGCAGGCCTATGGCGACGTGCCCTCGGTGATCGACCACTGCCGCGCGACGCTGCCGCCTGCTCGGGGGCCGGTGTCGGAGTGGGTGGCCGAGACGTTGAGCCGCCCGCCGGGCCGCTGCTTCGCCGTACCCAAGGCCGAGGACGACCCGGTGCTCGGCGACGACAGTGCGCTCGCGCTCTACCTCCTCTACGAGCTGCACTACCGCGGCATCGCGGGCGTCGACGACGAGTGGGAGTGGGCGCCGATGCTGCTTGCCGGCCGCGCCGAGCTGGAGCGCCGCTTCCTCGACCGGCTGCGCGACGAGGTCCCGATGCGCGACGAGGTCGCCGACATCGCGGCCGCGCTTCGCGATCTCACCGACCGAGGGGACGGGCCGGCGCTGTCTGCGTTCTGCGAGCGTGACGCGACCTGGGAGCAGATGCGCGAGGTCTCCATCCATCGCAGCGCGTGGCAGCTGAAGGAGGCCGACCCCCACACCTGGGCGCTCCCGCGACTCGGTGGCCGCCCGAAGGCAGCGCTGGCCGCAATCCAGCAAGGGGAGTACGGCGACGGCGTCGAGCGCGATGTCCATCAGAACCTCTACGCGTTGACGCTTTCGCTGCTCGGACTGGACACGCGTTATGGGTTCTATCTCCCGCAGCTGCCCGGCGTGACCCTCGCGACCGTCAACCTCGCATCGTTCTTCGGTCTGCATCGCACCTGGGTGCCGGCGCTGATCGGTCACCTCGCGGGCTTCGAGATGAGCTCGGTCGCTCCGATGTCGGCGTACTCCGCTGCATTGCGGCGGCTGGGTGCACCGCAGGACGCATGTCACTTCTTCGACGTGCACGTCGTCGCGGACGCCCATCACGCGCAGATCGCCGCCGACGACCTCGCGGGGGGTCTGGTGGCTCAGCAACCGGCAACGGCACCCACGGTCCTGTGGGGCGCCGAGGTGCTGATGTGGTCGGAGCGACAGTTCGCGACGCATGTGCTCCACAGCTGGCGGGACGGCCGCTCCTCGCTGCTGCGGAGTGCCGCGCCGGAGCCTATGGAGATCCCGGAAGCCGCGTTCGTCTAGCGCCACCCGAGGGGCCCTTGACGGCCCGCGAATCGCGCCAGGGATGATGGATTCCTTCCCCTTCACCTTTGCGCCAGCGTGGGCGCGTGCAAGTAGGGGGCACGGTGCGGGACACGGGTCGCGGGGATGCGGCGCGGTTTGTCGATGGGCCGTTGTGGCGGATGCGAACCGACGACGACGTGCGGGCCGCAGCGGTGATCGCGTGCATCTCAGGTCCGGGGCACGAATGGATGCCGCGGTTGTTCCGTCGTACCAAGTGCCGTCGGTGCGGCGTCTTCAAGTAGCGCCATGAGCGCTCGCAAGACGAGACGGGCGCGCGTCGAGGATATTCACGAGCTCGCGATGGCCATGCCGTTCACGACGGTGTGGGACGAGACCAACCCGAACCCGGTCTATCAGGTCGGCGGCAAGTCGTTCATCTTCTTCCGCAACCCGCGGCCCGATGCGTTCGATCCGGAGACCGGCGAGCGATACGCCGACGTGGTGGTCTTCTGGGTTGGCTCCGCGGAGGACAAGCAATCGATCCTCGCTGAGCCGGGAACGCCGTTCTTCACCACACCGCACTTCAATGGACACAACTCCGTGTTGCTGCGCACCTCACGAATCGCTGAGCTGACGTACGACGAGCTCGCCGAGGTCGTGCAGGACGCGTGGCTCGCGCGAGCATCGAAGCGTCGCGCCGCCGACTGGCTCGAGGAGCACGGCTTCAAGTCGGACTAGCGTCGGATGGCGTGCTCGCCCTGTTCTCGTCGCTGGCCCGGTTCGTGGGCATCGCCGCGCTGGGAGCGGTGGTCGGCTCCGGAGCGGTGCCGGCCGGCCCGACGACCCGGGCATCGGGTCCACCGCCGAGAGGTGCGATCGGCCGCGATGTCGGGTCGCAAAGCTGCTCCCGCACGCTCGCGACGGACGTCAGCTTCGGTGTGATCGCCACGACGGCTGGGCGGCCGTACTTCTCGTCGCCGTGTCTTGCGGCGGAGTACTCCTGGGCCAGCTCACTGACCTACCGGCCGCAGTACTACCTCAACCTCGCCAACCCCGGTCACAAGAGCTCGAACTGGGCTCGGGGCGGGCCTCGGGTGTGCGATCGCAAGCCGAAGTACGACCCCGGGTGCGCCTACGACTACGGCTACCGGGCGGCCGCCGCCGCGTGGGGCTACGTCACCGCGGTGGGCTCGAGCGGCCGTGGCCGCTGGTGGCTGGACGTCGAGACCGACAACACCTGGGGCTACTCCGCGAACGGGATGGCCGCCAACCGCGCGGTCATCCGGGGCGCGCTCAACTACCTCCGGCACCGCCACCACGTCGGCGCCGGCATCTACACCGAGACCAGCTGGTGGTGGGTCATCACCGGCAACAGCTCGAGCTTCAGCGGGACGCCGGTCTGGGGTGGCGGCGCGGGCAGCAAGAACCATGCGGTGGCCAACTGCAAGCCGCACTCGATCACGGGCGGCCCGGCGCTGATGGCGCAGTGGATCCGCAATGGCGTCGACCACGACGTCGCCTGCTAGTTGTCCACAGGAGTTATCCCGGCCCTGGCGTAACGGGCCCTACGTCCCAAACCGGATCACTGAGCAGTAACGGTCACGGACAGGCTGTCAGCGCTCATCCGGGCCGCAACGTAGGCGTGCCGTGCCGTCCGCCGTACCACCTTGCCGCCCGTCACCCGGATCGCGCAGCCCTTGTGGCAGGTCAGCGCCGGCAGGAAGACGTCGGTCAGGCCGGTGCTGCGCTTCGGGGTGTAGCTGAACCGCAGCACCCGCTTCGCCGCGTCCCAGGACATCGAGGTCGGGGTGCCGGCGATCGCCTGCGGATAGGGGTGAACGAGTACGGCGAGCTTCGCCTTCTTCACCGACGACAGCTTGGCGTCGCGGGTGAACAGCCCCTCGTTGCCGCCGCCGGTCGGGTCGGTCCAGTGCTTGTACTGCCAGTACATCCAGCCGCTCAGGTGAGCGTCGGCGAGCGAGGTCAACCGTGCCAGGTCCTCGAGGTCGTCGCCGGCGCCGAACTCCGTCATGGCACCGCCGGCGCCCATGGCCTTGATCTGGGCCGCCGCGTTGTCCATGACGCGCGGCTCGTTGATCTGGCAGTCGGGGTCGCCCGGAATGACGCCACCTTCGACGAACGCGGGAGTGCAGGCGTAGTCGTGCCATGACAGTGCGACCTCGGGGTCGTTGACCGCGGTGAAGTTGGATTGCGAGATCGCGTTGAACAGGAACTGTGGCTCGTACCAGACGAGGTTACGTGAGTCGACCTTGCGAATCGCCGCGCGCATGTGGTCGTAGAACTTCTCGAGCCGCGCGTCGAAGACCGGGCAGCCGAGCGGGTTCGCGCAGGTCAGCATCTGCGTGCCGGCATTGGGTTCGTTGAACAGGTCGTAGCCCATGACGTACGGCTGGTGCGCCCACGTCTTCGCAACCGCGTGCCATGCCTGTGCGTAGTAGTGCCAGAGGTTGAAGTCGTTGTTCCAGAGGTGGTCGTAGGCGCGTTGGACCGCAGGCGTCTGGTCGTTGGCGAAGAAGTTGCCGAGGTTGACGAACGGCAGCCCGTCATCGTGCACCGCCCATCGCGGGAAGCCCTCGCCGTCGAGCTTCTCGTTGAACGCGTCCTGGTGGAAGTCGAGCAGCGCCCAGATGTGGCGGCTCGCAAGGAGCTGCACGATCCGGTTGACGCGCTTCAGGTAATGCCGGTCGATGACCCCACGCTTCGGCATCACGCCGGCGAACAGCACACCGAGACGGACCGCGTTGAGCCCGTTGCGCGCCAGGAAGTCCGCATCGCGCGCGGTGAAGCCGCTCGCGGTCGCCGGTGCGACGTACGGCGTGTGCTTGAACACCGCGTTGACGCCGTGGACGATCACGACCCGGCCGGACCGATCCGTCAGGAACGGCCCGTGATGGGACAGCTGCTGAGGCATGCGTGTGTGGGCCGGCCTGGACGCGTGACTCGCACCGGCATGTGCCAGCGGCGTGGCAACCGCTCCGGCGGTGAGGGCGGTCGCAACGACGAATCGCGACAGGATCGGGCGGATTGCGCGCACGCTGGCTTACCCCTCCAACAATGGTTCGCTCAACCTTCGCTCATGAGGGCGCCTGGACCTGCCACGACACGGATCGTCACCTCGGAGCCGCCGAACCCAACAATATGGACGCCTCGCCCGGCGTGTTGAGGTCCAAAACGTTGGGCTCGGCGACCCAGCGAACCGTGGGCGCGCGGCGGTGGGAGAGTCAAGCTGACGGCGCACACGAGATGTGGCTTCCACTCCGTCACCGAGCGAAGGCGGACATGTCATGTCGTCAACTGAGGACCATCGCGCCGACCAACGCGACCAACGCGCCGACCGCCGTGATCAGGCCGCTGACGAGCGCGACCAACGCGCGGAGCTGCGTGCATTGTCCGGCGACGCCCAGGCTGCGTTCCTAGATCAGCGGGAGCAGCAAGCCGATCGGCGCGATGCGATGGCCCATCAGCGTGATCGCCAACGGTTGCTGGCGGTCGAATGCTCCGCATGTGGTGCGCAGGACAGCGAGACCCTCCAGGCGCTCGAGACCGGAAACGACTGCCCGGTCTGCGGGTTGTCAGCAGAGGCTTTCGCGGCCATCGCGAAGCTGCGATTCAGCTAGTCCACCCCGCAGCGCCGCCATCGGTTCTGCGTGTTGCTGGGCCAGAAGTCGGTGCGTGCCTACCCTGCGATCGCCCAGGTGCGGAGTAGCGCCGGGTCTGTTCGCTGCGGGAGGTGCGCTCGCGGGCGGCAGCTATCCACAGCGCAGCGGGGTCTGGGTCATCATCCACAGCTTTGCTGGCGGATGCGGTTGAGGCGCTAACCCGTCAGAGCGCCGTCCTAGGTTGCGGGTCGTGGGAAACCTTGCGTCAGCGATCGATGAGCTGGCGGCGGCAGACGTCGATGACTTTCCGGTCACCGTCATCGGCGAGGAGATCGCTGAGCTGCACCGGCAGCGAAACCGCCTCGATGCGCAGATCCTGCGCCGGGTCGAACGCTTCGATCGACGTGGCGGCGCCGTGGATCACGGGTCGACGCAAGCCTGGATGCGCAGTGAGCTGCGGCTCTCCCCGGCTGACGCCCATCGCGATGTCGCCCTGGCGCGCGACCTGGCAGATGTGCTGCCCGCCACTATGGGCGCAATGTCGGACGGCGCGCTGAGCCAACAGCACGCCGAGGCGATCGCTCGGCTTCGGCGAACCGTCACCGATGCCGCGGTCTCGGCTGCGGAGCCTCACCTCGCGGATGTGGCGCGAACCTCGACACCGAAAGAGATGCGCGCGGTCACGGCAAGCGTCGCGCACTCCTACTCCCCGGAACGGTTCGCCGACGCTGAGCGTGACGACTACGAACGCCGTCGCTTCGACGCCGCGAGCACCATCCACGGTCTGGGTGTCGGCGGTTTCACGTTGCATCCCGCGGGCTTTGAGACTGTCATGGCCGCGATACATGCGGCCTCTCGTCCAGCCAAGAACGACGGTCGAAGCCCGACGCAGCGACGAGCTGACGCGTTCGTCATGATCGCCGAGCTTGCACTCAAGAGCGGCGAGCTTCCGATCACCGGCGGGGTCAGGCCGCACGTGTCGATCCTGGTGCAGCCCGACACGATGGCGGGCGCCAACGGCTCGCCCCCGGCCGAGTGCGCCTTCGGCGCCGTCGTCGGCACCACCTGGGCACAGCGTCTGTCTTGCGACGCCCAGGTCTCGCGGATTGTGTTCGGGCCGGCTGGTGAGGTGCTCGACTCGGGTCGCGCCGTCCGTACCTTCAGCGCCGCGCAGCTTCGGGCGATCGCCGCCCGAGACAAGCACTGCATCTGGCCGGGGTGTGACGCACCACCTGGATGGTGCGACGCTCACCACATCATCCATTGGGCCAACGGCGGACCGACATCGGTCGCCAACGGCGCGCTGCTGTGTGGCCGGCATCACGACCGGGTCCACGTGTACGGCTACGAGATCGAGACCGACACCGGCGGCGCCTACCTGGTCAACCCGTACAAGTTCCG
>DASZYY010000039.1:0-3790 GCA_035545175.1 Mycobacteriales bacterium
GTCGGCGAGCGAAGCGGGGCGGCCGAACAGGAAACCCTGCCCGGTCGCGCAACCGAGATCGACGAGCGCTCGCGCCTGATCGAGCCGCTCGACGCCTTCGGCGACGGTCTCGAGGCCGAGCGAGTCGGCCAGGCGGATGACCGCGGTGACCAGCGCGCGGCCGTTGGTGTCGTGGATCTGATCGACGAACGTGCGGTCGATCTTCAGCTCGCACAGCGGCAGTCGCTGCAAGTAGGCCAGCGAGGAGAACCCGGTGCCGAAGTCGTCGAGGCTGAGGCCCACGCCCAGCGAGGCAAGCTCCGCCATCGTCGTCTGGGCGGCGTCCGCATCCGCGAGCAGCGCGGACTCGGTGAGCTCGAGGCAGAGCCGGTCGGGCGGTGCCCCGGTTTCGGCAAGCACCTCGGCGAGCTCGTCGACGATCCCGGCCGACATCTCCCGCGCGGAGATGTTGACCGCCATCCTCGGAAAGGGGGTGCCGTTCTTCTCGGCCGCGGCGAGCGTTCGGCATGCTTCCCCGAGCACCCATCTGCCGAGCGGGGCGATCAGACCGGTCTCCTCGGCGACCGCCATGAACGCCGCCGGCAACAGCACGCCTCGCTCGGGGTGGTCCCACCGCACAAGAGCCTCGACACCGACGACATGACCTGAGCCGAGGTCGATCTGCGGTTGGTACTCGAGCCTCAGCTCGCCCCGGCTGATGCCTTGCCGCAACTCCGTCTCGGTGTCGAAACGGTCGACGATGCGCTCGCGGGTCGAGGCGCTGAAGATCTCGGTGCGGTCCCGGCCGCTCTCTTTGGCGTGGTACATCGCGGAGTCCGCGTCGCGAACCAGGTCGTGCGCGGCGCGGGCGATGTCGCCGGCCGCGACCGCCGCGGCCGCGGCGTCACCGGAAAGCTCTGCCGCACCCACGCTCACCGACAGGACGATTTGCTTGCCCGCGACGGCGAAAGGAGCCTGGAAGCCTTCGTGCAGCCGGCGGGTGAGTGGGCGGATCGCGGCGGACGTCGCCGACTCGGAGACGACGATGAACTCGTCGCCGCCGAACCGCCCGACGATGTCCACCGGTCGGGCCAGGTCGCGTAGCCGCTCGCCCACCGCCTTGAGGACCTCATCTCCCGCGTCGTGACCGAGGCTGTCGTTGACGAGCTTGAACCGGTCGAGGTCGAGAAAGAACAACGCCAGCGGCTCGCCGGAAGCGGCGGCGCGCTCGATGGCGGCAGCGAGCTCCTGGTCGAGCAACGCCCGGTTGGGCAGGCTGGTGAGCACGTCGTGCGTCGCGCGATGCTCCAGCTCGATCTCAGCAAGGCGCCGGACCGTCACGTCGGTCAGCGTCCCGGTCGAACCGAGCGGCTGGCCATCGGCGGACCGGAAGATCCAGGCGTGGATCTCCATCCACTTCACGCCGCCGTCGGCGGTGAGATAGCGCGCTTCGAACCGGCACTTCTCCTTACCGGTGCTGAGGGTCTCCACGAACACGTCGAGGTTGCGCTGCCTGTCCTCGGGGTGGACGTAGTCCAGGAACGGCTTGCCGAGGCAGTCTTCGACCTCGTGCCCCAGCGCCCGCGTCCAGGCCGGGTTGAGATAGGTCCAGCGGCCCTCGGGATCGGCCTCGAAGATGACTTCCTGAACCGACTCCACCAACCACTGGTAGCGATCGGCGGTCGGCTGCTGTCCGACCTGGAGCGGACCGTCTACGTGCGGCACCGGGGTCCACCAAGTGGGGGGCTGTGCCACAACTACCTCCAGCGGGGTGCTCGACCAGGGTTGCCGGAGGCTGATCCGATTGCAATGGCACGAAGTGACTAACCCTCACCAACCGCTCACAAGATCCGGGAGGTACGTCCCTCCCAGTAGCGGTCGCGGATCCGCCGCTTGTAGAGCTTGCCGTTCGGGTCGCGCGGCAGCTCGGGATCGAAGTCGATCGAGCGGGGGCACTTGTAGGAGGCGAGATTCGCGCGGCAGTACTCGATGAGCTCGTCGGCAAGCGCCTGGCTCGCCTCGACACCTTCCAACGGCTGGACGACCGCTTTGACCTCTTCGCCGAACTCATCATTCGGGATGCCGAAGACCGCGGCGTCGGCAACCTTCGGATGCATGATCAGCAGGTTCTCGGTCTCCTGCGGATAGATGTTCACCCCGCCCGACACGATCATGAATGTGGACCGGTCCGTTAGGTATAGATAGCCGTCCGAGTCGACGTACCCCATGTCGCCGAGGGTTCGCCAACCCCGCTCGTTCGACACCGACTTCGTCTTCTGCGGATCCCCCCAGTACTCGAACTGCGGTCCACCCTCGAAGAAGATCTCGCCGGTCTCGCCGGCTGGGAGCTCCACGCCGTCGTCCCCGATGACGTGGATGGGCGTCAACGGCAGCCCGACCGAGCCGGGATGCTCGAGCCACTCCTTCGGGCCGATCATCGTGCCGGCGAACCCTTCGGTGCCGCCGTAGTACTCGTGGATGATCGGGCCGAACCAGTCGAACATGGCCTGCTTGACGTCTACCGCACATGGCGCCGCGGCGTGCAGGACGCACTGCAGGCTGGACACGTCGTACCTCGCTCGTACGTCGGCCGGCAGCTTGAGCATCCGCACGAACATCGTGGGCACGAACTGCGCATGGGTGACGCGGTGATGCTCGATCAGCCGAAGCGTCTCTTCCGGGTCGAACTTCGGGACCATCACCGTCGCGGCGCCGACCCGGTTCACCGCCATCGTGTAGTTGACGCCGGCTGCGTGGTAGAGCGGCGCCGGTGAAAGGTAGACGCTGTCCCCACTCGCTCCGTAGCGGTGGATGAGGGCGCCTTCCAACACCGCCTGCGCCCAGGAGCCGTTCTCCGTCGGCAGCGGACGCCGGATCCCCTTCGGCCGTCCGGTCGTGCCAGAGGAGTACAGCATCTCGGAGCCGTCGGACGGCGGCGCCTGCGTCGTCACCGAAGCGAGCGCAGCGTCGTAGGGCTGCCAGCCATCCCACTCGGCACCTACCGCCACGCGCACCTCGACACCGGCACTGCGGTGATGCAGATCCGCGGCGAGCTGCTGCATCGAGGCGTCGATGAACAGGGCACGGGCCTGGCAGTCATCAACGATGTAGGAGACCTCATCGAAGGTCAGGTGCGTGTTGACCGGCACGTAGTAGAGGCCGGAGAGCTGACAGGCCCACGTCACCTCGAGGAACTCGCGGCGGTTGGGCAGCATCAGCGCCACCGCGTCGCCCCGCTTCAACCCGGCTTCATGGAGCAGGCCTGCCACTCGCTGTGCCCGCGCGTGGAGGTCGGCGAAGGTGACGCGTTCGTCGCCCGGCCCGAGCAACGCGACGGCGTCGGGACGGCGCGCAGCATGATCGGCGATGTTCACTGGGCTGACCCCCGGCGCTTCACGCCGCGCACCTTATCGCCGCAGATCCACACCGGTTGGGCTCGACAGCTCTTCGGACGGCAGGCCGGTGCGGTCCGCCGGAAGCGGCTGCTGGTCCGATTCATGCATAGTGCAAATGTTCGTGGGACGCGCCGGGCGGGTACGCGATCGTTGATGACTTCTCCCGCCGCACGGCGCTACCACGCCCACCCGAACGCTCAGGGCATCGACCTGGCGGCGCTGGAGGCAACCCTGCGCAGCAACGTCCGCGGTGAGGTGCGCTTCGACGCGGGGGCGCGGGCGGTGTGGTCCACCGACGCCTCGAACTTCCGGATGCCGCCGCTCGGCGTCGTACAGCCGCTCGACATCGACGACATGATCGCGGCGGTTCGCGCGTGCCACGCGCACGGTGCGCCCATCACCAACCGCGGCGGCGG
>DASZYY010000040.1:0-28294 GCA_035545175.1 Mycobacteriales bacterium
GTCGAGGACGACGACCTCGGAGCGGCCTTGCAATGGGGTCGAATGGGACTTCGGCACCGGCCGGGAGACGCCCAGCTGACCCTGCTGCACGTCGGGCTGCTCGCGGGTGCGGGCCGGATCTCCGAAGCGCTGCGCACCCTCGAGAGCTGGGACCGCGCAGAGCGCGACGGCTTGCTGCAGGCCACGACCGCCGCCGACATCCAGCTGCCGAGCATGCGCGGCCTGCTTCTCGCGGCCCAAGGTGACGTGCGCGCCGGTCTGGCACTGCTCGAGCGAACCGCGCGAACATGGCCCGGCGTCTTCGACCACTGGCCGAACCTCGCAAAGCTGCTGCGAAGCCAGTACGACGACTGGGCGCGCCGGGTTGCGGTGATCGCCGCGCCGGACCCCAGCGCTCTGTTGGTCCGGCTCGACCAGTTCGCCGACGACGAGCGGTTGCTGGTCCTGCGGGAGCTGCGTGACCTCGGGGTCGACGTGTCGGCCGCGCTGGCCGCGGTACCGCAGCCGCGCCCCGCGGCCGACGACGTCATCACCGCGACGGCGGTTGCGCGTGCCGCCGAGCTGACCCGGCCCGATCTTGCCCTCAGCCAGTGGGAGCAGCTTCCGGACAGCCCGGACACCTACGCCGGCCGGCTGAGGTGCCTGGTGGCGCTGGGGCGGCTCGACGACGCGCTGGAGATCGCGCGCCTGATCGACCCGCAGACGGTGCCGGTTGCCGACTGCATGCTCGCGGCAACTCTGGCAGTCGGTAAGAGCGACCCGACGCTCGCCGGCGAGATGCTCGATGCGCATGTCATCCCGGAGGCGCTGCGAGCCGACGCCGAGACTCTGCGCGCCGCGTGCCAAGCGATGGCGTCGCCGGCCGGGTGATTCCCGAGCTTCGGCTCACATTTCCCGGCCTCCGCCGATAAGAGCGCAGCCCAGTACGGAAGCTGAGCGATTTCTCCCACGGAGGAGGGAACTCCAATGGCACTGGTGGTCAACACCAACGTCGCCGCGCTCGACGCCTACCGCAACTTGACGGTGTCGAGCACGTCGATGGACTCGAGCATGCAGAAGCTGTCGTCCGGCTCGCGCATCAACAGCGCCGCCGACGACGCAAGCGGTCTCGTCATCAGCGAGAACCTGAAGTCCCAGGTCGGCGGCCTCAAGGTCGCGATCAACAACGCACAGGACGGCATCTCGGTCACCCAGACCGCAGACGGCGCCCTGACCGAGGTCGACGCGATGCTCCAGCGCATGCGTGACCTGGCCGTTCAAAGCGCCAACTCCGGTGCAAACGGCGGCAACTCCGGCAACGCCGTTGCTGCGGCGCAGGCCGAGGTCTCCCAGCTCATCTCGGAGATCACGGACATCGCCAACAACACGCAGTTCAACGGTCAGTCGCTGCTCAACGTGGCGACGACGCTGACCTTCCAGGTCGGCGCCAACGCCGGTCAGACCATCACGGTCGCGACCGCCGACGTGACATCGAGCACGCTGGGCATCAGCGCGATCGACTTCACGACGGCTGCCTCTGCGGCCAGCGCGGCGATCAGCACGATCGACGCCGCGATCTCGACGGTCAACACCTTCCGGGGCACCCTGGGAGCCACGCAGAACCGGCTGCAGGACGTCGTCAGCAACCTGTCCGTCACGGCGCAGAACCTCACCGCGAGCGAGTCGCGGATCCGTGACACCGACATGGCCGAAGAGATGACGAACTACACCAAGAACCAGATCCTGGTTCAGGCCGGCACCGCGATGCTCGCGCAGGCCAACAGCTCCGCCTCGAGCGTTCTCACCCTGCTGAAGGGCTGAGGACCTACTCGACACCGCCGCTGGCGGCGACTGCGGAGCGGGCCGCGGTCGCCGCCGGTGTCGGCGCACTCGCAAAGGAGGGTGCACTGTGCCCGTCACCGTCTCAGGACTCGGAAGCTCCTCGCTCGATGTGACCAGCCTGGTCTCCCAGCTGATGCAGGTCGAGTCCGTTCCGAAGAACCAGCTGCAGAGCCAGCTGTCCGCGACGCAGTCCGAGCTCAACGCGTGGCAGACGCTCGGCACGCAGCTCGACGCCGTGCGCAGCGCCGCTCAGGCGCTCGCGACCCCCGCGCTTGCCGCGGGCGCGACCGCGACCTCTTCGAACCCCGCCATCTTGACGGCGCACGCGATCACCGGCGCGACGCCCGGCAGCGTGTCGCTCACGGTGAGCCAGCTGGCCACCGCCGAGCAGGTCGCCTCCCCGGCGTACACCTCGCCGAGCGAGACGGTCGGTGCCGGCACCGTCGCGGTGGGCGCCCTGGGGGGGCTCGGGGTGACCGCGGTGTCGGCGGACGCGACCGCGACGGCCGGGCTGCACCATGTCACCGTCAGCCAGGCGAGCGCTGCGGCCACGGTCACGGGCGCAACCCTCTCGCCACCACTCGTTGTGACCGCCGGAAGCAACGACCAGCTGACTCTCGTCATCAACGGCGTGCCCCATACCGTGACGATTCCGCCCGGCACCTACACCAGCGCGAGCACCCTCGCCGCGGCCGTCGAAGCAGCCGGTGGCGGCGGCATCGTGGCGAGCGCCGACGGCTCCAGCCTTCAGCTACGGACTGCCGACCAGGGTTCCCAGTCCTCACTTTCGATCGGCACCTCGGGTTCGGCCGACGCCGCGGCGACGCTCGGCCTGACCGCAGGAACGACGGCGACGGGAACTGACGGCGTCATCAACGTCGACGGCACGGACTACACCATCAACCACCTCGACTCGACCGGCACGGTCTCGGCCGGCGGCCTGACGCTCAGCCTCGGCAACGGGCTGCAGACCGGGTCCGGAACGGTCGTCGTCGCGCAGACCGATGCGACGACGACACTCACGCAGCTCAGCGCAGCGCTCGGGGTGGCCGGCGGGCCGCTCACCGCGTCCGTCGTGACCGCCGGCGCCGGCAGCTCAGCCGCGTTCCTCGTCCTCGGGGCGACGCAGACCGGCACCGCAAACGCACTTCAGATCGGAAGCACCATCGGTGGGCTTCCCTCGTCCGGGTTCAGCACCATCACCGCCGCAGCCGACGCGCATGTGCAGATGGGAACCCTCAGCATCACCCGCTCCTCGAACACGATCTCGGACCTGGTGCCGGATGTGACGCTGACGCTCACCGGCACATCACCGACCGCAGTCACCGTCACAACGTCGACAGACGTCGACGGAACGACGTCAAAGGTGCAGAGCTTCGTCAATGCGCTCAACACCGTCCTCGGCACCGCAAAGGCCGACACGGCGTACGACGTGACGAGTCACACCGGCGGGCCACTGGTCGGCGACAACGGGGCGAGCTCACTCGGCGATCAGATCTTCGCCGTGCTCCAGGGCGTATCCGGCACCGGTGCCACCAAAGCCTTGAGCCAGCTCGGGATCAGCGTGCAACAGGACGGGACCTACAAGCTCGACAGTGCGGCCCTTGCGACGCAGCTGGCCACCGATCCGGCAGGTGCGAGTGACCTCCTCGCCAAGGCGATGTCCAGCATCGCCGACCTGGCCGGCCAGATGACCGGGTCGAGCGGAGTGGTGACCAGCTCCGAGGCGGAGTACACCGCGACGAGCAAGACCCTGCAGGGCAAGATCGACGACTGGACGACTCGGCTGGCTGAGATCCAGGCCAACTACACCCAGCAGTTCTCGGCCCTTCAGGCCTCGCTGCAAGCCATGGACACCGAGCAGACCCTGCTCGGCTCGCTCATCGCCGGGATCAACGCCAACTCCGGCATCAGCTCGAACAGCTCGAAATCGGGCTGAGCCCCAACGACCGATCCGACGGGAGATCTCCGATGGACCCCCACGACCGCTACCTCGAAGAGCGCGTCTTCACCGCAAGCGCGGCCGAGCTCACCGGCATGCTCTTCGATGCCGCGGTGGCGTCGGTGCGGCTCGGCATCACCCAGGCGGAAGCCGGCGCATGGCTACAAGCCGTCCCACGCTGGATCAAGGCACAGCGAATCGTCACCGAGCTGCGCACCGCGCTTCGCGGAGACGATCCGGAGGCGGCGTACCTCGCGGGAACCCTCGATCGGCTGTACGTGTGGGTCAACGAGGAGCTCGTGCGGACCTCCAGCGGGCGGGACCTCGCCGCCGCGCGCAACGCCCTCGGAGTGCTCGAGGGTCTCGCAACGTCATGGCGGTCGTCGTGTCTTGCGCCGGCCAGTGTCGTGGCGTGACGCCGGCGGAGGCGTGGAACGACTGGCTGGACGCCCACGCCGCCTGGCGGAAGTCGGTCGCTGACGTCGTACAGGGTCGGACGACGGATCTGCGGTCAGCACCCAAGCCGCCGGAAGCGGCGCTACCGCTCGACGACTCGACACTCGCGCTTCGAATCGCCGCCGCGATGGACGATCTCGGCCAGCTGCGAGACCAGGCCGCCCACCGGGTCGGCGGTGAGCTGCACGCCGCACTGGCGTACCGCACAGACGGCGCCGGTGCGGATGTCGGCTTCTGACGGATATCGGATCGGCCAACCGGCTTAGTTCATTCCGCCGATAAAGATGGCCCGGTCATCCGGCTCATAGGGCGGTGACGACGACCGATACCCACCGCGGAACACGGACGTGAGACCCGCCGCCGGACGCGGCACCTTGCCGGCGTACGCGCCGCCCGCCTCGGGAGAGCGTCCGTGACAGTTCCCACCATCGCAACATCGGGTGGGCTCTTCAACGACCCCACCCAGTCCGTCATCGAGTACGGGCTGTCGGCCGCCGGCACGGCGGAGCAGGTCGACGCGAACGACCTCGCGAACCAGTCGACGCCCTACTTCCACGCCACTCGCCTCGACTTTCAGAGCAGCCTCGCTTCCGCTATCGCGACGGGCCAGCCGAGCCAGGCGAACGCCAACTTGGTGAGCGCGGGTGGCGCGATGAACGCCAACGGCAACGACGTCGACGTCACGGCCACGATGGCCGACCTCCAGCGCAACAGCATGCTCTACCAAGCCCTGGCCGAGGCCGTGTCCAACCGACTCGACCTGATGCACACGGCGCTCGGTCAGTAAGGAGTCACGAGATGGGGCCCTTCAGTGCGTTGGACATCGCGACGACCGGCGCGAGCGTCAGCCAGCAATGGATGGACGCCGTGGCGAACAACGTCGCGAACGTCAACACGATCCGGCCGGCCGGCCAGCAGCCGTTCCGCGCCGAGCTCGTCGTCGCGCAGTCGGACCCGAACGGCCAAGGCGTCGCCGCGGTCGGCGTCGCACTTCAGGGCGGCAACCCGCCGGTCAGCTACGACCCCGGCAATCCGCTCGCGAACGCGCAGGGTTACGTGACACACCCGGTCGACGACCTGTCGCAGCAGATGGCGGACATGATCGCGTCCAGTCGCATGTACGAGATGAACCTCAACGTCATGTCCACCGCGAACGAGTCCTACCAGCACGCGCTGCAGATCGGGGACAAGCTGTGACTGTCCCAGCAGTCGGAGCGTTGACCAGCTCCGGCATCGGATCACTCCCCTCGATCTCCACGCCGTCGACCAGCGCCGCCGCGAACGACGGCGGCTCGCTGTTCGCCAAAGGGCTGGAACAGGCCGAAGGCACCGTCGGCAACGCCGACTCGCTGGCGCAGCAGCTGGCAAGCGGTCAGCTCACGGATCTTTCGCAGTACACGAGCGCCGCCGCCAAGGCCTCGCTCGCGGTGCAGATGACCGTCGCGCTCCGTGACAAGGCTGTCGAGGCCTACCAGAGCATCATGGGGATGCAGGTCTGATGCCAGTCGACGCAATCAAGGCGCGGCTGTCCGGTCTGCGCCAGACGTTCAGCACCGCGCAGCTCGTGATCATCGGCGTGCTCGCCGTCATCGGTGTGGTGGGAACGTACGCCCTGCTCCGCTGGGTCGGCCAGACGCCGTACGACGTTCTGTACTCAGGGTTGAGCAGCAAAGACGCGAGCGCGGTGACCCAGAAGCTCAGTGCCGACGGCGTCGCTTACAAGCTGTCGGGCGACGGCAGCACCATCTCCGTCCCCCGTAACAAGGTCGCCGCAGAGCACGTGAGTGTCGGCGCGGCCGGGATCGTCACGGGCGGCAACGCGAGCTGGGGCATCATCGACAAAGAGAGCCTCACGACCTCGTCCTTCCAGCAGCAGGTCGACTACCAGCAGGCGCTCGAAGGCGAGCTCGCGTCAGCCCTCGAGTCGATGTCCGGGATCAGCAACGCCAAGATCGATCTCGTCCTGCCGCAGCAGCAGCTCTTCGCCTCCGATCAGCAGCCGGCGACCGCTTCGGTCCTGCTGACGACCGACTCGTCGTTCACCAGCTCGCAGGTGCCCGCGGTGGTGAACCTCGTCGCATCCGGCGTGCAGAACCTCGCACCCGAGGACGTCACTGTCACCGACACCAACGGTGACCTGTTGACCGGTCCGAACGGGACGGCAGGAGGTGGCGCGAACAGCGGCCAGCAGTACGGGGACCAGCTCGCGGCGCGCGCCCAGGCGATGCTCGACACGATGCTCGGCCCGGGCAAGGCCTACGTTCAGGTCGCGGCCACGGTCGACCATTCCACCCACACGCTGGACAAGACGACGTACAACAAGAGCAGCGCTGTGCCGCTCGCCCAGAGCAAGACGACACAGACCTACACCGGCCCGGGCGCGGCTTCCGCGGCAGGAGCGCTGTCGACCACGACCACCACCGGGTCGACCGGCAGCACGTCGACGAACAACACCTACAAGCAGAACAACGTCAACAGCCAGTACGGCGTCGACACCACCAACGAGAAGACGGAGATTCCGGCCGGACAGATCACGAACCTCTCGGTCGCGGTTGCCGTCGACAGCACCGCGAAGAACCTTCCGCCGGTCACCTCGATTCAGCAGCTGGTGAGCGCAGCCGTCGGGCTGCAGCCGAGCCGCGGCGACACGATCGCGGTGACGCCGACGCCGTTCGCCACAGCTGCGGCCACGCCGGCACCGAAAGCCGGGCTGATGTCCAACTCGCTCATCCCGACCGGCGTCGGGATCGCGCTCCTGCTGCTCGTGGCGTTCATGCTCTCCCGCGCGTTGCGGCGAACGACGTTCGTCGACCTGGCGATCCCGGGCGACAACGAGCTGCTCGCCGGCGGATCACCGCAGGCGCTTCCCCCGATGCCCACGCAGCGAGCCTTGGCAAGCGGCCCGGACGGACGCCCGAGCGTCCTCGCGAGCGCGGAGTCCGAGCCGGACGAGGTGGCGCGGCTGCTGCACGGCTGGATGAACGAGCACGGTGACGCTTCGACGACGAGCGCAGGGGTCTCATGACCGTCGCGGCCGCTAGTCGCCCCGGCAGCAACCGGCGAAAGGCCGCCGTTGCGCTGGTCGCGCTCGGTGAAGAGCGAGCCACCGCCGTGCTGCGCGGGCTCGACCGCGCCACGGTTCGAGAGCTCGTCGCGGAGATCGCCCGGCTCGGGCCGGTCCGGACCGACGAGGTGCGCGCCGCGCTGGACGAGCTGTCGGCCGGCCTCGGGTCCGACGCGCATCTCCCGGCTCCCTCGTCGCAGTTCGCAGAGAGCCTGTTGCGAGGTGCGCTGGGCGACGCCGAGGCCGAGGCGGCCGCGGACCTGCACGCGCCCCGGCCGTTCAGCTGGCTGGCCGAGACCGACCCCGTGCTCGCCACGGCGATCCTGTCGATGCAACCCGCATCGGTCGTCGCCGTCGCACTCGCACACCTCCAGCCACACGAAGCCGCGCCGCTGCTGCGGCGGCTGCCTCCGGAGATCGCGGCAGGGGTGGTCGTCCGCCTGGCGGGCCTGCGCGCCCTTCACCCGAGTGCGGTCCACGAGGTCGAGACATCGCTGCGACAGGAGTTCGCCGCCGCCACCATCGACGCCGCGGAGCGGGTACCGGGACCGGTCGTGCTCGCCGACATCCTGAGCCACACCGGCGGTGACTCCAGAAGCGCATTGCTCGCCTCGCTCTCCGCAGCCGATCCGGATCTCGCCGAGTCGGTGCGAGCGGCGCTGTTCACATTCACCGATCTCGCCGATCTGCCGCCGCGGACCCTGCAACAGATCGTCGCGGCTTGCGACGCGCGCGACCTCGCCAAAGCGCTCTGGCAGGCGCCGCAGCCGGTGGTCGACACCGTTCTCGCCAACATGTCGGAACGGGCACGAGAGGCACTCAGCGAGGAGCAGGAGCTCTTCGGCACCCAGCCGCCGGCCGCGAAGGACGTCACCGAGTCGCGTCGCGCGGTCGTCTCGGTTGCCCGCCGGCTCGAGGACGAAGGCGCGATCCAGCTGACCCGAGACGATGCGTCATGACGACTCCTGTCGCTGCCCTGGAGCCGGCCGTCGCGACCCCCACCCGGGTCTTGAAGCGAGCCCGGCTCACGATGCGCGAGGAGCACAACGACCAGCTCGCGGAGCTGCGGCGAGCGATGGATGCCGAGATCGCCCGCGCGGTGGACGAGCGGGTGGCCGCAATCGACGCGACGTACCGCGCGGACCGAGAGACAGCTCTGATCGCTGCCGTTGCCGGGGCCGCCCGCTCGATCGACGCGGCTACGGCCGCGTTGCCGATCCAGCTTGCTCACACCGTCGACCGGCTCGCCGACGAGCTCGTCGAGACCGCGGGCGCCCTCGCCGAGTGGCTGTGCGCGGCCGGCGGAGCCGCATCGGCAAGCTGGACGGCAGGACTGAGTGACCGGATCGTCGAGGCGCTCGGTCAGCTGACGGCGCACGAGGCGGCGACGGTGCGGATCAACCCGGCGGACGCAACGGCTCTGACCGAAACCCGCCACCCGATGCTCAGCACCGTCGACCTCCGACCGGACCCGTCGTTGCAGCCGGGTGAGGCGCTGATCGAGACCGCGTCGGGCGACGTGGACCTCACTCTGCGCACCGCGCTTCGTCGCGCGGTCGAGATCGTCACCGGGCGGGCTGCCGCCGCACTGACCGACCACCGCGACCCCGGAAAGCAGCGACGCAGCTCAGACCGAGACCGGCGCGCCCCAGCGGTCGGGCGCCGTCGCGACGAAACGGGGACGCCGTGACCTCGCTCGCCGAGCAGACTCGGCGTGCGTTGGCAGGGGTGCCGATCGCCGAAGCCCACGGCCGCCTTCGGCGCGCGGTCGGGCTGACCGCGGAAGCCTCGGGGCTGCGGGTCTCGCTCGGCCATCGCGTCCTGGTCGAGACCCGCGACGGCGACGTCACCGCGGAGGTCGTGGGCGTCCGTGACCACGACGTCCTGCTGTCGGCGTACGGAAGCCTCGACGGGGCGGTGCCGGGCGCGGCCGTACGGCGCTCCCCGGGGGACATGACCCTGACCGTCGGCGAGGCTCTCCGCGGCCGCGTCGTCGACGCACTCGGTCGCCCCATCGACGGGCGGGGCCCGGTCAGCGGCGAGACGGTCGCGTTCGACGCGCAGCCACCAGCCGCGCTGACCCGCTCTCGCATCCACCAGCCGATGCCACTCGGCGTGCGCGCCGTCGACACCCTTCTCGCGTGTGGCCGGGGCCAGCGAATCGGAATCCTCGCCGGATCGGGCGTCGGCAAGTCAACCCTCCTGGGCATGCTCGCCCGCGGAGCCGAAGCCGACGTCGTGGTTGTCGGGCTGATCGGCGAGCGCGGGCGAGAGGTCCGCGAGTTCCTCGAGGACGACCTCGGAACGGCGCGCGAGAACGTCGTCGCGGTGGTGGCGACGTCCGACGAGCCCGCCATGATGCGGCTGCGCGGCGCGCAGACCGCGACCAGGATCGCCGAGTGGTATCGCGATCAAGGCGCCCACGTCCTGCTCCTGATCGACTCGCTCACCCGATTCGCGATGGCGGCGCGCGAGATCGGCCTGACCGCCGGCGAGCCGCCGGTTAGCCGGGGCTATCCGCCGTCGTTGTTCACCGCGCTCCCCAGGTTGCTCGAGCGTGCCGGGCCTGGGGAGACCGGCACCATCACCGGGCTCTACACCGTCCTGGTCGAAGGCGACGACACCGTGGGCGACCCGGTGGCCGATCACGCGCGGTCGATCCTCGACGGTCACTTCGTGCTTTCCCGGTCGCTCGCACAGCGGGGCCACTACCCGACGCTGGACGTGCTCGCCTCCGTCTCCCGGTTGTCCGGGAAAGTCCTGACACCGGAGCAGCTCACGCTGATGACGGACGCCCGGCGAGATCTCGCTCTTGCGGCCTCGGTTCGCGAGCTCGTCGACATCGGCGCATACACGCCGGGCGCCGATGCGGCGGCTGACAACGCATGGCGTCGGGCGCCGCTGCTCGATGCCTTCCTGCAGCAGTCGTTGCACGAGACGGTGACGGCCGCGGACGCGTGGTCCCAGCTGGCGCAGGTGATGGCATGACCAGTCACCAGCGGCTCGGCCGCGCCCTGCGAGTGGCCGTGCTCCGGGAGCGCGCACGTCGCGCCGCGCTGCACTCGGCCAACGACGCGGTCGATCGCTCTGCCGCCGCCGTCAACGATGCTGCGGCACGGATCGCTCCGCCGGTTCCGGGAGAGCTTGCGGGGGAGGACGCAGTCAGGTCGGCCGCCGTCACCCAGCTACGTGCCGCCGCAGTCAGATCGGCGCAGACGACGCACGCCAGCACGCTGCTCAACCAGCGACACGTCAGTGCGCAATGGGAGGACGCGCGGGCCAGAGCGGAGCGGCTGGGCGAACGGTACGACGATGCGCGCGCCCGACGCGAGTACGACGCGACGCTCACCGCCCAGCGCGAGACCGACGACAGCTGGCGCTCGATGAACGAGCCGATGAGCCGGGACTCGATGTGACCTCCACAACCGTCGACAACGTCGCCACCGCGCTGACGTCGGTCGGCGACCAGATCGCCGCGATTCAGCAGCGCATCGCCGGGTTGCAGTCGCTGTTCGGCGGCGGCTCGGGCAGCTTCGCGGACGCGCTCGCCGCGGCGTCACAGAGCACCGGCGAAGCGAGCGCTCCGGGCGATGGCGCCGTGGACTACTCCGGGGCCTACGCCAACGGCGCAGCCACCACCACCGCCGTGCAGGACGCGCTCAGCCAGCTCGGGGTGCCGTACCAATGGGGTGGCGAGGCGCCCGGCAAGGACTTCGACTGTTCCGGGCTTGTCCAGTGGGCGTACGGCAAGGCCGGCATCTCGCTGCCCCGTGTCGCCGCCGACCAGGCGAGGGAAGGGGTCGCGGTCAACCCGGCGGACGCCCAGGCCGGCGACCTGCTGTTCTTCGGCTCACCGGTGCATCACGTCGGCATCTACCTCGGCGACGGCAAGATGATCGACGCACCGCACACCGGTGCTGATGTCCGGATCGAGGCCGTCGACCTCACCAGCTGTTCGGCGATCCGGCGGGTCGGCGGCACCGCGCCGGCGACGCTGTCCGGGTTGCCGAGCGCCGCCGCGCCGTACGTCGCCGACATCCAGTCGGCAGCGGCGCAGGCCGGCATCTCGCCCGCTCTCGTTGCGGCTGTCGCCTGGCAGGAGTCGGGCTTCCGGACAACTGCCATCTCGAGCGCCGGCGCCCAAGGTCTGATGCAGCTGATGCCCGCCACCGCAGCTGCGCTCGGCGTGACCGATCCAACCGACCCGCAACAGAACCTGCTCGCCGGCGCGAAGTACCTGGCGCGCCAGCTGCAGGCGTTCGACGGCCGGGTCGACCTCGCACTCGCCGCGTACAACGCCGGTCCCAACGCAGTCCGGAATGCCGGCGGAGTCCCCGACTACCCCGAGACGCAGTCCTACGTGAAGTCCGTCCTCGCCAAGCTGGCAGTGATCCGGAGCAGCTCATGACGCCGACCGAAATGCCGACCGTCGCCACCACCTCGGACCTGGCATCGGTCCAAGCCGGCACACCGGCGGCGAGCGCGACCGGCCCGGCGACGGCGTCCCTGACCGCCACGGCAGGCGAGACGGGTACGGCGAGCTTCGCCGCGGCACTCGAAGACGCCGGGCTCGCGCTGCGCACCACGGACGGGCCGAGCAACGGACCGGCGGCGGCAACTCCGAACACTGCCGTGATCCCGCCGGCCGCTCCCGCCGAACCCTCCCGCGCGGACGAGCACTCGCCGCTCCAAGGAACGCCGGTGGCGGGGCGGGGACGGGGCCGGCAACCGGAGCATGCGGGCGGCGTGCTGAACAACCCCGTCCTCAACGGCACCCTTCCAAACAACCCCCTGCCGAACAACCCTCTGCTGAACAACACCGTGCTGAACGACACCGCGATGAGCCAGGTCGGGCGCAACGACCCGTCGACCGGCAGCTCCGCGATCGCCACCGTCATGGCGGTCGCACCGATGCCGGTGCGCGTCATGCCCGCGGACGGAGCCGGAAACCCCCCGGCCGTCGGGGCGTCCCCCTCCGAGTCAGCCCCGCCGCCGGCGGCCGAGCACATGACGGCCGGCGGTGCCGACCCGATGAGGCCGGGATCCGCGCCGGCGTCCGGCACACCTATATATATGGCGTCGGCAAGCTCCGAGCCGGTAACGCTGGAGCGCGGCGCCCGTCAACCGCATTCCGACGGTGCCACTGCGCAAGGGGACCCGTCCGGCGTACCGTCCAGCCCGTCCCTCACTGCAGCTCCCGTCACCTCGACGCCGGTCGCGCCGGCCGGGCCAGCCGCACCTGCGGCCACGGGTCCGGTCGGTCAACCCGGCGTGACGCTCACGCCGGCGAGCGCCTCGGCGCTTCAGCACGCGGTTCGGCTGGTCAGCTCGGCGAGCGGCACTGCGCCCACCGTCAGCCACGTCGTCCTGCGACTCGACCCGCCCGGCATCGGGACGGTTGCGGTCCGCCTCGTGAGCCACGGCGGCGAGATCACCGTTGCGGTTCGGGCCGACAGCGCGGAGGCCGCCAACGCCGTGGCCGCGACCCGGGAACAGGTGGTTCAGGCGCTTGCCAGCCACGGGCTGACCCTCGGCGAGGTGCGGGTGAGCACCGGCGGGCCGGACACCGGCAGCGCCGGACAGCAGACCGGGCAGCCGGGTGGACAGGGATCGGCGGACCTGGGCTCCAGCGCGGCGGGCCCGCAGGACCATTCGGAGTCGCAGCCGCGCGAGTTCGGGGCGCCGGTGCCGGCAGGCGGCGCGGCAGCGGCTGACGACCGACCTGGGACGGACGCCGATCCGGCACCACACCGCGCCCGTCAGGAAGGGACCTGGCTATGACCACACCCGTGTCCGGCACCCCTGGACTTGGTAGCGACTACGGCATCGGCAGCGCGACCACGAACCTGGGTCAGACCCAGAGCGCATCCCAGGACCAGAACACCTTTCTCAAGCTGCTCGTCGCGCAGCTTCGCTACCAGGACCCGAGCAGCCCGGCCGACCCCACGGCGTACATCAGCGAGATGGCTCAGTTCACCCAGGTGCAGACGCTCGAGACGATCAAGAGCCAGCAGCAGCAGCTGCTCGCCTCCAACCAGCTGCTCGCGGCCGAAGGGATGATCGGCGGCCAGGTCACCGGGACCGGCGACGCGGGCGCAGCGGTTACCGGAACCGTCACCGGCGTGACCCCCACGTCCGACGGCGCGACCCTCACGCTGTCCGACGGCACGACGCTTCCGGTGTCCGCTGTCACGAAGCTGCTCTACGGGCCGGTGACCGCCGACCCGACATCCGCCGACCCGACGAACACGGCGCCGGCCGGCTAGCGCGGCGCTCCACCACAACAACCACCCAGGGAAGGCGAACCGGCCAGGACGGCCTGATCCGAAGGTGAGTTTCCAATGCTCCGCTCGATGTACTCCGCGGTGTCAGGCCTACAGGCGTTCCAGGAGATGATGGACGTCGTCGGTAACAACATCGCCAATGTCGACACGGTCGGGTTCAAGGCCAGCCGCGTCGAGTTCGAAGACACGTTGTCGCAGGTGGTGTCGGGGGCGACGTCGCCGACCGCCAACTCCGGTGGCGTCAACCCCCAGCAGATCGGCCTGGGCGTCAGGGTCGGCAGCGTCGACATGACCACGACGCAGGGCGCGATCCAGACGACCGGCCGGCCGACCGACCTCGCGATCCAGGGTTCCGGCTACTTCGTCGTGAGCAACGGGGCTCAGCAGCTGTACACCCGCGCCGGATCGTTCGGCGTCGACTCCGCGGGCAACCTCGTCGACCCGACCGGCGCGATCGTGCAGGGCTGGATCGCCGACCCCACCGGGAAGATCAGCACCAACGGACCGGCCGGCAACCTGACCCTGCCGGTCGGGTCGGCGATCGCGCCGAACCCGACGAGCACGGTCAACCTCGGCGGAAACCTCTCAGCCGACGACGCGGTCGGCGATGCGGTCACCTCGACGATCACCGTCTACGACGGCCAGGGCACGGCCCACTCGATGACCGTCACCATGACGAAGACGGCGAGCGACACGTGGCAGGTGAGCGCGAGCGACAACGGCGGCGCTGCACAGGCCGGGCCGGCGTTGACGTTCGACGCAAACGGCAACCTCACGTCAACCGCGGTTCCGACCTTCACCATCACGGCGGCGGACGGCACGACGAGCACGGTGACGCTCAACCTCGGTACGCCGGGCACCGCCAACGCGCTGACCCAGTTCGGTGGCGACACCACCGCGATCGCCGAGTCGCAGGACGGTACGCCGTCTGGCTACATGACGTCGTTCGCGATCGGCACCGACGGCACGATCAGTGGGACCTTCTCGAACGGAACCACCCGCAACCTCGGCCAGATCGCGATCGCGACGTTCAACAACCCGGCCGGGCTGATGCAGCAGGGAGACGGGCACTTCACGACGACCGGCGCTTCCGGCAACCCGGTCATCACCGCCCCGGGACAGGGTCAGGCCGGCACGCTCGACCCCGGTGCGCTCGAGCAGTCCAACGTCGACCTCTCTCAGGAGTTCACCAACCTGATCGTCGCGCAACGCGGCTTCGAGGCGAACTCGCGGGTGATCACCACCGGTGACCAGCTGCTTCAGGCACTGGTCAACCTCAAGCAGTAACAGCGCTGTCGGAGTAGCACACGACTCGGAGCCCTGCGCTCCTACGCGGCCGCTCGGCCGCCCGGTCGTGTGCTACTCCGCACGTCGGGGCAGTTCACCCCGCCGTCGCCTCATGTCGTCGAGCCCGATGCCGACAGGGTCGTGCGGCCAGGAGGGCCGCGGCTCACGACGCTGTTCAAGGACGGTCCGGCGATGATCAAGCTGACGCGCCTCAACGGCACCCAACTATGGATGAACGCGGACCTGATCTGTTCCGTCGAAGAGCGTCCCGACACCACCGTGACTCTCGTCGACGGGCGTCACCTGGTCGTCCGCGAGACGCCCGAAGAAGTCGCATCGGAGATGGCGCACTTCCGCGCGTCGATCCTGGCCCTCGCCGACGAGCTGCTTCACCGCCGTGACGACCAGGACCGCGCGGAGGACTGGCCGGCTGACAGCAAGGTCTACCTGTTGCCACGGCCGTCGGACGCGGAGCAGGGCTGAGCCATGGACCTCGCCACGCCCGTCGGCGTCATCGCCGGATTCCTCGCCATCTTCGTGTCGATGTTCATGGAGGGCGGCAACCCTGCCCAGCTCGTCGGTTCCCCCTCCGCGCTGATCCTCGTCGTGGTCGGCACCACCGGTGTCTCCCTCGCATCCAGCCGGATGTCCGACATGACGGCAGTGCGCCGCGCGATGTTCAAGATGCTCAAGCCGGCGAAGAAGGAAGACCACACGCAGACGGTTGAGGCCCTCGTCGGTTTCGCCGACACCGCCCGCAAGGAAGGTCTGCTCGCGCTGGAAGAGAAGGTCAAGGTCGTCGAAGACCCGTTCCTCAAACGCGGCATGCAGCTCGTGATCGACGGCTCCGACGCCGAGGTCGTCCAGGAGAGCCTGTCCGCCGAGATCTCCGGGCTGCGCGCGCGTCACGCGGTGGCCACCAAGTTCTTCAGCGACATGGGCGGTTTCTCGCCGACTCTGGGCATCATCGGCACTGTTCTCGGGCTCGTTCACACGCTGCAGAACCTGAGCAACCCGGGACGACTCGGACCGCTCATCGCCTCGGCGTTCCTCGCGACGCTTTGGGGTGTCATGCTCGCGAACGTCGTCTACCTGCCGCTCGCGAACAAGATGAAGCGCGCCACAAGCGCTGAGGTCGCGCACATGCAGCTCGTCACCGAAGGGATCCTCGCGATCCAGGCCGGGGCGAGTCCCCGCGTCATCAGCGAGCGGCTGGAGTGCACGTTGCCGATCGGGCAGCGCACAGGTGGCAAGCCGACGAACATCGCCGACAAGCAGGCCGAGAAGAAGTCAGCCTGACGATGTCCACTCATGGCGCGCGGCCGTCGCTGCGTAGGCATCAGCTCGACGACCGCCACGGCGACGCGGAGCACGACAACAGCGAACGCTGGTTGCTGACCTACGCCGACATGATCACGCTGCTGCTCGCCCTGTTCATCGTGCTCTACAGCATCAGCGTGGTGAACAAGAGCAAGTTCGAGGCGTTCACCGCTTCGCTGCACAAGAGCAAGGCAGTCGGCCAGCCGGAGATCGCCCGCCCTGCCCCGCACCCGACCACCACGCCGATGCCGCCGGACACCGTTCTGCACAAGGACCTCTGGGAGCTCAAGCGCCAGCTTCACGCGGCGCTGGTGCGCGCGCACCTGACCGGTGCCGCGACGCTGCGGATCAACGACCAAGGTCTCGAGGTGCAGCTCACGGACGGTGTGCTGTTCAACACGGGCAAGGCGATGCTGCTGCCGGCGGGGATCAAGGTGCTGCAGGCGATCGGGCCGGTGATCGCGGCCCACGCCAACCCGGTCGAGGTTCAGGGATACACCGACAACGTGGTGATCAAAACGGCTCAGTTCCCGACCAACTGGGAGCTTTCGACGGCTCGCGCCACCTCTGTTCTCCGCTACCTGCTCGACGCGTTCCACCTTGCGCCGAGCCGCATGTCGGCGACGGGCTACGGCCAAACCCATCCGCTCGTCCCGAACACGTCCGCGGCGAACCGGGCCCGCAACCGGCGAGTGGTCGTGCAGTTCGTCGCTCCGATGAGCGAAGCCGCCGCCGTCGCGCCGCCCGCAAGTCCCGCGGCGTCGACGACGCCGCCGGCGAGCGCGGCCGGGATCGGTCCCTCCGGCTAGTGCCAACGAGCCACTTCTAATCCACCCAGCGGGCCATGTCGCGCCGACTGCCGCCGCCGATGGAGTCCCGACCGGCGGGCAGAGGGTGGTGATTGTGGTGGCGGATGTCGCGGAAGCGACCGTTTCGTCACCTCGCGTCACCGGCCGGGTGCCCATGCTCGGGGCACCGCGCGAGCGCCCACCCGGTGCCCCCGCGTACGTGCCCCCGGACTCGGTCGCACCACCGTCGCAGCCCGCGGATCCCGAGCCGACCGTCACCCCGTTCGGTGGTGCGCGTCCACTGCCGTCCGACGCGGCAGAGCTGGTCAACCGGCTGCAGGCCGGCTTCACGATCTCCGGCATCCGACTCTCACATCTGATGCGAGCCCCGCTGCGACTCGACTGGCATGGCGTCAGCCGCGTCGTCGCGGCGGCCGCGGCGGGCGACGTCGTCCTGCCGCTCGGTCCGGGAACCGTGGGCGGAGCGCTGGTCCTCGACGCCGGCAGCGCGCGGGTGCTCGCCGACATCTCCCTCGGGGGGGACGGCCGAGCCACCGAGCCGCCGGCCGCAGTCGCCCTCGCAATCGTCGGCCGCCATGCGGCCAACGCCTTCGCACCCCTCAGTGATGCGGCGGGCGCATCGCCCGGGCCGTTGCCGCTTGAAGCGGCAGGTGTGCGCGGTCTGCCCGCGACCCTGCGCGGCGCCGACGTGGTCCGCGCAACGGCGTCGCTGGTTCTGAACGAGACCCCGGTCGGCGGGGTGAGCCTGCTGCTGGCCGCGCGGCCGGTACTCGGCGGCGACCCGCCGCCCACCGGGACCGATCGCCTCTCGGTCGCCGCCGTACCCGTCACGCTCTCCGTCCAGCTGCCGGCCCGTTCCATCTCGGCCCTCGACGCCGCGCGGCTGGAGGCGGGTGACGTGATCCCGATGAATCTTGCGACACCCACGGTCGTCGGTCTGCTCGACGGGACCGCTGTGGTCAGCGGCACGCTGGGCCGCGCCAACGGCCACCGCGCGGTGCTCGTCGAGTCCCTCGCACTGGAGGCATCATGACGCTCGACGCGATGGAGCTGCCGCGGCCCCGCACCGAGTCACCCGACATGAGTGACGCCCCGAGTGCCCCGGTCGAGCCCGCGCAGCTGCCGGATCTGACGGTGCCCGCGGCCGCGTCGACGCCGACCGCAGCGGAGCCGCGCGACGTGGGTCTGCTCGCCGATGTCCGGGTGGAGGTGACCGTCGAGCTCGGTCGCGCCACGCTTCCGTTGCGCTCGCTGCTGTCCATGACACCGGGCTCGGTGCTCGAGCTGGACCGCACCGCGGACGCCCTCGTGGACGTCCTGGTCAACGGGCGCCTTGTCGCGCGAGGCGAGGTCGTCGTGGTCGACGGCGAGATCGGCGTTCGTATCAGCTCACTCCTCGACGAGCAGGCCTAGCGGCATGCACGGAGCGTTCCAGGCCATCCGTGTGCTCGCAGTTCTGGCGCTGCTCGCCGGATTCTTGTGGTGGCTGCGCCGGTACGACCGAAAGGCGGCAGCTCCCACCCGGCGGCGGGCCGGGCGACCGGTCGAGATCCTCGGCCAGGCTCGGCTGTCACGGCAAGCGACGGTCGCCGTCGTGCGGGTCGGAGCACGCTCACTCACCCTCGGCGTCACCGACCACGGCGTGAACCTGCTGGCGGAAGCGGAGTACGTCGAGCCGGTCGTCGAATCGCAGGACGAGGCCACCGTCGAGGTCGCTGACCGCACCAGCCAGCAGGTTGCCGCAGCCGGGCAGGCGCTCACCGACTACTGGCGCCGCATCACGACCCGCGTCCCGGCGTCCGAACGTCCGAGCTTCGCGTCGGCGCTCCAGCTTGCGACTGCCGCCGCTGCCCCCACGACCCCCAAGTCGCGCGCGAGAACGGAAGGATCCACTCGCCCGGCCGCCAAGAAGGCGACACCCGCGACCGGCTCCCGCCGGACCACCGCCCCACGCGCACGGAAGCCCGAGCCGCACACGCCCAAGTGACGCGCGCGGGCGCCGCAGTGCGCCTTGCGGTGCTGGTGACGCCGGCCCTGGTCGCCACGCTCGCCGGCAGCGCCACTCAGGCAAGCGCCGCCCCGGCACCTCCCGGCATCGTCGCGGCGGCAGTTCCGCCCGGACCGGCCAACCCGGCTCCCACCGTCACGACAACCATCGCGCCGAGCCCGGTTTCCACTCCGGCTGCGCCCACGCCGCCTGGTACGACGTCGCCGGACAGCGGATCCAAGGGAATCAGCAACAACCCGATCGGGATCGCGCTGCTGCTCGGCGCGCTCACCCTGGTCCCCGCCGCGTTGATGACCATGACGGCTTTCACCCGAATCGTCATCGTTCTCGGCTTCACACGCAGCGGGCTGTCGACACAGAACATCCCGCCCAACCAGGTCATCATCGGGCTGTCGCTGTTCCTCACGATGTTCGTGATGGGTCCGACGTTCGCCGCGGTCAACAGCGACGCGATCCAGCCCTACCTGCACGGGCAGATCACCACGACGCAGGCATACGACAAGGGGATCGAGCCGCTCCGCGAGTTCATGCTGAAGCAGGTCCGCGCGAAGGATCTCAAGCTCTTCACCGACATGGACAACAAGCCGGCACCGACCTCGCCCGACGACGTGCCGACCACTGCACTCATCCCGGCGTTCGTTCTCAGCGAGCTGCACGAGGCCTTCATCATCGGCTTCGTCGTCTTCTTGCCGTTCCTGATCATCGACCTGGTCGTCGCCGCCGCCTTGTCCAGCCTCGGCATGATGATGCTGCCGCCGGTGCTGGTGTCGTTGCCCTTCAAGCTGCTGCTGTTCGTCGCGGTTGACGGGTGGTACCTGATCGTCGGCTCCTTGATGCGGTCGTTCCACACATGACCGACACCGACATCATTCATCTCGGCGCGCAGGCGCTTGCGATCGCCGGAAAGGTCGCGGCGCCGCTGCTCGTCGCCGCGCTCCTGGTCGGCATCGTGGTCAGCCTTGTCCAGTCGGTGTTCAGCATCCAGGACCAGACCCTCGCGACCGTTCCGAAGCTGCTCGTCGGCGCGCTCGTCCTGACCATCGGTGGCAGCTGGATGCTGCACACCTTGGTCGCGTACACGACGCAGCTGTACCGGATGATCCCGACGCTGACATGAGCGATCCGTTGTCGAGCCTGTCGCTGCAGGTCACCAACAAGGACGTGACCGCGTTCCTGTTGGTCCTCGCCAGGACAGCGTCGTGGAGCGCATCGTCTCCACTGCTGTCGATGCGAGCACTCCCGAGGTTCAGCCGGCTGACGCTCGCACTGCCACTCACGATCTTCCTCGTCGGTCCGGTCGCTTCAGGGCCGGTGCCGAATGCGCTCCCGTCGATCGTCGGCGCGCTCGCGGTACAGATCGCTGTCGGGCTGTCGCTGGGCTACCTCACCGGCGTCCTGTTGTACGCCGTCGAGGGAGCGGGCCACCTGGCTGACCTGCAGAGCGGCTTTTCCTTCGGTGCGCTCGTCGACCCCATCACCGGCAACGACGGCGCCGTGTTCTCACGGCTCGCGAGCTTCATCACTGTCGCGATCCTCTTCGCATCGGGCGCCGCCGAACAGCTCGTGGGCGGCTTCGCGCACAGCTTCACCGCGTTGCCGGTGGGGCACGTTCCGCATCTCAACCACAACGGCGCGGCCGCCATCGCCACCCTGCTGGCCCAGACGGCGACAGCCACCATGGAGATCGCCGCACCGTTGCTCGGCGCCATCTTCCTGACGGATGTCGCACTCGGACTGTTCGGGCGAATCGTCCCGCAAGCCAACGTCTTGATGGTCGGGATGAGTGTGAAGGCGCTGGTCGCAATCGCCGCGGTCGGCACCCTGCTCCTCCTGCTTCCCGGCGAGATCTCCGGGCTGCTCGGCACGGCGACCCGAGCCCCGACGGCGGTGTTCTCATGAGCAGCGGGGAGCGCACCGAGAAGCCCACCGCGAAGCGGCGGCAGAAGCTGCGGCGGGAGAACGTCGTCGCCCGCAGCGCCGAGTTCTCGGGAGCGTCCGGCGGAATGGCGCTGGTCATCGCGGCACCGATGGCCATGCATCGGCTTTACGACGCCTACCGCGCAGACCTCCCGATCATGCTGAGCCAGTCGAGCCAGCTCGGCATCGACGGCGCCGGCGGTTTCGCCCGCGTGATGCTCGAAGACGGCGCACGCGCCATCGCGGTGCCCGCCCTGGTGATGCTCGGCGCCGGCGTGTTCGCCGCGGCAGCGGTCTCGCGAAGCGCTCCCACCGCAGCGGCGCTGCGGCCGAAGCTCTCCAACCTCTCTCCGCGTCACGGCGTCAAGCGGATCGTGTCGTCGCAAGGCCTCGTGGAAGCCGTGAAGTCCTTCACCAAGCTGCTGATCGTGGCCGCGATCGGATGGTTGAGCTGGCGATCCGGAACGGCTCACGTCAGCACCGCCGCGATGCGCAGCGGCGCGGTCGCGGCGCAGGTCGGGTCGGAGGCGAAGTCCCTGCTCCTTCGGGTCGCGGCGACCGTCCTGGTCGTCGGTCTCGCCGATGCCTGGTGGTCGCGTCGCCGGTACCTGCGGCAGGCGCGGATGACCAAGCAGGAGGTGCGGGACGAGCACAAGCAGGACGAGCTGTCCCCTGAGCTACGCGGCGCGATGCGCCGGCGCCGAATGGCGCTGATGCGCACCCGAATGATGGCCGCGGTCAAGGAGGCCGACGTCGTGGTGGCGAACCCGACGCACTTCGCGGTGGCTCTCAGCTACACACCGGGCTCCGGTGCACCGGTCGTCGTTGCAAAAGGCGTCGACCTGGTCGCGCTGCGGATTCGAGAAGAGGCCGGCCGCAACGGTGTCCCCGTGCGTGAGCATCGCGAGCTGGCGAGAGCGCTGCACGCCGCGGTGGACATCGGCGAGGCGATCCCGCCGGAGCTCTTCCGGGCCGTGGCGGAGGTACTCGCCGCGGTGTTCGCCGCACGCACCAGCCGCGGGCTGCCTGCTCAGCGCCCGCGCACCGGACCCCCGAGCCGCTCCGCGCCGGCCCGGCCCCGAAGACGGCCCAGACCTCAAAGACGTCCCGCGCCCAGCAGCAGAGGTGAACGATGAGCGACCAGCAACCTGCACGACGCAGCCGGCGAGGCGCCGAACTCGCGCTGCCTGCCGTCATGGTCGGCGTCGTGGTGGCCATGGTGCTGCCCATGCCAACGCCGTTGCTCGACCTCCTGCTCGCTTCCAACCTGTCTCTCGCACTCGTCATCCTGCTGACAGCGACAGTTACCGAGCGCACGCTCGAGTTCTCCGTCTTCCCGAGCCTGCTGCTCGTGACGACCCTCGCGCGGCTCGCCCTCAACGTCAGCAGCACGCGGTTGATCCTGCTCAACGGCAATGCGGGCCACGTGATCTCCGCGTTCGGGCACTTCGTCGTCGGCGGCAACCTGGTGGTCGGCCTCGTCGTCTTCGCGATCCTCGTGGTGATCCAGTTCGCGGTGATCACCAACGGCGCCGGCCGGGTTGCCGAGGTGTCTGCCCGGTTCACCCTCGACGCGATGCCCGGCAAGCAGATGGCAATCGACGCCGACCTGAACGCGGGCCTGTGCACCGAGGACGAGGCGCGACGGCGGCGTACCGAGGTGTCCCGAGAGGCTGACTTCTTCGGCGCGATGGACGGCGCCAGCAAGTTCGTGAAAGGCGACGCGATCGCGGCGGTCGTGATCGTTGCGGTCAACCTGATCGGCGGCGTGGTGGTCGGCGTCGTGCTGCATCACCTGTCGCTCAGCGCGGCACTGCAGCGGTACGCGCTGCTGTCGGTGGGTGACGGCCTGGTGTCTCAGATCCCGGCGCTGTTGATCAGCGTCGCCTCCGGCATCGTCGTCACCCGCGCCGACAGCGACCTGGGGGGCGGGCTCGGCGGCGACCTGATCGCACAGCTCACCGGGAAGGCGCACACCCTGCGCACGGCGGCCGCCGCCGTCGGGCTCATCGGCCTGTTGCCCGGCCTGCCGAAGCTGCCGTTCATCGCCATCGCGATCGGGTTGGTGATCCTCGCCTCGCGGGCCGGCGGCACGGCCGACACCGAGACCGAGCCCGCCGCCGCTCCCGTCAACCCGGACAGCCGAGAGTCGCTGATCGCCGAGCTGCACGTCGAGCCGCTGGAGCTCGGGCTGGCTGCGGACCTGCTCGATCTCCTGGCCCCGACGCCCGGCGGAAGCCTCGTCGAGCGGGTCCGCGCCCTACGGCACCGGATCGCGGGTGAGCTCGGGCTCGTGCTTCCTGCCGTGCACACGCGCGACGACACCTCGCTGCCCCCGTCGACCTACCGGGTGCGCCTGCACGGAGTCGAAGTCGGCCGCGGGACGGCACCGCCCGGGCACGTGCTCGTCCTCGGCGATGCCGCCCGTGGCCTGCCCGGGCGTCCCACGGTCGACCCCACGTTCGGGCTTCCCGCGATGTGGGTGGCCCCCGAGCTCGGCGACCTCCTTGCCGCCGACGGCGTGACGGTCGTCGACCGGGCGTCGGTGCTCGTGACCCACCTCTCGGAGCTGGTACGGCGACACGCCCCGGATCTGCTGAGCCGACAGGACGTGGCGTCGCTCGTCGACGCCATCCGGCGGGAGAACCCGGCGCTCGCAGCCGAGATCGGCGACGGCGGGGTGAGCCTGACCGAGGTGCACCGGGTCATGCGCGATCTGCTCAGCGAGCGAGTCCCGGTACGAGACCTGCGGCGGATCCTCGAAGCGGTGACGGCCCGGGCACGGGACACCAAGTCCCACGAGTCGCTTGTCGAAGCCGCCCGCGTCGCCCTCGGTCCCGCGATCACCGCGGCTGCGGCAGGCCCGGATGGCCGCCTCACCACCCTCACCCTCGAGCCGGTGCTGGAGCAGGCGCTGCTCGAGTCGGTCCGCACCGGCGAGTCCGACTCGTTCCTCGCGGTGGAACCGGCGGTGCTCGAGAGCCTGCTCGAAGGAACCGGCTCCGCCTTGACCGCGGCGGAGACCGCCGGGCATCGAGCAGTAGTCGTCTGCGCCGCCGCGCTGCGGCCGGCCCTGCGCCGGCTGGTGGCGCCGGGCCGCGGCGACCTGAAGGTGATGTCCTACGCCGAGCTCAGCGGACCGGTGAACGTCGTGAACGTGGGGGTGATCCGCCGTGGCCCGATCCCGACCGCAGCCTGAGGCGTGGCCGCCGGTAGGTGACCCGCGTCGGATCAGCGGTTCGAGTCTCGAGGCTGCCATGGCGACCGCGCGGCTGCGGTTCGGCGCAGGTGCGAAGGTGGTGGCGGCCCGCCAGGTGACCCGAGGGGTGCGTGGGCTGGGCGGAAAGGTGCAAGTCGAGGTCCTCGTCGCCGCGGCGCCGACCACCGTGACGTTCGGCACACCGGAAGCGGATGTGGATGTCGAGGCCACGATCGACGACCTGCTCGCCCGCGCGGACGCGGCCGACACCGTCGCGGACGTCATCACCGAGATCATCAGCGAGCCGCCCGCCGACCTCACCGGAGCCGTGCTGCCGGTGCCGCCGCATCCGGCCCCCGATGTGCTGGCTGACCCGCTGCCGCCGCGCGAGGCAACGCCGGCCTTGCCGCGGCAGCGAACCCGCAGGTGGAGCAAGGCCGCGCTGAACCGGCTGGGGGTGCCGAGCGCGGTGCTCACGGCGCTCACCGTGCCGGACGACCCGACCGACGCGCGATGGGTGGCGGCTCTGGCCGGTGCCATTGCCAGCGCCGTTCCGGAGCCATGTCTGCCCGGCGTCGCGGTCGCTCATGGCACCGGGGGCGACGGTGCGCTGATGCTCCTGCGCACCGCGATGGCGGGGGTGGCGCTCGGCACCCTCACCACGGCATCGGGTCCCTCCCAGGCGACACCCGTCGCCCTGGCTGCCGCGATTGGAGAGCTGCTATGAGCCGGAAGTCGAAGTCATCCGCACCGCGTCGCTCGCGGCCCCGCTTCGTGCACACGCCGGTGTCGGCCGTCATCGGAATGCTCGCGCTCGCCGTGATCGGCGTCGCACTGATCCGCGGCCGGCTCGATCTTGCCGGTGCCGGCGAGCGCGCCGGAGCCGTGCTGATGGTGGCGATCCTGGTCGACAACCTGGTCGCCCCGGTGGTCCAGCTGGTGCTGCCCCGCGCCGCGCGCGAAACCGACACGATCGACTAGCGGCCGACCCGGTGCCGAGGCCCGGACAAGCCGCGCTGGAGTCAGGCGCTGGTGCGCTGCGAGTAGCTCATCGCGCCGGAGTCCGCGGACCCCTGGCGCTGCCGCGGCAGGGCCACCGCAGCCTGACCTCGTGCGACGGCGCGGCTGGCACGAGCGGCCGTGGCGGCCGCGCGCGCGGTGGCGGCGCCGCGTGACCCGCGGGCCAGGCTCGCGGCCTGGTCGGCGACCGCCGAGGCGTAGGCCTCTCGGCTCCGAGCCGCTCGCCGTCCCACCGACTCGTTTCCGGTCGTCCGCTCCAACGGGCCGGCCAGACCGTGCCGCATCATCGCCAGGCCCTCGGCCCGCATCTGCGCGATCCGCGACTCGGTCACGCCGAGTTCCTCGGCGAGGTCGAGCGAGGTACGGCCGAGGACGAAGTAGCCGTGGATGACGGCGTACAGCCGCTCCGGGAGCAACCGCAGCGCCTCACGCAGCAACGCGATGCACTCCGCCTCGTCGTAGGCGGTCTCGGGACCCACACCGTCGACCTCGGCGAGAACGTCGGCGAGCCCGACCGGGCTGCCATCACCACTGTCGGCCGGCGCGTCGAGTGACAGAACCACTCCGGCGTAACGGCGGGCGCGATGCTCGTCGAGCTCACGCACCGACATCTTCAGCGCATCCGCCAGCTCGCGCGTCGTCGGGGTCCGGCCCAGCTTCTGGCTGAGCTCGTCCTGGGTTACGTCGATGTGCCGAGAGGTGGCACGTACCGACCTCGGCGCGAAGTCGATCGCCCGGACGGCGTCGACGACGGCACCGCGCACTCGCGTGCTCGCCCAGCACTCGAACGGCACGCCGCGTTCGGGGTCGTATCGCAGCGCTGCCTCGACGAGGCCGAGGGCGGCCGCCTGGGCCAGCTCTTCCCGGTCCGCGTGACGCGGGTAGTGCGAGGCGATGCTGGCCGTGAGCGCAGGGATCAGGCAGAGGTGGTCTTCGACCAGCTTCGCCGCCTCCGGGGACAGCGTTCCGCTCCCGGTGCGCTGCTTCGGGATGCTCGTCGACGCCATGGTCACGCCGCCCGGTTCCGAGCGCGGCGGGCCCGCCCACCCTCGCGACGCGCCTCGGCCGGCGCCGCCGGCGCGGGTGGAACGGCCGCGGAGTCCGCCGCGGTGCCGAGCACGGCAGCAAGGTTGGACTCGCCAACCGCGGAGAGCAGCTCCTCGCGGTACACCGGCACGTCCCGCGGTGCCCGGATGCCCAGTCGTATCTGGTCGCCGCGGATGTCGAGAACGGTGATGACGATGCCGTCACCGATGACGATCGACTGCTGGGTACGTCGAGTCAGGACGAGCATCGCGCAGGCTCCTTGTTCTCACTGTCTTGGCTGTCACGAGCGGGCATCGCCTCGGCCAGCAGCGGGACTCGGGTGTCCCAGCGCGGCTCGGACATCACGAGCTGCAGGCCTTCGCGACGGACGGTGTTGATGACGATCGGACCGAGCAGGTTGGCGGTGGCGTCCTCGGGACGCTCGCTCACCGTGACGATGACGAGCAGCAACACCTCATCGGCGCTGGTGATCTCCAGCTGCGCGACCGTCGCGTCATCCAGCTCGACCTCGTACGTCGGGAAGAACAACCCGGGCGGGACGACGAGAAACCGCACGCTCGGGTCGGCCGGGTCGACGAGCACCGAGTAGATGCCGCCGGCGCTCCCCCACCGCAGCAGGCAGAAGGAGCGGTCCCCGGGGAACCCAGGCAGGCCGCGACGAAACCGAATCATCGGCGTCTCGCGCTGCGAGGTCTCTCCCATCGCCTGTCCCCTCCCGCTGTTGCACCCGGCGGAGATCTCCGGGCTGCACGAAGTATTCGGGGACGCGAAGTACGGACGGAATAGCAAGTTCTAGGGACCATCGGCCGGGCCTAGGACCCGCCCTGGTCGAGGGCCAGGACGCGGATATGTCCGGCTTTGTGTGGACTCGTCTGGCCCCTGCGGGCCAGGCGGCACGGCCCGCTCGGGGGGTGTGGACACAGTGCGATCGGGGTGCTCACGACGGGACGTGAGTCCCCGTCCGAGTCGGCCGCAGGTCCGAAGGTCCTATACATCCGGGACCTTTGACGCAGTCGCCGGACAGGACCTTGCACCGGGCAAGCGCGCAGCGAAAGGCGGCGCGACCGCTAACCGGCGGCGCCGCGCGAGTTGAACAGGTGAAGAAGAGGCCTCGCGGAAAGACGTGCGGTCAGGCGCTCTCCCGCGCATACAGCGCGGCTTGGGTACGGCTCGAGAACTCGAGCTTGCGCAGGATGGCCGAGACGTGGTTCTTAACGGTCTTCTCGGCGATGCCACACTGCCGGGCGATCTGCCGGTTCGTCATGCCGGCTGAGACGTGGTCGAGCACGCGACGCTCCTGCGGCGTGAGCGCGGCGATCCCCGTCGGAACCGGCTGCTCCGTGGTCCGGAGGCGGGCGAACACGCGATGCGTCAGTGCCGGGTCGAGCAGCGAACGGCCGTTGGCCACCGTACGGATGGCGCTGAGCACCTCCTCCGCGCTCGCGCGGTCGAGCATGTAGCCCGCGGCACCAGCGCTGATGGCCTCGAACATCAGGTCGTCGCCGGCGTCATCCGCGAGCAACAGGCAACGCGTCCCGATGCCGGCGTTGACGACCGCGCGGCACAGCTCGATGCCGTCGCGAAAGCCGTTACGGATCTCGATGACGACAACGTGTGGTCGCAGCGCGGCGATCTGGACGAGCGCCTGGTCGGCGTCACTCGTCTCGCCCGCGACCCGGAGGTCCTCGCACCGATCTATCAGGTCGACCAGGCCGCGCCGGACCAGCTCGTACCTGTCGACGATGAACACTGCCGTCATGACTGCGATCTCCTGCATCGGGTCTGTCGGGTCAAAGTAACGCCGAAATTTGCACGGCGTTAGGCCTGAAAATTGCTTTGATCACTTGTGACCAGGCCAAGTCCCCCGGGCGGGCCACGGATCGGCCCTAAACACCCCCGATCGGTTCACTTCGGCACGAATCTGCCGTACTGTCGGCCCCGAGCTGGTCCCACCTGAGAGGAACGCCCGTGCGCCGGATCGTCACCCTGCTCGGCCTCGCCCTCGCGGCGTCGACCTCCCTTTCCGCGGTTCCGGTCAACGCCGCAGGCACGCCGGACCTCGGTCTCAAGGTCCCGGCTCACGCCCACGCGCACAAGGCGACGACGGTGTCATGGCACGC
>DASZYY010000041.1:0-12431 GCA_035545175.1 Mycobacteriales bacterium
GGTGCCTTCGTCGAGACCAAGAACGCCGCCATCGGCGACGGCAGCAAGGTGCCCCATCTGTCGTACGTCGGGGACGCCGAGATCGGGGAGCGGTCCAACATCGGCGCCGCCACCGTCTTCGTGAACTACGACGGGGTCGACAAGCACAACACCGTGATCGGCGACGACGTCCGGATCGGCTCGGACACCATGCTGGTGGCGCCCGTCACCATTGGTGACGGGGCCTACACGGCGGCCGGTTCGGTGATCAACGAGGACGTCCCACCGGGAGCGCTGGGCATCGCGCGGGGGCAGCAGCGCAACGTCGAAGGCTGGGTGGAGAAGCGCCGCCCGGACTCACCGGCGGCAAAGGCCGCGCGGCGGGCCCGGGAACAGGCGACAATGGAACCGACTTCCCCGGTCGACGACGAAAAAAAGGCGGGCGAGTGACCGGCATCAAGACCCAGGGCGAGAAGACACTGCTGCTCTTCTCCGGTCGCGCGCACCCCGATCTCGCCGACGAGGTCGCCGAGAACATCGGGATCGCGGTCAGCCCGACCCAGATCCGCGAGTTCGCGAATGGCGAGATCTACGCCCGCCCCGAGGAGTCGGTCCGCGGCGCCGACGCGTTCGTGATCCAGTCCTACGGCCCGCCGATCAACAAGTGGGTCATGGAGGCGCTGATCATGGTGGACGCGCTCAAGCGCGCCTCCGCCAAGCGCATCACAGTCGTGATGCCCTTCTACCCCTACGCCCGGCAGGACAAGAAGCACTTGGGCCGCGAGCCGATCTCGGCCCGGCTCATCGCCGACTTGTTCAAGACCGCCGGCGCCGACCGGCTCATGTCCGTCGACCTGCACACCGCCCAGATCCAGGGCTTCTTCGACGGGCCGGTCGACCACCTCTTCGCCCTGCCGCTGCTCGCCGACTACATCGCGGACAAGTACGGCAGCGACTTCACCGTCGTCTCCCCGGACACCGGCCGGGTCCGCATGGCCGAGCGGTGGGCGGACCGGCTCGGCGGCGCCGACGTGGCGTTCGTGCACAAGACCCGCGACGTGAAGGTCGCCAACGAGGTGGTCGCCCACCGCGTGGTCGGCGACGTCGAGGGCCGGCGCTGCCTGCTGATCGACGACATGATCGCCACCGGCGGAACCATCTGCAAGGCGGCGGACATCCTGCTCGACTCCGGCGCCACCGAGGTGATCGTCGCCGCCACCCACGGCGAGTTCTCCGAGCCGGCCATCGACCGGCTCAAGAACAGCCGGATCTCCGAGGTCGTGGTCACCAACACCCTCCCGCTGACCGACGAGCACCACTTCGACCGGCTCACGGTGCTCTCGATCGCCCCCCTGCTCGCCCGGGCGATCCGGGAGGTCTTCGAGGACGGGTCTGTCACCTCCCTCTTCGACGGCAACGCGTAACGGCGCTCAGCGGGCGAGCGGCGGCGTTGTCGCTCGCTTGTGGGCCAGATGCCCACGGCGCTCCCTTCCGCCTTGCCGCTCATCCCGCTGTGCGCCGTTCCGTACGCTCAGCGGGCGAGCGGTGCACGGTTTCGCGCATTTTCAAGGGTTCGCCTAGACTCGTTCGCGCTTACCGCGCTGATCATCAGCGTCGCTGATCAAGGAGTCTTCGCTGTGCCCGAGGTCCGTATCGCCGCTGAGCCGCGCACTGAGTTCGGCAAGGGTGGCGCGCGTCGTACCCGTCGCGCCGGCAAGATTCCCGCCGTCCTCTACGGCCACGGCACCGATCCGCGCCACATCTCGCTGCCGACCCGCGAGTTCGAGCACGCGCTGCGCACCGACGGCGCCAACGTCCTGCTCGACCTCCAGCTCGCCGACGGCTCCGAGCTGGCGCTGCCGAAGTCGATCCAGCGCGACCCGCTTCGTGGCGGCATCGAGCACCTCGACCTGATCCTGGTACGCCGGGGCGAGCGCATGGTGGTGGACATAGCCCTGCACGTCATCGGTGACGTGGTCTCCGGCGGCATGCTCGACCAGTCGCTCACCACCTTGTCGGTGAGTGCCGAGGCGACGAACATCCCGAGCGGTTTCGAGGTCTCGGTCGACGGCCTCGAGATCGGTGACTCGATCCACGCAGGTCAGGTCAAGCTTCCCGAGGGCGTCGAGCTCTCCGGCGACTCGGAGCAGCTCGTGTTGCACATCGTCGCGGCGCCGACCGCTGAGCAGATGGAGGCCGAAGGCGCCGGCGAGGCCGAGGGCGAGGCAGCCGGAGGCGAAGCCGCCCAGGGTGAGGCAGCGGCCGAGGCCGAGGCGGCTCCCGCCGCTGAGGGCGGCGCCGAAGAGCCCGCCGCCGAATAGCGGCAGCAATGTTCGGCCGCTCCCGGGCGGTCCAAGGCATGACCGCCGACGCCCCCTGGCTCGTCGTCGGGCTGGGCAACCCCGGCCCGCAGTACGCCGGCAACCGGCACAACATCGGCTACCTCGCTGTCGACGTCCTGGCGGGTCGCGCCGGCGGCAGCTTCAAGTCCCACAAGACGAAGGCCGACGTGCTCGAGTGCCGCATCGCCGATACACGCTGCGTGCTGGCCAAGCCGCGGGTCTACATGAACGAGTCAGGTGGGCCCGTTGCGGGCCTCGTCTCGTTCTTCAAGGTTCCGCTCGACCGCGTGATCGTCATCCACGACGAGCTCGACCTCGAGCCCGCCACGATGCGGATCAAGCTGGGCGGGGGCGACAACGGCCACAACGGGTTGAAGTCGTTGCGGGCATCGCTTCGCTCCGGTGAGTTCTACCGAGTGCGCCTCGGCATCGGCCGCCCGCCCGGGCGGCAGGACCCGGCCGACTTCGTGCTTCGCGACTTTCCGGCCGCCGCGCGCGAGGAGATCGGGGTCCAGGTCGAGCGCGCCGCCGATGCGGTCGAGCTGCTGATCGGGCAGGGCCTCACCGCTGCACAGAACGCATTCAACGACTGACGGCGCGGCCGTACCGGGTTATAGGGTCCGGAACATGATCGTCGTGACGACAAACGACCTGCCCGGCTTTCGCGTCGACGAGGTGCTCGGAGAGGTCTGGGGCCTGACCGTCCGCTCGCGGAACGCGTTCTCCCAGATGGGTGCCGGTCTCAAGTCGATGTTCGGCGGTGAGCTCAAGGGCATGACGAAGGCGCTCTACGACAGCCGCAACGAGGTCATGGGCCGCATGGTCGAGGAGGCGGAGCGGCGCGGCGCCAACGCGATCCTGGCCATGCGCTTCGACACCTCCGAGATGGGCGACATGTGGACGGAGATCTGCGCCTACGGCACCGCAGTGAAGGTCACCAAGCTGTAGGTCGTCACTGACTCCTAGCCTGGGGTCAGTCATGTCGCTTTCCCCGCTGCTGTCCGCTCTTCGGTCCGATCCCGCTTTCGCGCGCCTGACCGAGGGCGGTACGTCGACGCTGGACATCAGCGGCCCGCCCGGCGTGCGGCCGTTTGCGATCGCGACTGTCGCGGCCGCTGGACACCCGGTGCTCGCGATCACCGCGACGGAGCGGGAGAGCCAGGACCTCGTTGCAGCCCTGGGCTCGTTGCTGCCGGCGGAGCAGGTCGTCGACTTCCCCGCCTGGGAGACCCTTCCCCACGAGCGGCTGTCGCCGCGCGCGGACACCGTGGGCCGGCGCCTCGCCGTACTCCGCCGCCTGAGTCATCCCGATCCGTCGGATCCGTCCACCGATCGGATCGCCGTCGTCGTTGCGCCGGTGCGAAGCCTGCTGCAGCCACTCGTTCCCGGTCTCGGGGATCTCGAGCCGGTGGTGTTGCGGCCCGGCCAGACCGCGGAGTTCGACGAGGTGGTCCGCGCGCTCTCGGCGATTGCCTACAACCGGGTGGACATGGTCGAGCGTCGCGGAGAGTTCGCGGTGCGTGGCGGCATTCTCGACGTCTTCCCGCCGACTGAGGACCACCCACTGCGCGTCGAGTTCTTCGGCGACGAGGTCGAGGAGATCCGCAGCTTCTCGGTGGCCGACCAGCGCTCCCTCGACAAGGCGCCGCACGGCCTGTGGGCGCCGCCCTGCCGGGAGCTGCTGCTGACCGACGAGGTTCGCGAGCGGGCGCGGGCCCTGGCGGCGGAACGGCCGGAGCTCGCCGAGATCCTCGAGCCGGTCGCGGACGGCATCGCCGTCGAAGGCATGGAGGCGTTCGCTCCCGTCCTCGCCGACGAACTCGTCCTGCTGGTTGACGTGCTTCCCGCGCAGACCCATGTCGTCGTGTGTGACCCGGAGCGGGTGCGGTCTCGCGCGGCCGACCTGGTCCGCACCAGTCAGGAGTTCCTGGACGCGTCGTGGGCCGCTGCCGCCACCGGCGGCAAGGCGCCGATCGATCTCGGCGCCGCGGCGTACCGGACGGTGGGCGACGTCCGCACTCACGCCGTCGAGCTCGGCCTGCCCTGGTGGTCGGTGAGTGCCTTCACCGCGGACGAGGAGATCGACGAGGAGTCGGTAGCGTCGTCGGCGCACGCACCCGACCGGTACCGCGGCGACGTGAAGCACGCCGTCGACGACTTCCGCTCCTGGCTGCGAGACGGCTGGCGCGTGGTCGTCGCGACCGAGGGGCACGGCTCCGCGCAGCGGCTCGCCGAGGTGCTGCGCGAAGAGGACGTGGCGGCTCGCCTCGACGACTCGCTCGCCCCGGACTTCGAGCCGTCGGTCGTGCACGTCACCACCGGCTGTCTCGACACCGGGTTCCTGTCCGCCGCGCTGAAGCTCGCGGTGCTCACCGAGTCCGACCTGTCCGGGGTGCGCGGCACGAGCCGTGACGGCACCCGGATGCCGAGCAAGCGTCGCGGCACGATCGATCCGCTGACCCTCAAGCCAGGGGACGCCGTCGTACACGAGCAGCACGGGGTCGGCCGGTACGTCGACCTGGTGCAGCGCACCGTCGCCGGCGCCACCCGTGAGTACCTCGTCATCGAGTACGCCCCGAGCAAACGGGGTCAGCCGGGCGACCGGCTCTACGTCCCGACCGACGCCCTCGACCAGGTGACGCGCTACGTCGGCGGTGAAGCGCCGTCGCTGGACAAGCTGGGCGGCGCCGACTGGGCGAAGCGCAAGGGTCGCGCCCGCAAGGCGGTGCGCGAGATCGCGGCCGAGTTGATCCGCCTCTACGCCGCCCGCATGTCGGCCCCCGGCCATGCGTTCGGACCGGACACGCCTTGGCAGCAAGAGCTCGAGGACGCGTTCGCCTACGTCGAAACGCCCGACCAGCTCGCGGCGATCGACGAGGTGAAGGCCGACATGCAGGCGCCGCACCCGATGGACCGCGTGATCTGCGGCGATGTCGGCTACGGCAAGACCGAGATTGCCGTTCGCGCCGCGTTCAAGGCGGTGATGGACGGCAAGCAGGCCGCTGTCCTGGTGCCGACCACATTGCTGTCGCAGCAGCACTTCAACACGTTCTCCGAGCGGTTCGCGTCGTTCCCGGTCACCGTGCGCGGCTTGTCGCGGTTCCAAACCGATGGTGAGCGACGGGAGATCCTCGCCGGCCTTGCCGACGGCTCGGTCGATGTCGTGATCGGCACCCACCGCCTGCTGCAGCCGGAGACCCGCTTCAAGGACCTCGGCCTCGTCATCGTCGACGAGGAGCAGCGCTTCGGTGTGGAGCACAAGGAGTTCCTCAAACGGCTTCGCACCTCGGTCGACGTACTCACGATGTCGGCGACGCCGATTCCCCGAACGCTGGAGATGTCGATCACCGGCATTCGCGAGATGAGCGTCATCCAGACCCCGCCGGAGGAGCGGCACCCGGTTCTGACGTTCGTCGGCGCGTACGACGAACGTCAGATCAGCGCGGCGATCCGCCGCGAGCTGTTGCGCGAGGGCCAGGTCTTCTACATCCACAACCGGGTGGAGTCGATCGAGCGCGCTGCGGCACGGCTGGCCGAGATCGTTCCCGAGGCGCGGATCGCGACTGCGCACGGCCAGATGCACGAACACGAGCTCGAGCGGGTGATGCTGGGCTTCTGGGAGCGCGACTTCGACGTCCTCGTCTGCACGACGATCGTCGAGAACGGCCTCGACATCGCCAACGCCAACACCTTGATCATCGAGCGGGGTGACCTGCTGGGGCTCTCTCAGCTGCATCAGCTTCGCGGCCGGGTCGGCCGGGCCCGCGAGCGCGCGTACGCCTACGTCCTCTATCCGCCCGACAAGCCGCTGACCGAGGAAGCGCACGACCGTCTTGCGACGATCGCGCAGCACTCCGAGCTGGGCGCCGGCATGCACGTGGCGATGAAGGATCTCGAGATCCGTGGTGCGGGCAACCTGCTCGGCGGAGAGCAGTCAGGACACATCGCGGCGGTCGGCTTCGACCTCTATGTCCGCCTTGTCGGCGAGGCGGTCGCGGAGTTCAAGGGAACCGGGCCGGAGGAGCAGCTCGAGGTCAAGGTCGAGCTGCCGATCGACGCGCACCTTCCGCACGAGTACGTCCCCGGGGAGCGGCTGCGCCTCGAGGCCTACCGGCGCCTCGCGTCGGCGTACACCGACGCCGAGATCGACGCCGTCCGCGACGAGCTGCGTGACCGGTACGGCGAGCTGCCCGAGCCGGTCGAGAACCTCGTCGCGGTCGCGTCGTTCCGGGCCTTCGCCCGCGGGTTCGGTGTCGCCGAGGTCGCAGCCCAGGGGAAGTACGTGCGGTTCACCCCACTCGAGCTGCGCGAGTCGCAGACGTTGCGGCTGTCCCGGCTGTATCCCGGGTCGGTGGTGAAGGCGGCGACCAAGACGGTGCTCGTGACCGCACCGATGACGGCCCGGGTGGGAGGCCAGCCGCTGCGCAACCGGCCGTTGCTCGACTGGTGTCGCGGCGTGCTCACCGAGGTCGTCGCCGACCTCGCGACCCCCGCGGCGGGCGCAACGGCGGCCGGCGCCCCAGCCGCCGGTGGCGGGTAGCCGCTCCGATAGCCTCGCGTGTCATGAGAGGTCGGTCCCGCCGGTTCCGTCGCGCGCTGGTTGGTGCCGCAGTGACGGCCGTGATCCCGGTCATGGCCGGCTGCACCACCAACACCAGCCCCGGCGCGGCTGCGGTGATCGGTGACTCCCGGATCTCGGTGAGCGCGTTGCAGCAGCAGGTCGACGACGCCTTCGCTGATCCGCAGATCGCCGCCGCGCTCGCCCCCGGGTCGCAGTTCAGCCAGGCGCTCGGCGGGGACCGTGACGGGTTCGTCCGGGTGACCCTGAGCCGGATGATCTCCGACCGGCTGATCTCGGCCGTCGCCGCCGCCCACCATGTGACGGTCAGCTCGAAGGACATCGCCGACGAGACCAGCACCTTCGTCCAGCAGGCCGGCAGCCTGCAGGCGCTGCAGCAGCAAGCCGCCGAGAGCGTCGGCGTCACCGCGAAGCAGCTGCCCGGGCTGATCCGCCTCACCGTGCTCCAGCAGCGCCTCAGCGACGCGCTGATCGCGAAGCTTCCGGCGTCGCCGGGCCAGCTGAAGGCTGAGTACCAGAAGGACATCGACCAGTTCGACCAGATCGACATCGCGCAGATCGCGGTGTCGAACAAGGGCCTGGCCAACCACATTCTGTCGCTGGTGCGGAAGCACCCGGCGTCGTTCGCGGCGCTCGCCAAGAAGTACTCCGAGGACCAGCAGAGCGCTGCCAACGGCGGCGAGATCGGTCTGGTCGGTCGTAGCCAGGTCGTGTCGCTACTGGGGGCGGCGAGGACGAAGATCGGCACGATGCAGCTGCTGCACACGCAGGGTGAGTACCTCGTGCTGCACCTGATCAGCCGTCACACGATCCCGCTGTCGCAGGCGACCACCCAGCTGAAGTCGGCGCTGTTCGCCGGCGAGGCGACCGCGCTGCTGCAGAAGGCGATCAGCGACGAGGCAAAGCGCCAAGGGGTCCACGTCAGTCCGCGCTACGGCCGCTGGGACCCGACGACCCAGGCGGTTCTCGCGGTGAAGAGCACGGTCTCGCTGCCGAGTTGACCGGATCCGAAGGCGCGGATCCCGCGCCGGTCGGTGCCGCGCTGCTGCAAGCCGTCGCGGTGATGGACCGCTTGCGGTCACCGGGCGGCTGCCCGTGGGACGCCGAGCAGACCCACGAGAGCTTGGCGCCGTACCTGCTCGAAGAGGCGTACGAGGCATTCCAGGCCATCGAGGACGGCGACCTCGACGCGTTGCGCGATGAGCTCGGTGACGTGCTGCTTCAGGTGCTCTTCCACGCCCGGCTCGCCGAGGAGCTGCCGGCCGCGAAGCGGTGGACCGTCGACGACGTCGCCGCCGGGCTGGTCGCGAAGCTCGAGCGCCGCCACCCGCACGTATTCGGTGACGTCGAGGTGCAGGACGCGGATGACGTCAACCGCAACTGGGAGCAGATCAAGGCCGCCGAGCGTGGCGACAAGCACCCGGTCGCCAGTGTGCCGCTCGCGGCACCGGCATTGGTTCTCGCGGCGAAGCTCCAGCGCAAGGCAGGCGAAGCGCCGGCGGGTGACGCGTCGGTGCTCGTCACGGCTGCGGAGCGCTATGCCGCCGAACAGTCGGCGGATGCCGCCGGCGAGCTGCTGTGGGCGGCGGTGTCGGTGATGCGTGCGGTGGGGATCGACGCCGAAGCCGCGCTGCGCGCTCGCGCCCGTCGGTTCCGCGACGAGGTTCTCAGCGAGGGTTAGCCCTTAATACCGGGTCTGCAGAAGGCCCGGCGTTACGCTCGATACGCCGCATTAGAAGGAGAAAACAGTGCCCGCCATCGAAGGCGTTGCCGCCCGGGAGATCCTCGACTCGCGAGGCAATCCGACCGTCGAAGTCGAGGTCTTGCTCGAAGACGGCGTGATCGGGCGCGCGGCAGTGCCGAGTGGGGCATCGACGGGAGCCTTCGAAGCCGTCGAGAAGCGGGACGGCGGTGAGCGCTACGGCGGCAAGGGCGTGCTGCAGGCGGTCGCCGCTGTGCTCGACGAGATCGGCCCGGACATCGTGGGGCGCGAAGCGAGCGAGCAGCGGCTGATCGACCAGGCGCTGCTCGACCTCGACGGCACGCCGGACAAGAGCCGGCTCGGCGCCAACGCGGTGCTCGGAGCATCGCTTGCGGTCGCGCGGGCCGCTGCCGAGTCCGCAGACCTGCCGCTGTTCCGCTACGTCGGCGGATCCCATGCCCACCTGCTGCCGGTCCCGATGATGAACATCCTCAACGGCGGCGCCCATGCCGACACGAACGTCGACGTGCAGGAGTTCATGATCGCGCCCGTCGGGGCGACGACCTTCTCCGAGGCGCTGCGCTGGGGCGCCGAGGTCTACCACGCACTCAAGGCGGTGCTGAAGGGCCGCGGCCTCGCTACCGGCCTCGGCGACGAAGGCGGGTTCGCTCCCGATCTGCCGTCCAACCGCGAGGCCATCGACCTGATCATCGAGGCGATCGGCAAGGCCGGCTTCGCCCCGGGCACCGATGTCGCGTTGGCTCTCGATGTCGCCGCGACCGAGTTCTACGCCGACGGCGCCTACCAGTTCGAGGGCGGAGCGCGGACCGCCGAGCAGATGACGGCGTACTACGACGAGCTCGTCGCGTCGTACCCGATCGTGTCATTCGAGGACCCGCTGTCCGAAGAAGACTGGCCGGGTTGGATCGCCTTGACGGCCGCCTTGGGCGATCGGGTGCAGATCGTCGGCGACGATCTGTTCGTCACGAACCCGGAACGGCTGCGGCGCGGTGTCGAGGAGGGTGCGGCGAACGCGTTGCTCGTGAAGGTCAACCAGATCGGAACGCTGTCCGAGACGCTCGACGCGGTCGATCTCGCGCATCGCAACAGCTACCGCTGCATGATGAGCCACCGGTCGGGTGAGACCGAGGACACGACGATCGCGGACCTCGCCGTCGCGACCAACTGTGGTCAGATCAAGACCGGTGCGCCCGCCCGGAGTGAGCGCGTCGCGAAGTACAACCAGCTGTTGCGGATCGAGTCGGTCCTCGACGACGCCGCGCGCTACGCCGGGCACAACGCCTTCCCCAGAGCCAAACGAGCCGGCGGATGACCCGCAAGGCCGCGGCCGGGCGCGGTCCGCGAGGCTCGCGCAAGGCACCGGCGCGAGACCGCCGCTCGAGTGCTCCGGCGCCGCGCCGCGCTCCCGCTCGACCGGTCATGTCGGTTCGTAACACCGCGCTGACCGGGCGGGCCGCGATCCTCGCTCTGGCATTCGCGTTCGTGATCGTCGCGATCGCGCTGCCGTTCAAGATCTGGCTCAGCCAGCGCGGTGACCTGAGCTCGCTGAACAACCAGATTCAGCGCGTGCAGTCGCGGGTGTCGGAGCTCAACGCGCAGGACCAGAAGTGGAACGACCCGGCGTACGTCGAGGCGCAGGCGCGCAAGCGGCTGCACTACGTGATGCCCGGCGAGTCCAACCGCGTCGTGATCGGTGGAAAGCCTTCGCACGTGCAGAAGGCGATCGAGACCGCGATTGCCCATCCGGCCGCGCCACCGGTGTCGGACGGGCCGTGGTACTCGCAGCTGTGGCAGTCCATGAAGACGGCAGGCGCCTCACCCTCCAACCACGGTGGTTGATCCCGCCGACCTCGCGGCCGTCGGACGCCAGCTGCACCGGCCGCCACGGGCCACGCGTGGGGTTGCCCATCGCTGCGGATGTGGCCTGCCGGATGTGGTCGAGACCTCGCCGCGGCTCGACGACGGCACGCCGTTCCCGACGCTGTACTACCTGACCTGCCCCAGGGCGCGAGCCGCGATCGGGCGGCTCGAAGCGTCGGGCTTGATGCGTGAGATGACGGCGCGGTTGGAGTCCGACCCGGACCTCGCGGCGCGTTACCAAGCCGCGCATGACGCCTATCTCGCGCGGCGGGACGAGATCGAACCACTCGGCACGGCGGTGACCGCCGGGGGGATGCCGACGCGGGTGAAGTGCCTTCACGTGCTGGTCGCCCACGCCCTCGCGGCGGGCCCCGGCGTGAACCCCTTCGGTGACGAGGCGCTGGCCTTGCTGGACGACTGGGGGACCGGGGGACCGTGCGTCGAGGTCGACGTGGATGCGGATGGTCGGGAGTGACGCGCGTCGCCGCACTGGACTGCGGGACCAACTCGCTGCGCTTGCTGATCGCCGACGTCGAGGGGCCGAAGCTGACCGACGTCGTGCGCCGGATGGAGGTGGTGCGGCTCGGCGCCGGCGTCGACCGGACCGGACAGCTCGCGCCCGAGGCGCTCGCGAGGACCTTCGCGGTGCTCGATGACTACGCCGAGCAGATCGCCGGCTTCGGCGTGGATGCCGTGCGCATGGTGGCGACCAGCGCGACCCGTGACGCCGGCAACCGCGACGAGTTCGTGGCCGGTGTCGTGCAGCGCCTGGGCGCCGAGCCGGAGGTCGTCACCGGAGCGGAAGAGGCGTCGCTGTCCTTTCTCGGTGCGACCCGAGAGCTGCAGGACACCGCCGAGCTGTCGACGCCGTACCTCGTCGTCGACATCGGCGGCGGATCGACCGAGTTCGTCCTCGGCGACACCTCCGGCGTGAATGCCGCGTTGTCGGTGGACGTGGGCTGCGTCCGGATGACCGAACGTCATCTCGTCGACGATCCGCCCACCGCGGCGCAGATCGAGGCGGCTCGCCACGACATCGTCGCCGCGATCGAACGGGTGCGAGCCGTCGTACCGATCGAGCGAGCCGCGACGCTGATCGGACTGGCGGGCTCGGTCACCACAGTTGTGGCCATCGCGCTGGGCTTGACGGAGTACGACGCGGAGCGCATCCACCATGCACGAGTCCCAGCGGCAGACGTGCATCGGGTCACCGCGGAGCTGCTCGCTGCATCACGCTCCGATCGCGCCGCGATGCCGGTGATGCACCCGGGCCGAGTCGACGTCATCGGTGGCGGCGCGCTGGTGCTCGACACGCTCTTGGCCGAGGGCGGCTTTGCCGATGTCGTTGCGAGCGAGCACGACATCCTCGACGGAATCGCCTTCAGCATGGTGACGGCCTAGTGGTCGCGACGCCGGGCAGCGGCTGGCCCGGCGATCTGGCGACGCGGCGTACGCCGGTCGCGCTCGATCCGTCGGCAGTCGCGCGTCTTGCGTCGACGGCGACTTCGATCGATGAGCTGAGTGCCCGCGTCACGGTCTGCCGGGCTTGTCCGCGACTCGTGGAGTGGCGCGAGCAGGTGGCACGGACGGGGCGTGCGGCCTACGCGGGGCAGTCCTACTGGGGACGACCGGTATCAGGCTTCGGGCCGTTCGACGCGAGGCTCGCGATCGTCGGGCTGGCGCCTGCGGCGCACGGTGGGAATCGAACCGGGCGCGTGTTCACCGGCGACCGCAGCGGCGACTGGCTCTTCGCCTCGTTGCATCGCAACGGATTCGCGCGCCTTCCGATCTCGGTCAGCGCCGATGACGGCCAGGAGCTGATCGACTCGCGGATGCTTGCCGCAGTGCGGTGCGCGCCGCCCGCGAACGTGCCGACCCCCGGCGAGCGTGACACCTGCCGGCCGTGGCTGGAACGTGAGCTCGCGTTGTTACAGCCGACGCTGCGCGT
>DASZYY010000042.1:0-6720 GCA_035545175.1 Mycobacteriales bacterium
CACACGCCGGTCGCGCGGATCTTGACCCGGACCTTGCCCTCGGTGACCGCCGTCGCCGCGACGTTGTCGCGGATCTCGAGGGTGGTGTTGCCGATCGTCGAGAGGACCGCAGCCTTCACTGCGCGGCTCGGTTGAGCTTCAGCGCGCGCTTCGGGCACATGTCGACGGCTTCCTGCACCTTGTCGAGCAGCTCGGCGGGCGGGTGGAAGTTCGACACCTGCAGGTTGTCGTCCTCATCGACGCTGAAGATCTCGGGCAGGATGCCCTCGCACACGGCGTTGGCCTCGCACTCGTCCCAGTCGACGACGATCTCGTTCTGCGCATCACTCACCGCGGAAGTAGAACACGTTCCGATTTCCCCTCACAAGGCCGGGGCGGGAGAAAACTGACGGGTCGTTATATTCCCTCCGTGGTGCGCATGGAGCCCGTCGATGCCGAGTCCGACTGGATGCTCCGCCTCGATATCTCGGACGGCATCGCCACCCTGACGCTGGACCATCCTGAGAAGCTCAACGCGTGGTCGTGGGAGGCCACCCGGCAGCTCGGCAAGCGCGCAGATCAGATCCGCTTCGACGACTCCGTGCGGGTGGTCGTGCTCCGGGCCGAGGGCCGCGCGTTCTGCGCCGGGGTCGACCTGGGGATGCCCGAGGACCGGATCACCGGGCGGTCGGCCGCCGAGAAGGCGCGCAACTTCTACGAGGGCCTTCGCTGGGTGCACGAGCGCTTCCACGCGTTCTCCGACCTGCCGCAGCCGATCGTCGCGGCGGTGCACGGCTACTGCCTCGGGTTCGGCTTCGAGCTGGCGCTGATGGCCGACATCAGGGTCGCCTCCGACGACGCGGTGTTCGCGCTGCCCGAGGCGCAGATCGGCGTCTCGATCGACGCCGGCGGCGACCTGCGGCTGGCCCGCGACGCGGGCGCGGGCTGGGCAAAGCTGCTGGCGCTGACGGGTCGCCGCATCGATGCCGCGACCGCCGAGCGGATCGGCGTCGTGCAATCCGTCGTGGCGCGCGACGAGCTTGACGAGACCGCGCTCGCCATCGCCCGGGAGATCCGTGACAACGCTCCGCTCGCCGTACAGAGCATCAAGCGGACGATCAACGAGTTCGCCGACAACGGCCTGGCGGATGCGATGCGCTTCGAGGCGATGAGCGCCTCCGTCGAGTTCGTGTCGGAGGACATGCCCAAGGGCTACGCCGCGAAGGCCAAGAAGCAGACGCCCGAGTTCGAGGGCAAGTAGTGGCGATTCCCGCCGCGCCGGAAGGGGCAATGCTGCTGGCCGGCTCGTACGACGGGCAGGTCGTGCTCGTGACCGGCGGCGGCACCGGGCTGGGCAAGGCGATCGCGGTGGAGTTCGGGCGGCTCGGCGCCGTCGTTGCCGTCGCGAGCCGCAGCGAGGAGCACCGGGCGGCCGGCATCGCGGCGATCGAGGCTGCCGGCGGCAACGCGATCGGCGTCGAGGTCGACGTTCGCGAGCCGGAGTCGATCGCCGCCGCGTTCGACACGATCGAGGCGACCTTCGGCACGGTGACGGTCCTGGTCAACAACGCGGCCGCCAACTTCCCGGTGGCGGCCGCCGACCTCTCGCCCAACGGCTGGCGCGCGGTCGAGCGGATCGTGCTGGACGGCACGTTCTTCTGCTCCAAGGAGCTGCATCGCCGGCTGACCGGGGCGAACAGGTCGGGCTCAATCGTGAACATCGTGTCCACCGCCGCGCAGAGCGGCGGCCCCGGGATGGCGCACTCCGCCGCGGCTAAAGCCGGGGTCGTCGCACTGACGAAGACTCTTGCCGTGGAGTGGGCACCGGAGGGGATCCGGGTGAATGCGATCGCCCCCGGGCTGTTCCCACACGAGGACATGCCCGAAGCGATCCGCGCGGTCCGCAACGAGGACCTCGACGCCAGCCGCCAACCGGCCGGGCGCGCAGGCGAGCCGAGGGAGCTGGGTTGGGCAGCGACGTACCTGTGCTCCCCTTACGCTTCCTTCATCACCGGTCACGTGCTGGTGGTCGACGGCGGAAACTGGCTCCGTCGCGACTTCGCAATGCCGCCTTTCACACCGATCAGGGAGCAACTCGGTAGATGAGCGACGCGCACAAGCTCCGCAACGCGGCGATAGCCGCACGTGCGAAGCGCGAGGCGGAAGAGGCCGCCGCCGCCAAAGGCAGCGCTTCCTACGGAGTCAACGACGCCATCGGCTTGCCCGAGACCCAGCTGCCGCCGCAACTCGTGCCACTGCTGCCCGACAAGGTTCCGCCCGCACCCTGGCGGACCCAGTGCCGCGTGATCACCTGGGTCCACGCCGTGGCACCCGCAGCGATCGAGGCCTTTCCGGCACCGATCAAGCCGGCCGGGGTCGCACTGGTCGCGTGGGCGCTCGTCCGCTACGAGCACACGCCGGTCGGCCCGTACGACGAGATCGCGGCGACGCTCCTTCCCGAGGGCGGCCTGGGCTACGGACACATCCCGTTCATCGCGGTCGACTCATACCCGAGCATCGTGGGTGGCCGGGCCAACTGGCTGCTTCCCAAGTCGCTCGCCCGGTTCGTCTGGTCGGAGGACAGCCTCTCGGCGAACATCACCGCCGACGCGCCGGCGAAGCCGGGGTGGAGCGTGACCCTCAACGCCACGCCGTCGGGGGAAGCGACGACCACGGCGGTGCCCAGCAACGTGCAGCAGGTGAGCGCGAGCGGAACGGTCCGCCGCTTCACCGGAACCATGGCGGGCACGATGCAGGGGGCATCGGTGAACGTCGAGGGCGTGGCCGAGGGACCCCTCGCGGCCCTGCTGGTCTCCGGCGTCCACAGCGGAACGCTGTTCACGGACTGCCAGTTCGACGTCGGGGGCCTCGACCCGCTCTGACCTGCGGGTAGGAAGGACTCATGGCGAAAGCTGTCGACGCCCCGCGCGATCCGCTTGCCGACCTGCAACGGATCGCCTACCTGCTCGAACGCGCCCACGAGGCGACACCCCGGGTGAAGGCCTTCCGGACCGCCGCCGCGATCGTCGAGGACATGTCAGCGGAAGAGCTCGTCGACCGCGCGACCAAGAACACTCTGACCGACCTGGCGGGGATCGGCGACACCACGTCGACGGTGATCCGGGAGTCGCTGGCGGGCAAGGTCCCGGCGTACCTCGCGAAGCTCGAGGCCGCACTCCCGGAGCGCAAGAACCCGGGGCGGATGCAGAAGGCGCTCAAAGGCGACCTTCACATGCACAGCGACTGGAGCGATGGCGGGTCGCCGATCGAGGAGATGGTGACGGCCGCCCGCGACCTCGGCCACGACTACGTCGCGCTCACCGACCACTCCCCCCGGCTGACCGTCGCGCGCGGGCTCACTGCGGAGCGACTGCGCGAGCAGCTCAAGGTCGTCCAGGCACTCAACAAGAAGCTGGCCCCATTCCGGATCCTGACCGGCATCGAGGTCGACATCCTCGAGGACGGATCGCTCGACCAGGACGAGGACCTGCTCGCCGAGCTGGACGTCGTCGTGGCGTCGGTCCACTCGAAGCTGCGGATGGACGCGAAGCAGATGACCGAGCGCATGGTCGTCGCCGTAGCGAACCCGAATACCGACATCCTCGGTCACTGCACCGGACGGCTGCTCGCCGGGCGCGGTCGGCCGGAGTCGGAGTTCGACGCCGAGATGGTGTTCGAGGCGTGCAAGCAGTTCGGTACGGCGGTCGAGATCAACTCCCGGCCCGAGCGGCTCGATCCGCCACGGCGGCTTCTGGCGCTGGCGGACGAGGTCGGTTGCATGTTCTCGATCGACACCGACGCGCACGCGCCGGGTCAGCTCGAGTGGCAGATCAACGGCATCGAGCGCGCCGAAGAGATCGACCTGGACCCGAAGCGGGTCATCAACACTCGGTCAGCCGACGACCTCCTCGAGCTCCTCGCCAACTGACCTGTCCGGACCACCCGCCTCCCCGCGCGCAACCCCTCCGACCCGACCGCTGTTTCGCTCGCATGTGACATAGGGGTTGTGACGCCTCGCACGTATGTCACACCGGTGTTGCGAATCACGACACTCATGTGACATGCGGGTCGCGATTCACGACACCTATGTGACATACGGGTGCACATCCCGACCGGTAGCCGCAGCGCTGCGAGCCCAACCACTTGGACGTGATGAGCGCCGGCGTCTTCACGCCAAGTTCGTCGGACTCGGTGTGCGGGTTAGCTCGTTGCGACGGTGGCGGTGTCCTTGCCGCTGCGCAGCACCTTGCCGGGCCTCGCGGTCGTTGCCTTGCCGTCACGGATCGTCTCGATGCCGTTGACCAGCACACGCTTCACGCCAATGCCGCCCGCGGTGAGGCGCGGCGCGTCACCCGGCAGGTCGAAGTGCAGCGCGGCGTCCTCCGACGCCACCGTCTCCGGGTCGAAGACGACGATGTCGGCGTGGTAGCCCTCGCGGAGGTAACCGCGGTCGACCAGGCCGAACAGGTCGGCCTGCGCCCCGGTGATCATCTGTACGGCGGACTCCAGCGACACCAGCTTGCGACCGCGGATCATGTCGCCGAGGAAGCGGGTCGGGAACGGCGCGCCCGCCATCCGGTCGAGGTGTGCGCCGGCGTCCGAACCGCCGAGCATCACGTCTTCCTCGCCCCACGCCTGCTGGCGCAGCGCCCAGGTGTCGGGGTCGTTGTCGTTCGGCATCGGCCAGAGCACGGTGCGCAGCTCGTCGGCGATGACGATGTCGAGCAGCGTGTCGAACGGATCCTGGCCGCGATCCGCGGCGATGTCCTTCACGACGCGACCCTTGAGGCCCTCGTTCTGCGGTGAGTACGTGTCACCGATCACGTAGCGACCGAACGATCCGAGCCGCTTGAACACCCCCGCCTCGGGCGAGTTCACGAGCTCGACCATCTTGGCCCGGGTGGCCGGGTCCGACAGCCGCTGGATGCGCTCCGGCACCGGGCACTGCAGGATCTCGCCCCAGCCCGGGATCAGCCACAGCCCGCAGAAGTTGAGCAGGCTCATGTTCATCGGCACGAGCACGGGCATCGTCAGCGCGACGACCCGGCCGCCGAGCTCACGGGCCCGCTTCGACGCCTGCAGCTGCCGCGGGATGCGGTCGGGCTCGCGGGCGTCGATCGTGAGCAGGTTCCAGTTCAACGATCGCTTCGCGGCCGCCGACATCGAAGCAAGCAGCTCGATCTCCTCGTCCTCGAACTTGTCGAGGCAGCCGGAGACGATCCCCTCGAGGAACGTCCCCTCGTGCTCACCGACCGCCGTGCACAACGCCAGCAGCTCGTCCTTGCCGGCGTGACGCGACGCGACCGGCTTGCCCTCGCCGTCGGAGTGCGTGCGCGACAGCGTCGTGGAGAAGCCGAGGCCACCGGCCTCGATCGACTCGTGAAGTACGGCGACGAGCTGCTTGATCTCGTCATCGGTCGCCTCGCGGTCGGTGGCGTCGGCGCCCATCACGTAGCGACGAAGCGCGCAGTGCCCCACCAGGAAGCCGGCATTGACCGCGAGGTCGGCCCGCTCCACGGCGTCGAGGTACTCGGCGAAGGTCTCCCAGCTCCAGTTGACGCCGGTCTCGAGCGCCTCGAGCGGCATGCCTTCGACCTTCTGCATCATGCGGCGGATGTAGTCGGCGTCCTCGGCTTTCAGCGGCGCGAGGGTGAAGCCACAGTTGCCGCCGAGCACCGTCGTCACACCGTGCTCGTTGGACGGCGTCAGCAGCGGGTCCCAGAACAGCTGCGCGTCGTAGTGGGTGTGGTTGTCGATGAAGCCGGGCGTGACGACCAGCCCGGTCGCGTCGAACACCTCCGTCGCGCCCTCGTCCACACTGCCGATGGCGACGATCCGGCCGTCACGAACACCGACATCGCCGACGTACGACGGGCCCCCCGTCCCGTCGACGACGGTCGCCCCCTTGATCAGGTAGTCCAGCATCAGCGCTTCCAACGTCCTTCGGGAGTGAGGTCGTAGAACCGGATCGCATTGCCGCGCACGATCTTCTCGACGATGTCGTCGTCGAGGTGCTTCATCTGCTGCTCGGCAACCGCGCGGGTGTTCGGCCAGGTCGAGTCGGAGTGCGGGTAGTCGCTCTCGTAGGCGATGTTGTTCACGCCCACCGCCTCGACGTTCATCAGGCCGTGCGGGTCGTCGAAGAAGCAACCCAGGACGTGCTCGTAGTAGAGCTCGCTCGGGGGGCGCTTCACGGTGTCGGCGACGCCACCCCAGCCGCGGTTCTCCTCCCACACCACATCGGCCCGGTGCAGGACGTAGGGGATCCAGCCGATCGAGCCCTCGGAGAACGCGATCTTCAGCGTCGGGAAGCGCTCCAGCGCACCGCACATCAGCCAGTCGACCAGGGAGTAGCAGGAGTTCGCGAACGTCAGCGTCGAGCCGACTGCGGCCGGCGCATCCTTCGACGTCGACGGCATCTTCGACGACGAGCCGATGTGCATGTTGATGACCGTTCCGGTCTCCGCACAGGCGGCGAAGAACGGGTCCCAGTAGCGGTTCTTGTCGTGCACGCTCGGCAGCTCGAGGAACGGCGGGATCTCCGAGAAGCAGGTGGCCCGTACGCCGCGGGCGGCGTTGCGCCGCACCTCCTGCGCGGCGAGCTCGGCGTCCCACAGCGGCACGATGATCAGCGGGATCAGGCGGCCGTCGGCGTCGCCGCACCACTCCTCGACCTGGAAGTCGTTGTAGGCCTTCACGCACTCGAGTGCGACGTCCTTGTCCTTCGCCTCGAGGAAGGTC
>DASZYY010000043.1:0-5499 GCA_035545175.1 Mycobacteriales bacterium
CAGGTCCAGCACCTTGCGCTCCTGCTCGCTGAGCACGGACAAGGGGTCATCCTCGGTGGCCTTGCTACGAAGCTTCTCCATCAAGCGCAGCGTGGTGCGCGGATCCAGGAGAGACCCGCCGGCAGCGACGGTGCGGACCGCACTGAGGATGTCCGCGGCGCGGACCTCCTTCAGGAGGTACCCGGCGGCGCCCGCCATGATCGCCTCGAACAGCGCCTCGTCGTCGGCGTACGACGTCAGCATGAGGCAGGCGAGCTCGGGCAGCTCGGACTTGAGGTCGCGGCACACCGTGACGCCGTCCCCGTCGGGCAGCCGGACGTCGAGAATCGCGACCTGTGGACGCAAGGCAGGGATCCGAGCCATCGCCTCACTGGCGGTCGAGCCCTCGCCGACCACGGTGATGTCGCCTTCGGACTCAAGCAGCTCCCGGACGCCCCGACGTACGACCTCGTGGTCGTCGAGCAAGAACACCTCGATCTGCTTGCCTGCCATCCGTACATCCTCCCAACGTCGCAACTCGGGTAACCAGGGCCATATGGCTCTGCCCGCCGTGCCGATCGATCCTCCGACATCAGTGTCCTAAGAGGACATGACGTCACCTCCAGCGACTCTGCCGCAACGGCGCGGGATTCAACATTCTGTCCCCAGTGGGGCCGCCGGCTCCGAGAAAACGGAGGACATCATGCGACGCAAGACATTCGATGCGCTGCTGACGACTGGCGGCCTCGTCGTGGCCGTCGTACTCGCGGTTGCGGGTGGGTTGCTGGCCTGGGGCCACAACTTCGCCGAGAACAACGTGCACGACCAGCTGGCTGCCCAGCAGATCTTCTTCCCGGACAAGGCCGGGATTGCTGCGGAGAAGAGCGCGGAGATCACGAAGTACGTCACGCCGTACGCCGGTCAGCAGGTGACGACCGGACAGCAGGCTGAGGTCTTCGCGAACCACTACATCAAGGTGCATCTCGCGGGTGTTGCCGACGGCAAGACGTACTCGCAGGTCAGCCACGAGTGGCTGTCCATGAAGCCGACCGACCCCAACTACGACACCGTCACCCAGCAGCGGGCGACGCTGTTCCAGGGCGAGACGCTTCGCGGACTGCTGCTGAACGCATACGGGTTCGGCAAGATGGGTCAGATCGCCGGAGTCGCGTCAGACGCGGCGTTCATCTCGGCCGGCCTGATGCTCCTGCTCGTGATCGGCGGCATGGTTCACGCGGCGCGGACCAGCCCGGATCGTGAGGTGCTCGCCTTCCTCAACGAGAAGGCGCCGGTGCCCGTGGAGTAGCCCTCACGGCACCCTGGTTCGTCCGGGCCCGAGCAGGCAACCCGCCAGCTCGGGCCCGACGGGCGTTCTATGGAAAGGTGAGTGACGATGTTCGCTGATCTCAGCAGGCTGGTCGGCGAGGCATCGACGTGGGCCTACCTGGTCGTCGCGTTGTTCGCGGCCCTCGACGTCTTCCTGCCGGTGGTCCCCAGCGAGACGGCGGTGATCACGGCGGGCGTCGTCGCGTCGGCCGGAGACCTGGCGCTGCCGGCGGTGATCGTGGGCGCCGCGGCCGGTGCGTTCATCGGCGACAACTCTGCCTACTACCTCGCCTCGCGGATCGGCCCACGGGCCGCGAAGCGCATCTCAGCAGGGCGACGTGGGCGGCGCAGCCTGGACTGGGCGCGCCGCCAGATGCGTCGCCGCGGCGCCGAGCTCATCCTCGTCGGCCGATTCATCCCGGGGGGACGCAGCGCGGTGTGCCTGACGGCGGGGATGACGGGCTACTCATGGCCGCGCTTCGCTGGTCTCGACCTGCTTGCAGCAGCAGCCTGGGCAACCTACGCCAGCCTGCTCGGGTTCCTCGGTGGACGGGTCTTCGAGCGGTCGCCGTTGTCCGGCTTGCTCGTCGCCCTCGCTATCGCCGTGATCATCACGCTCGCCATCGAAGGAATCCGACGGGTCAAGGCCCGTCGGCGCGGGCGTTCCAGCGACGGGTGCCCTTCGACTCCGTCTGAGGGACGTTCGGCTCTGTCGCCCGAAGCGCAACGCACGAAGACTCACACCGATACCTGAACGGCTGGTTCGAAGGTTCACGAGGAGTTGTGATGCACGCTTCGCCGGGCGACCGCCTCATCGTCAAGTCCCCAACTGTCGGCACGCCCGCGCGCGACGCCGAGATCCTCGAAGTCCGAGGTCGGGACGGCACGCCGCCCTTCGTCGTGCGCTGGTCGGATACCGGTCATGAAGGGCTGTACTTCCCGGGCGGCGACGCCGAGGTTCATCATCGCGGGCACGTCGCGGCGTACCACAGAACCTGAGCGTCAGCGCGCGCCGAAGCGGAACGGCTTGGGCGGTGCGGCCAGTGCGGCTCGTGGGCAGTTGTCGAGCGTCAGACCGCCGTACTGCAGGGCCTCGTTGCACAGCGTCGTCACGGTCCAGCCGCGCTCGGTGCCGAACTTGGTCACCGTGCAGCGGAAGATGGTGATCTCGTACTTCGTCGGTGTGCCGTAGGCGACCTGGATCGAGCCGATCAGGTTCTTCTCGGTAGGGCCGTCGAATCGCTGCCAAAGGCTCGGGTCGGCCAGCCACACGCCTCCGCTGCGCAGGTCGCGGACCGACAGCTCGACGAGGACGGATCGGGCGGCGTCCTCGGGAAGGATCGCCGAGGGACGGATGACCTCGCTTACCGAGCCGACTTCGCCCATTGCTTCGGAGACCAGGGTCTCCAGCATCTCCATCGCGTCCTGATTGCGCTCATCTGTCTCCACGAATGTGTCATCGGCATAGTTGCGCTCGAATCCGATAGACCATCAGGCCTGTAGGTCACGGAGTTCTCGTGCCATCCAAAATCGGGCCATGTCCGACACGTCCCTGGTTCGTTCGCACTAGGTACGGTGCTTCCACCATGACCGGGCCGATCGACTGCACTGTCGTGATCCCCGTCTTCAACCGGGGCGATGCCCTCGCCGCCGGTATCGAGTCGCTGCGGGCGCAGACGCTGGCACCGGAGCGGATCGAGATCATCTACGTCGACGACGGGTCGAACGATGGCCGGACGCCGAAGATGATCGACCAGATCGTCGCGAACACGTCGAACGCGCGGGTGTTCCACGAGCCGGCGTCTGGGTCACCTGGCCGGCCACGAAATGTCGGACTCGCCAACGCGCTGGGGGGGTTCGTCTTCTTCGCCGACCACGACGACTGGTTCGACCCGCACGCGCTCGAGCGGCTGGTCGAGTTCGCGGAGCACAACAGCTCGGACATCGTGATCGGCAAGGTCGTGGCGCACGGGCGCCGTACCGTGATCCCGCGCATCTTTCGCAGGACCCGGGCAAGCGTGCCCGCGCCCGAAGCGATGATCAGCCTCACCCCCCACAAGCTGTTCCGTCGTGACTTCCTCCTGCAGCACGAGATCTGGGCACCAGAGGGCCGGCGTCGGCTCGAGGATCATCACTTCGTGACGCATGCGCATCTGCATGCGCAGACCATCTCCGTATACGCCGACCACGTCTGCTACCACCACAACGACCCCGGCGATGAGGGGAACTTCTCGCGGTCGGCGATCGACCTCGACGTCTATGTCCGGAGCAACCGCGAGGTCATGGCCCTCATTCGACGTCACACCCACGACGACCCGGCACTGCGCGACGCGATGCTGGAGCGGCCGGTCCTGCACGAGCTGCTGAAGAAGGCCGGTTCACGGCGGATGCGGACCGCGGACGCCGAGAGCGAGGCGCGCAAGCACCAGATGCTTCGCGCCGCGCTTGTGGAAGACGTCCCCGACAGCGTGGTCGACCGCTTCGGTGCGTACCCACGGGCGATTGCGAAGGCGCTGCGCGAGGACGATCCGGCAGCGGTCCGGCGGGTTGACGACCGGGCTGCCGCGCTGTCGCTTCGCGGTGAGCTGGTCGAGCTTCGTGCGACCGGTGCGGAGTGGGCGCTCAGCTACCGGGTGGTCCTCGAACACAGCGGTACGCCGGTGGCGTTCCGTTCGGTCCCCGGTACCGACCAGTGGCGGCTCGACGACGAAGCGCTCAGCGCTGAGGATGCGGACCGGCCGGAGCGACCCGACGACCTGCTTGCGATCGATCTGGAGGTCCTCGTCACGAGTCGGCGCTCGTCGGTCCAGTGGCACCTTCCGACGTCATACGTCGTGACGATGCACCAGACGACGGTGGGCGGACCGTTCCGCCGCAAGGCCTCCGACGCGACCCTGTCGATCGCGGGCACCGCGACCCTGAACCTGAAGGCGGTCGGCGACGCGCAGATCGGCAGCGGGATCTGGGACGTCCAGCTTCGCGCGGAGGTTCTCGGCGTGGACCTGCGGACCCGATTGAGCGTGATCGACGAGTCGGCCCTGCCCAATCCGTTGCCGGAGGCGAAGCTGCGCAATCCGCCGGCTCGCGCTTGGGCGTTCGTAACGGAGGCACGTCGCTCGTTGGCGATCGAGGTGAGCCGGTCCGGCCGTCGCTAGGTCGTGCCTTCCGCCCGGCGGACCGCCCGCCACGTACCGGCCACGTCGAGGTCAGCCGCCCAGTAGGCGGCGCCGGCCATGCCGTCCGCCTTCGCGAGGCGGGTGCGCGCGGCCACGGCGTCCGGGCTGCTGAACCACACGGTGTGGGGCGCGCCGTGTGTGCGGTACCGGAAGGTCGCTTCCCGCTGCCGTGTGTCGAAGTGGGGGGTCACGTGGTGGCGACGAGCCAGCGCGAGTGCCGCAGAACCGGACAGCGACACGCTGTCATGGTTGGCGAAGTCGCGCCCGTACAACGGGATGCCCAGCTCGACTCTGTCCAATGACGTCTTCGACGCCGTATAGGCGATGACGCGTTTCACCCACGGATATCCCGCGATCGGCCCGGGCCCGAACCGTCGGGAGTGCTGGTCGTAGGCCATCACCCGCAGCCGGTCGGCAACCGCCGCGATGGCGCCGTAGTCGTACACGCCCGGGATGACCTTTCCGAGCGCGACGTCCATGCTGTCGTCCAACCGAGGCATCACCGTGATGGTGCACAGCTTGTCGTGGCGGTGCAGCGCAGCGCACAGGTCGGCGACGAAGTCGTCGAAGACGTGGCGCACTCTCGTCGCGCGCTTCGGATCCTTCGTGTGAGCGAGCGTCTCGTAGTCGATGTCGATACCCGCGAAGTGACCGCCGACTGCGAGCCGCACCAGCCGTCGAACGTGGGAATCGCGGCGAGCCCGGTTCGAGAAGCATCGGATCGCCGCATGTGGCGGCAGCCCCGAACCGACCACCGTCGCCATCACCCGCAGACCGCGGGCGCGCAGCCGCCGGACCGACCCGGGATCACCCGCGCCCGGCTCGAGGCGGACGGACGAGCACGAGGCGGCGTCGTACCAGAAGAGTGATGCGGTGCGAAAGACCGCGGCATTCCGGCTCACTTCGGCCGCGGCGCCGGGCAGCCAGTAGGGCAGCCAGATCGAGGACCGGAGCTGGGTGCGCTCGGCGGACGCGACGGACGCCGGTGTCGGTGCCGTCGCGAGCTGGGAGAGGAACA
>DASZYY010000044.1:0-19831 GCA_035545175.1 Mycobacteriales bacterium
CCGAACCGCCTCGTCCACGGTGCGCACCGAGTGGTCCAGCCCGACGCCGGCGTCCCAGATCGGGTACCAGATCGAGTTCGCCAGCTCTTCGACCTCGACGCCGTCGGCGTGCAACAGCACAAGGTCCAGGTCGCTGCCCGCAGCGGGCTCACGACGGCCGTAGCCGCCCACGGCGACGAGCGCGACGCCGTCGGCGTCTCCCAACTGGTCGGCCAGCCAGCTGTCCGCGACATCAGTGAGCGCTTCGCGTAGCTCGGCGCCGCCGAGACCCTCGGTTGCCAGAACATCTGCCCGCGCTTCACGGAGCTTCGCCGACGGGTCCTCGGGCATGGCCGCGACTAGGAGCCGAGACGTGCAGCGCGGGTGTTGCCGAAGTCGTATGCCGACTCGGCGTGCAGCGCGGTGTCCAGTCCCTCGACCTCATGGGCCTCGTCGACCCGGAAGCCGATCGTCCGCTGCACGATCGTCGCGAGAACGTAGGTCAGGGTGAACGCCCACGCGATCGTTACGACAACGGCGAGCGCTTGCACACCGAGCAGATGCGCGTGACCGTGGATCAGGCCGTCGTACCGAATCCCGCGGTTCACTCCCCGCGTCGCGAAGACGCCGACGAGCAGCGTGCCGACAACTCCGGCCGCGCCATGCACACCGACGACGTCGAGCGAGTCGTCGTAACCGTGCCGGTGCTTGACGTTGCAGGCGAACAGCGACACCGCACCGCCCGCCGCACCGATGGCGATCGAGGCCATGCTGTTCACGTAGCCCGCGGCCGGCGTGATGGCAACCAGACCGGCAACCGCGCCGGATGCGGCACCGAGCGTCGTCGCGTGGCCGGTCCTCATCTTCTCCAGGCCACACCAGGCGAGCAGGCCCGCGCATGCCGCGAGCTGGGTGCCGATGAGAGCCTGCGATGCAAGCGCTCCAGAGGCAAGCGCGCTACCGGCATTGAAGCCGAACCAGCCGAACCACAAGATGCCCGCGCCGAGCATCGTGAACGGCAGCGAGTGCGGCGCGATCACCTCACGGGGCCAGCCCTTGCGCCTGCCGATGACGAAGGCCAGGGCGAGCGCGGAGGCGCCGGAGTCGATCTCGACGACGTTGCCGCCGGCGAAGTCGAGGACGCCCTTCTTGTTCAGCCATCCGGTCGGTGAGAAGACCCAGTGGGCGATCGGCGCGTAGACGATCACGACCCACAGGACAGCGAACAGAAGGAAGGCGCCGAACTTCGCGCGCTCGGCGACCGTGCCGGTCAGCAGCGCAGCGGTGATGACGGCGAACATCATCTGGAAGGCCGCGAAGGCCAACGGCGGCACCGTGAGCGGCAAGCCCGCTATCGGCTGCTCCGGGTGGGCAAGACCGGCAAGGTTCAGGTTGCCCAGCAGTCCGTGCCCCGCATCGGGGCCGAACGCGATCGAGTAGGCGACGACCGCCCACACGATGCTGACGACGGCGATCGTCGCGAAGTTGGCGATGATCATGGCCAGGACGTTCTTGGTGCGGATCATCCCGCCGTAGAACAGAGCCAGCCCCGGCGTCATGAAGAGAACGAGCCCGGCGCTGCCGAGCACCCATGCGGTATCGCCTGCGTTCACGATGCATCTCCCCCGGAAAGCCGCACGGCCGTGAGCCTAAGGCTCACGGCCGTGCGTAGCTCACCTTGGTAGGCGATGTCGCTACAGGGCGTCGGACCCCTTCTCCCCCGTCCGAACCCGGACGATCTGGTCAACCGGAGTGACCCAGACCTTGCCGTCGCCGATCTGACCGGTGCTGGCCGCCTTGACCACCACACCCACGACGCCGTCGGCGTCGCTGTCATCGACGACGACCTCGATCCGGATCTTGGGGACGAAGTCGACCTTGTACTCGGCACCGCGGTAGACCTCGGTGTGGCCCTTCTGCCGGCCGTAGCCCTGCACCTCGCTGACCGTGAGTCCGGCGACGCCGTAGGCCTCGAGTGCGCTCTTCACGTCCTCGAGCTTGAACGGCTTGATGATCGCGGTGACGAGCTTCACGCCTGCACCTCCGTGCGGTGACCGATTGACGACGAGAACACCGGGCTACCAATACCACCCGACGGTGCAGCAGTGCCCCAGTCGTACGCGGACTCGCCGTGTTCGTTCACGTCAATGCCTTCAACCTCTGCGTTGGTCGTGATTCGCCAGCCGATCGTGTACTTGATCAGCAGCGCGATGACCAGCGTGACGACTCCGCACCACACGACAGTGAACAGCACGCCCAGGAACTGATGCCAGAGGAGTGTGGCGTTGCCGCCGTAGAACAGGCCGCCACCACCGCTCGGGAACAGCCCGTCGATGCCCTGCGGCGACTTGATCGTTCCGAAGAAGCCGATCAGCAGCGCGCCGATGATGCCACCAGTGAGGTGAACACCTACGACATCGAGCGAGTCGTCGAGGCCGAGCTTGTACTTCAGGCCGATCGCCACGGCGCACACCGCACCGGCGATCGCGCCGACGCAGATCGCGCCGAGCGTGTTGACCGACCCGCAGGACGGGGTGATCGCGACCAGACCGGCCACCACGCCCGAGGCCGCGCCGAGTGACGTCGCCTTGCCACGCAGCATCCGCTCGACCAGGAGCCAGGCCAGCATCGCGGCCATGGTCGCGATGGTGGTGTTCATGAACGTCACGCCCGTCTCGTGCGTGAACTGGGTGATGAACTGACACGTGGTGTCGCCCTTGCAGCTACCGATCGAGTCCCACGGGTTGTCGCTCCCCCCGGCGTTGAAGACGATCGACCCGACGTTGAACCCGTACCAGCCGAACCACAGCAGGCCGGCACCGAGCATCGTGAGCGTCACGTTGTGCGGCTTGCCCGGGTTCTTCGGCCATCCGACTCGCTTGCCGATCACCAGCGCGAGGACGCCACCAGCGATACCGGCGTTGATGTGGACGACCGTTCCACCGGCATAGTCCAGGTTCGGGAAGTGCGAGTAGAACCACCCGCCGCCCCACACGTTGTGGGCGACGACGACATAGACGAAGGTGACCCACAGGACCGAGAAGATGATCCAGGAGGACGTCTTGACCCGGTCTGCGATCGACCCCGAGATCAGTGCCACGGTGATCACCGCGAACGTGAGCTGGAAGAGCACGAACACGAAGTTCGAGCTCGACACGTGCAACAACCCGAACGTATTGGCCGGGCTCGCGATCAGCTTCCCGTTCCCGTTTCCGATGCCGTCGGCGCCCCAGCCCATCGACCAGCCCCAGAGCACGAAGACGATGCCGACGACACCCATCGCGGTGAACGACATCATCATCATGTTGAGAGTGGACTTGGTGCGCGTCATTCCTCCGTAGAAGAACGCGAGCGCCGGAGTCGTCATCATCAGAACGAGCGCGGTGGCTACGATCATCCAGGCGTAGTAGCCGTCTTCCATCAACCCTCCATCGTGTGGCGACAGGCTCGGAATGCGCGGCAGGATGGCCCGACGCCCGACGTCGTCGAAGTGCACTTTGCAAGGCGCAGGTTTCAGCAAGCGACGCGGCGGATTTCGCGGATGTTACGAACCATCCACGGCGCGCGGCGCCCGTCCCCGGTCCCGGTCAGGCCGGCCGCAGGACGATCCAGATCCGCTCTATCTTGTCCTTCGGCAAGTCGTAGCCGACTCGCTCGACCAGATACGGCACGCCTGCGATGCGCACGTTCTCTCCGGCCCGCGGCAACGGTGAGCTCTCCCAGCTCGTCGCGATCTCGTTGTTGTCGGGATCGATGTAGGTCACGGCGACCTGCTCACGGAACAGACTCGCCATACCGTGAAGTGTCCTAGCCGCCGAGTAGCGCGTCGACGAACACGCCGGGATCGAAGGGCGCCAGATCGTCCGGGCCTTCGCCCAGTCCGACCAGCTTCACAGGCACGCCGAGCTCGCGCTGCACCGCGATGACGATGCCGCCCTTGGCGGTGCCGTCGAGCTTGGTCAAGACGATGCCGGTCACGTCGACGACCTCAGCGAACACGCGGGCCTGGACCAGGCCGTTCTGGCCTGTCGTCGCGTCGAGCACCAGCAGCACCTCATCGACCGGCCCACGCCGCTCGACCACTCGCTTCACCTTGCCGAGCTCGTCCATCAGGCCGGTCTTCGTGTGCAGCCGGCCGGCGGTGTCGATGACCACGGTGTCGACGCCACGTTCCGCGCCGTCGTGCACGGCGTCGAAGGCCACACTCGCCGGGTCCGCGCCCTCCGGTCCCCGCACGATGGATGCGCCGACCCGCTCCGCCCAGGTCGACAGCTGGTCGGCGGCGGCGGCTCGGAAGGTGTCGGCGGCGCCCAGCAGGACCGTCCCACCGTCGCCGACGATGACTCGGGCGAGCTTGCCGCAGGTCGTGGTCTTGCCGGTGCCGTTGACACCGACCACGAGCACGACCGCGGGCTGACCGTCGTGCGGCGCGGTGCGCAGCCTCCGGTCGCTGTCGCGGCCGACCGCGACGAGCAGCGTCTCGCGCAGCATCGTGCGAACGTCCTCGGCGGTGCGGGCACCCATGACGCGGATCTGCTCACGCAGCGCCGACACGATCTCGTTCGTTGCGGTGAGCCCGACGTCACTGGTGAGGAGGGTGTCTTCGATCTCCTCCCACACGTCGTCGTCGATGTTGTCGCGCGAGAGCAGCGTGAGCAGTCCGCGACCGAGCGTGGACTGCGAGCCGGCGAGCCGCCCACGCAGCCGCACCAGCCGGCCGGCGGACGGCTCGGGTCGCTCCACCTCGGCAGCTGCGGGGGCTTCCGGCTCGGCGGATGGCGCCGGCGCCTCAGCCACGGGCGCCTCAGGTGCGGGCGCCTCGACCGGGGGCGCCTCCGTCGTCGGCGCGACCTCGGCTACGGGTGGCGGGACCGGCGGCGCCGTTGGCGTCTGCTCCGGAGGCACCTCGAGAGTGGTGATGCGCCGCCGACGGGACGGCGCGAGGACGAGGCCGAGCACGGCACCGACGAGGAGGACTCCGACGACGATGCCGACGATCACGAATGTCACTTAGACAGGCTCCGGTTCCGGTTCACGCAGCCGCTGGCTGATCACCTCGGTGATGCCGTCGCCGCGCATCGAGACGCCGTACAGGCAGTCGGCGACTTCCATCGTGCGCTTCTGGTGAGTCACGACGATCAGCTGCGACGTCGACTTCAGCTCCGAGATCAGGCTGACCAGCCGCAGCAGGTTGCGGTCGTCGAGGGCGGCCTCGACCTCGTCGAGGACGTAGAACGGCGAAGGGCGCGCCCGGAAGATCGCGACCAGCAGCGCCACCGCGGTCAGGGACCGCTCGCCGCCGGACAGCAACGACAGGCGCTTGATCTTCTTGCCCGGCGGGCGCGCCTCGACGTCCACGCCGGTGAGCAGCCAGTCGTTGGGGTCGGTGCGGACGAGCTTGCCGGAACCGCCCGGGAACAAGACCGAGAACACCGTCTCGAACTCGCGGGCGACGTCCTCGTACGCCTCTCGGAAGACCTGCTCGACCCGCTCGTCGACCTCTTTGACGACCACGAGCAAGTCGCGTCGCGAGGCCTTGAGGTCCTCGAGCTGGTCGGAAAGGAACTTGTGGCGCTCCTCAAGCGCGGCGAACTCCTCGAGCGCGAGCGGGTTGATCTTGCCGAGCAACGCGAGCGCCCGCTCCGCCGCCTTCCATCGCTTTTCCTGCACGGCTCGGTCGTACGGCGTGGCCACCGCATCGGGGCCGCCGTCGGCCGGCGGCGGGACCGCAACGTCCGGGCCGTACTCGGCGAGCAGCGTGTCGGTCTCGATGCCGAACTCCTCGGCAACCTTCGCCTCGAGTGCCTCGATCCGCATCCGCTGCTCGGCACGTGCCACCTCGTCGCGGTGGACCGCGCCGGTCAGCGTCTCGAGCTCGGCGCTGAGATCGCGCATCGACGTGCGGATGGCAAGCAGCTCGCCCTCGGTGACCGTGCGCTGCTGCTCGATCGACTCGCGCTGCACAGCAGCCGCGCGCAACGAGTCCTCCAGCGCGCTCAGCGCTCGGGCGGCGGCGGTCGCAACCGCTGCCGCGACAACCGACTCGCGGGCCCGACGACGTACGAGCTCAGCGGCGCGTTCGCGGGCGGCCCGTTCGGCTTCGGCGGCGGCCTCGAGCTGCTCGATCCGAGCCTTCAGTGCGTGGCGTCGCTCTTCGTCGGTCCGCACCGCGAGCCGGGCCTCGAGCTCTCGCGCCCGGGCAGCAACCACGAGCTCGGCGAGCCGCTCCCGCTCGCTCTCATCGGGAGCGGCGTCGTCCGGCATCGCCTCGACGGCAGCCATCCGCTCTTCGAGCTCGGTCAGTCCTTGCAGGTCGCGATCGCGCGCCTCCGACGCCTCCTCCACCGCCCGCGCCAGCCGCTCGCTCTCGCCGGCGGTCGCCCGCGCGGCAGCTCCGAGCTGCCCGAGCTGCTCGGCGACCGCCGCCAGCCGCGCATCCGACTCGTGCAACGCCGAGATGGCGGCATCCAGCTCGTCTCGGCGAGCAGCCACGTCCTCTGCCGCCCCGGTCAGCGCGAACCGGAGTCGCTCGGCTCGGTGCGAGAGCTCGGTGAGCTGCTGTTCCGCCTCGCTGTGCGCGGCGCGGATCTCGAGCAGCGAAGGCGTCGCGTTCGAACCACCCGCCGACCAGCCGGCACCGAACAGATCGCCGTCCCGCGTCACCGCGCGCAGTTCCGGGTTCGCGGCGACGACGGACTGCGCTGTTTCGATGTCGGCCACGACGACCGTGCCGGCCAGCAGGCGGGCTAGCGCGGAGCGGATCTCGTCGGGCGCGGTGATCACCTCGACCGCGGGTCGGGCACCTGCGGGCGGCGCCGGGAGTCCCGGAGCCGGAACCTCCGTAGCCACCAGCAGGCCGGCCCGGCCGCCGTCCTGGTCCTTGAGCAGCATGATCGCGGCAGCGGCGTCGGCAAGCGATCGCACGGCGACGGCATCGGCGGCCGTGCCGAGCGCGGCGGCGATCGCCGCCTCGTAGCCGGCCTCGACCGCGACCAGCTCCGCGACGGTGCCGAGCAGGCCGGGCAGCCGGTCGCGGGATCCGACCAGCGCGCCCGCCGCGTCCTTGCGGTCGAGGCCCAGCGCCAGCGCGTCACACCGGGCGGCGATCGCGCTGCGCTGCCGCTCGGTCTCGCGCTCCTCCACCTGCAACGACGACAGCGTCTCCTCGGCCGCCGCGAGGGCCGCGGCCGCCGACTCGTGAGCGGCGTCGAGGTCGACCTCCCCGGCGTCGAGTCCTGCGACTTCGCCCTCCAGCGCCGCGAACTCTGCCGCCGCGGCAGCCGCGCGCTCCCGCGCGGCTTCGAGCGACACCGACAGCCGGCCGATCTCGTCCTGCGCCGCCCGTGCCCGCGTCCGCATGGCGGTCACCTCGCCCTGCAGGCGGACCCGCCCTTCGCGGCGGTCCGCGAGTGCTTGCCGCGCCACCGCGAGAGCCTGCTCCTGCTCGGCGAGCTCGGACTCCAGCCGCTGCCGCTCGGCCTCGGCAGCCACCAGCCGCTCACGGTTGCCGAGGTGGACCTGCTCGGCATCCTCGGCCTCGACCCGGAGCTGGTCGATCTCCGCCTGCCAGGCCATGGGGTCGCGACCGCCGGTGCCGAGGTCGACGGCGATCGCGGTGTGCCGCTGCCGCTCGTTGGCGAGCGACGCCGTACCCCGCAGCCGCTCACGAAGAGCGGACAACCGGTACCAGGTCTCTTGGGCGCGGGCCAGCTGGGGCGTCTGCGCGGTGAGCGCGGCATCGAGTTGGCTCTCGCGGGCCGTCGCCTCGCTCAGGGCGGTCTCGACGCGGCTCCGACGCTCGAGCAACGCCGTCTCGTCCGCGACCTCGGCCTCGAAGGTTCCGCGCATCGACGTCAGGTCGTCGGCGTACAGCCGCAGTCGAGCGTCACGAAGGTCGGCCTGGATCACCGACGCGCGACGCGCCACGTCCGCCTGCTGTCCGAGCGGCTTGAGCTGCCGGCGGAGCTCGGCGGTCAGGTCGGTCAGCCGGTTGAGGTTCACCTGCATCGCGTCGAGCTTGCGAAGCGCCTTTTCCTTGCGCTTGCGATGCTTCAGGACACCGGCGGCCTCTTCGATGAAGCCGCGCCGCTCCTCGGGCGTCGCCGAGAGGATCGCGTCGAGCTGGCCCTGCCCGACGATGACGTGCATCTCGCGACCGATGCCGGAGTCCGACAGCAGTTCCTGGATGTCCAGCAGGCGGCAGGGCGAGCCGTTGATGGCGTACTCGGAGCCGCCGTTGCGGAACATGATCCGCGAGAGCGTGACCTCGGTGAAGTCGATCGGCAACGCGCCGTCGGAGTTGTCGATCGTCAGCACGACCTCGGCGCGACCGAGGGCCTGCTTGCCGGCGGTGCCGGCGAAGATGACGTCTTCCATCTTGCCGCCGCGAAGCGACTTCGCGCCTTGCTCACCGAGCACCCAGGCAATCGCGTCGACGACGTTGGACTTGCCGGATCCGTTCGGCCCGACGATCGCGGTGACGCCGGGCTCGAAGCGCAGCGTGGTCGACGACGCGAAGGACTTGAAGCCCCGAAGGGTCAAGCTCGCAAGATGCACCCGTGAGACTCCCGGGTCGAGGTGGTCAGGCGGGGAAGACCGCTTGCCACGCTACAGCGTCGTGCGGCGTTCTTTGACGTTCTTAGGTGAGTGCGGGCTCGATGTCGCGAACGGGCTCGGCGACTGTGAGTCGCAGCATCTCCTCGTCGACGCGGGCCAGGGAGGTGAGCTCGGCATTTTCGGCACGCAGCCGGATGACCTCGTTCTCGAGATCCCGAACGCGGTCGCGCAGTCGCTTCATCTCGGTGGCCACACGCAGGTCGAGACCGTTCCCGACATGACCCAGAAGGGCTTTCGCCATTCCTGTTAATCCTCCACGTTGAGGACACGTCGCAGACAACCCGCGCAGCCCTGATAAGGGTTAACGGGTCAGCCCCCGACTGGTGACGCTGGCGATGATGTAACGCATCGCAGCGGATCAAGTGTGCCGCCGTATGGAGTAGCGGTCAAGACCTACCAGCGCCCGTTACGGGGACGGGTCTGACATTTCGGACAGAAGTAGGACGACCGGTTCGTGAACCGCACCCGGACGATCGGGGTCCCGCACCGGGAGCAGGGCCGGCCCTCCTGGCCGTAGGCCTCCAGGGAGCGGTCGAACCAGCCGCTCTCGCCGTTCACCGCGACGTACAAGGCGTCGAACGACGTGCCGCCGGCCTGGATCGCCGCCCGCAGCACCTCGTCGACAGCATCGAGGAGCCGGGTGATCTCCGGGCGGCGCATCCCCTCCGTCGCGCGGGCGAAATGCAGCCGCGCTCGCCACAGCGCCTCATCGGCGTAGATGTTCCCGATCCCCGAGATGAGCGTCTGGTCGAGGATGGCGCGCTTGAGGCCGGTACGCCGCCTGCGGAGCGCGTTCGCGAACCGTTCCGGGTCGAACGCAGGCTCGAGCGGATCTGGCGCGACGTGGCTGAGCACCACCGGAACGCCGTCGTCGGTCAGCTCCTCGTCGGCGAGGGCAAGCCCACCGAACGTGCGCTGGTCGCAGAACCACAGCAGTGGCCCGCCGTCGTCGAACGTCCACTTCGCCTTGAGGTGCCGCGGCGCGGGCGCCCCTGCCGGCGTCGCGAGGAACTGCCCGGACATCCCGAGGTGGGCAAGCAGGTTCACGCCGTCGTCGAGCGGCAGCCACAGGAACTTGCCCCGGCGCCTGGCGGCGACGATGGTGCGCCCGGTGAGCCGAGCGGTGAAGTCAGCGGGGCCTGGCTCATGACGGCGCAGGGTGCGTTCGCCGAACACCTCGACCGAGGCGATCCGGCGGCCCACGACAGCACGCTGCAGACCGACGCGGACGGTTTCGACCTCGGGCAGCTCAGGCACTGGTGGGGGTCGACCCGGCTTCGCTGAGCGATGTCCAGGCCTGCTCGGCGGCGCGCTGCTCGGCTTCCTTCTTGCTGTTGCCGGTGCCCTCGCCTGCGGGCTCACCGCCCAGGAGAGCCGTGGCCGTGAATGACTTCGCGTGGTCCGGGCCGCTCTCGTCGACGGCGTACTCCGGCGCACCGAGCCCGCGTTCGGCGGCCAGCTCCTGCAGCGAGGTCTTCCAGTCCAGACCGGCGCCCAGCCCGGCGGCGTCTTCGAGCGCCGCGGCGAACAACCCGAGGATCAGCACCCGGCTCGGCTCGAGGCCGCGGTCGAGGTAGTACGCGCCGATCAGCGCCTCCAGCGCGTCGGCCAGGATCGAAGACTTGTCGCGCCCGCCGGTGCTCTCTTCGCCCCGGCCGAGCTTCATGTACTTGCCGAGCCCGATCCCCCGCCCTACCCCCGCCAGTGCCCGGGCGTTGACGACGGCGGCGCGGAGCTTCGCGAGCTGACCCTCCGGGAGGTCGGGATAGCGGCGGTACAGCTCCTCGGTGACGACGATGCCGAGGACGGAGTCGCCGAGGAACTCGAGCCGCTCGTTGGTCGGGACCCCGCCGTTCTCGTATGCGTACGAGCGGTGAGTGACAGCGAGCTCGATCAGCTCACGGTCGACGCCGTTCCCATCGACCTTGGCGCCGAGGACCTCGATCAGTCCGTCGATCGGCTCGCCTTCAGGCATGCGCGAGATAGCGGTCGATCTCGCCGAGCGTCACGAACTTGGCAAGGGCGGCGTCATCGATGTGCACGACCCTGCCGGCTGCCGCCAGGTCGGCTTCGAGCACGTCGGCGATGCTGACCCGCGCGAGCGAGTCAGCGCCCAGCGACTCCAGCGAGGTGTCGGCGGTCAGCCGGTCGGGGTCGACTCCGCAGACGAGGGCGACCGAAGCGCGCACCTGGGCCGTCAGGCCTAGTGCGGTGCTCACAGCAGTCCGGTTAGACCGGGACGACCTGGCGGTCGTTGTACGTGCCGCAGACGCCACAAGCGGTGTGCGGGAGCTTCGGCTGGCGGCAACGCGGGCAGGCGACGAGTGACGGCGCGGCGGCCTTCCACTGCGAGCGTCGCGAGCGGGTGTTGCTGCGCGACATCCGGCGCTTAGGGACGGCCACGGTTAGTTCTCCTCGACATCATTCTCTGAGCTGCTGTCCTTCAAGAGTGCAAGGGCAGCCCATCGCGGGTCAACTTCGTCGTGCGTGTGATCGGGCTCGACATCGGCCAGGCGGGCACCGCACCCGGCACACAATCCTAGACAATCGGGGTCGCAAAGCGGGTTGAGCGGGAGCGCAAGCATCACGGCGTCCCGGACCACGGGCTCGAGGTCGAGCGTGTCCCCGCTGACCGTCGGGGCCTCGTCGTCCGCCGGGTCCGGCTCGTAGGCGTAGAGCTCCTGGATCGGCGCGACGAGCTGGATCTCGAGCGGATCGAGGCAGCGCCCGCACTCCGCCGACACCGGGACTTCGACCTCGGCGGTGACGAGCACGCCGTCCATGACCGACTCGAAGCGGGCGTCGATCACGACCGGGGTACCCGGTGGGACCTTCACCAGATCCAGACCCCAGCCTTCCGGCGCCGCCGCCTCGATCCGGTGCTCCCGCATCGAGCCCGGCCGACGCCCCAGCTCCCGGGTGTCATAGACGAACGGCGACCTCACGCCTACCCAGGCTACGGGCAGGGCCTGGCCTTCGGCCGCGGCCTCAAACCCGCTAAGACCAGGGGGACAGCACCCGCTGTAGTCGGTTTGCGCTGCCCGGCTCGGCTTGCGATGCCCCCTTGCGTTGATTGTCCGGTTTCTCGGGCCGAGCCCAACTTAGGTGGCCGAACTCGGGCTGACTTTGGCCACCTGCGTAGGGCTCGGCGGCAATCGAGGACTGGAAGCCGAGCCGGGGAGCGCAACGCCGAGGAAACGGCAGCCGCCCCCTGGTTGTTGCGCAGTTGCTCTTGCGGGCCGACGCCGAGGGCGAAGCCCGACGGCCAGGCCGAGGGCTGACTCAGCCTGGCAGCGGCTCGACTTCTTCGTCCTCGTCGACCTCTTGCAAGGCCTCGAGCTCGTGGCGGCCGTTGATCTTGTTGCGGCCGTGCTCGACGGCGTGCAGCGTCCGGTTCAGGACGATCTCGAAGTTGGCGAGCTTGCCGTCGACGTAGTCGTCGACCTCGCGGCGCATCCGGTCGGACTCCGCGTTGGCCGCGGCGAGCAGGCGCTCGGCTTCCCGGGTCGCCTCCTTCACCACCTCGGTGCGGGACACCAGGCGGGCCCGCTCGGCCTCCGCCTCGGCGATGATCGCCTGCGCCTCGACCTTGCCCTCCTCGACGACCGACACGCGGTCACGCAGCACGCCACGCGCCTTGCGGAGCTCCTCCGGCAGCGCCTTGCGGAGCTCCTCGACCGCCTCGAGCATCTCGTTGCGGTTGACGATGCAGGACGCCGACATCGGCATGGCGCGGGCGTTCTCGATCATCGCGACGAACTCGTCGAGCTTTTCCGAGATACCCACGTGCTGCCCTGCCTCCCAAGACCTTCGGTTACGGAGCCGTCAGTCGTTCGCGGAGCCGGCGAAGAACCGCCTCCGGCACGAGTTTGGAGACGTCTCCGCCGTACGTCGCAACCTCTTTGACGAGGCTGGACGAGAGGAAACTGTAATGCGGGTCGGCGGGCATGAACAGCGTGTCGACGGCAGCCAGCGAGTGGTTCATCTGGCCCATCTGCAGCTCGTAGTCGAAGTCACTGACCGCTCGGAGGCCCTTCACGATTGCCTTGATGTCGTGTGCGACGCAGTAGTCGACCAGCAGCCCGCGGAACGTGTCGACGGTGACGTTCGGCAGGTGCGCCACGACCTCGCGGATCAGCTCGACCCGCTCGTCCGGCTCGAACAACCGGTTCTTCGACTGGTTGATCCCGACCACGACGACGATCTCGTCGAACAGGTAGCTGGCCCGCTCGATGACGTCGAGATGGCCATTCGTGATCGGGTCGAAGGATCCCGGACACACCGCCCGTCTCACGAGGCGCGACCGTACCAGAGCGTGCTGTCGCCATAACGCCGTGAGCGCAGGACCTCCAGTCCCTCGGGCCAGCTCAGGGCATCGTCTCGGCTCGCTCGCTCCACGCACACGACGGCGCCGGTGGCGAGCCAGCCGCCCGACACCAGCCGCGCGAGCACGTCGTCGACCGGGTCTGCGTACGGCGGGTCGATGAAGACGATGTCGTAGCTCACCGGGTCGCCCGCCAGGAACCGCTCCACGCTCGATTCGACCAGTTCCACGCCGGCCGCCTCGATCGCCGCGATGTTGGAGCGGATCACCCGCGCGGCCTTCGGATCCCGCTCGACCAGCGTCACCGGCGCGGCGCCCCGGCTCGCCGCCTCGAGCCCGACGGCGCCGGATCCGGCGAACAGGTCGAGGAACGACCCCCCGGCGAGGTCGCCGCACAGCGACTGCAGCGAGGAGAACAGCCCCTCGCGGGTGCGATCGCTCGTGGGGCGAGTGCCGCGCCCCGTCGGTGCGGCAAGCCGGCGGCCGCCGGCCGTTCCCGAGATCAGTCGCGTCATAGGTCCACCACCCCGCCGCCGTCCGCCATCCAACAGCAGCGGCGTCGGCTGCGCCGCCTCATGCCTTGCCCAGGAACTCGGCGCGCTCGTTCGCGGCGAGTTCCTCGGCAGCGTCGCGCAGGGCGAGGTGACGTTCGAGTGCGGGGTCGTCCGCCACGAGCGCAATGGCGTCCGCGCGGGCGGCGTCGATGACGTCTTCGTCGCGAAGCAGCCGGAGCAGCTTGAGCTGTGAGCGACTACCGGACTGCGACTGACCCAGGACGTCACCCTCGCGACGTTGCTCGAGATCGAGCCGGGCGAGCTCGAAGCCGTCCAGCGTCGAGGCGACCCCGTCGAGCCGTTCGCGGGCCGGCGTTCCGGGCGGCGATGTCGAGACCAGCAGGCAGATGCCCTCGTGGCCGCCCCGCCCGACCCGGCCCCGCAGCTGATGGAGCTGGGAGATCCCGAACCGGTCGGCGTCGAGAACGATCATCGCGGTGGCGTTCGGGACGTCGACGCCCACCTCGATCACGGTCGTCGCGACCAGGACGTCGATCGCACCCGCGGCGAACCGGCGCATGACGTCGTCCTTGGCGTCCGGAGCCAGTCGACCGTGCAGCATCTCGACGCGCAGGCCGGCAAGCGGCCCGGCGACGAGGGCGGGCGTCAGGTCAGCCACGGCGGCCGTGGCCGCCCAGCCCCCCTCTTGGGACTCCCCCGCGTCCTCGGCCGAGTCCTCGGAGTCGATACGCGGGCAGACCACGTAGACCTGGCGACCGGCCGCGACCTCTTCCCGGGCCCGCTCCCACACCCGGTCGATCCAGCCCGGTTGCTCGGCGAGCGGCACCACCCGCGTCGTGATCGGCTGGCGACCGGCCGGGAGCTCGGTCAGGGTCGAGGTCTCGAGGTCACCGAACACCGTCATCGCCACGGTGCGCGGGATCGGTGTCGCGGTCATCACCAGCACGTGCGGCGGGGTGTCGCCCTTGCTGCGCAATGCGTCGCGTTGCTCGACACCGAAGCGGTGTTGTTCGTCGACGACGACGAGACCCAGGTCGAAGAACTGCACGGTGTTCTCGAGCAGCGCGTGAGTGCCGACGACGATTCCGGCGTCTCCGACGCCGATGTCGAGCAGCGTGGATCGGCGGGCCGCTGCGCTCATCGAGCCCGTGACCAGAGCGACTCTGGTCGCTTCGTCGGCGCTGCCGAGCTGTCCGCCTTGGCCAAGTGGTCCGAGCAGGGCCTCGATCGAGCGCGCGTGCTGCTGGGCGAGGACTTCGGTCGGGGCGAGCATCGCGGCCTGCCCGCCGGAGTCCACGACGGCGAGCATCGCGCGCAACGCCACAACCGTCTTGCCGGAGCCGACCTCGCCCTGCAGCAGGCGATGCATCGGCACTTCGCTGGCGAGGTCTGCCATCAGCTGCGCGCCGACCTCCCGCTGACCGGCGGTCAGCGTGAACGGCAGCGACGCGTCGAACGCCTCCAGCAGCCCGCCGGACCTCGGCGCGCGCGGCTTGGCCGGCTCGAGCGCCGCAAGGTTGCGCCGCTGCGCGAGCACCACCTGCATCACGAACGCCTCGTCGTACCGCAGTCGCTCCCGTGCCCGGTGGGCGTCGGCGCGGTCCTGCGGTTCGTGGATCGCCCGCAACGCCTCGGCGCGCCCGATGAGCTTCCGCTCGGCGCGCAGCTCGTCGGGCAGGGTCTCGCGGATGTCCGTGAGGTCGAGCGCGTGCAGGATCGCTCGGCGCAGCGCCCAGGACTGCAGGCTCTTCGTCGCCGGATAGACCGGGATCAGCTTGCCGGCGTCCTCGATCAGTCCCTTCGCGTCGAGGGCGATGTCAGGCTGTTTGAGCTGAAGCTTGCCGCGGAACTGCTCGACCTCGCCGGCGAGCATGATCGCCCGGCCCGGCTCGAGCACCCGGGGCAGGTGCTTCTGGTTGAAGAACGTCGCGACGAGCCGGCCGGTGCCGTCCGTCACCGTGACGTCGGTCTTGTGGAGCTTCGGGCGGATCTGGTGGGCCTGGACCTTGACGACCTCGACCTGGACCGTGACCTGCTCGCCTGGCCGCAGCTGGGACAGGTCGGCCAGCTCGCCCTGCTCGAAGTAGCGCCGCGGGTAGTGCCGCAGCAGGTCGCCGACCGTGACGATGTCGAACGCCTTCTCGAGCACGGCGGCCGGCTTCTCCCCGACCACCGCCCGAACGTGCGCCGACTCCTCGACCACACGGGCAGGCTAGGCCGACTGAGCGACGCTTTGAGTCCGACTCGCAAGTCGGGCTACCCTCTTCGCCGTGGCTTCCGTCTGTGATGTGTGTGGCAAGGGTCCCGGGTTCGGCATGAACGTGTCGCACTCGCACCGGCGCACCCGCCGCCGCTTCAACCCCAACATCCAGCCGGTCCGCGCCCTGATCGGCGGCTCTCGCAAGCGCATGAACGTCTGCACAAGCTGCTTGAAGGCCGGAAAAGTAGCTCGCTAGACGCACGACCGGCGGCATTCTCCCTCGCTTGCGTGCGATTCGGGCTAGAGCCTCTTTTCGAAGCTGAGCGACAGCGGCGCGTCGGCGTAGTGGCCGAAGCCCGGAATCCGCTCGTAGCCCGATGACTCGTAGAGGCTGATCGCCTCCGGCTGCCGGTTGCCCGTCTCGAGCACGATCCGGGTCGCACCGAGCCCTCTGGCCCGTTCCTCGAGCGCCCCCAGCATCACCCGGGACAGCCCCTTGCCACGCTGTTCCGGCACGACGTACATCCGCTTCAGCTCGACAGCGCCGTCGGTGTGGCGGCGCAGCCCCCCGGTCGCGACCGGAACGGCGTCGAGGTAGCCCACGACGAACAGCCCGTCCGGCGGGGTGAACTCCTCGGGATCGACCGGAGCCTCGTCGGGGCCGCCGTACCGGACGACGTACTCGGCCTGCACCGCGTTGATGAGCTGCTGCGCAGCGGGCCCGTCGTACGGCTCGTCGCGCAGCTCGAGCCCGCTCACCGCTGCCGCCAGCCGTGATCGACCGGGCCGATGCCGGCACCGAGAGCGAATCCGGCCGCGATCGCGCCGGTGACGTAGTCCTTGGCGCCCTGTACCGCGTCCGGCACGGTCCGGCCCAACGCGAGGTACGACGCAACCGCCGACGCGAGGGTGCACCCGGTGCCGTGGGTGTGGACGGTGTCGAGCCGCTCCGAAGCGAACTCGATCGTGGTCTCCCCATCGGTCAAGAGATCGACGGCGTCGCCGCGAGGCAGGTGCCCGCCCTTGACCAGCACCCACTTCGGGCCGAGATCGAGCAACGCGTCCGCCGCCTTCCGCTGGCCGTCACGGTCCTCGACCTCCAGGCCGGTCAGCCGCGCGACCTCCGGCAGGTTCGGCGTCACCACCGTGGCGATCGGCAGCAGCTCGTCGAGGATGGCCGCGACGGCGGACTCCACGAGCAACGGATCGCCGTGCTTCGACACGCACACGGGATCCACCACGACGGGCGCCTCAACGCGGCGCAGCCGGTTGGCGGTCAGCGTGACGAGCTCGGGCGAGGCGAGCATCCCGGTCTTGACGGCGTCCACCCCGATGTCGTCGAGGACCGCCGCGAGCTGGGCGTCGACGCCATCGGGCTCGACCTCCCAGTAGCCGTGCACGCCCACCGAGTTCTGCGCGGTGACGGCGGTGATGACGCTCATGCCGTGGACGCCGAGCGCGAGCATCGTCTTGAGGTCCGCCTGGATGCCCGCGCCGCCACCGGAGTCCGAGCCTGCGATGGTGAGGACCCGAGGCGGAGCGTTCACGACACGAGGCTATGAGACCCGGAAGTGCTCGTGCCCGCCGATTTCCGGCAGCTCGCGGTCGACGAACGTCACCCGCGCGCCGTCACCCGCCACGACCTCGACCTCGCCGATGACCGCCGTCCCCGGCGGAACCTCGCCGCGAACCGTGGCGGCGAACGCGTGGTCGTCTCCCCCGGTCGCGAGCCAGGTGACCGCGTCGACGTTGAGGTCCGCCGCCGCCGCCGCGAGCTCTGCCGGAACCAGGAGCTTCCGCGAGTCGAGGCGGATCGCGACGTCCGAGGCCTGCGCCACGTGCCCGAGATCAGCGAGCAGCCCATCGGAGACATCGATCATCGAGGTCACGTCGGCACTGGCCACGAGGTCGCGCGCGGCACCGTAGGCGACCTCCGGTCGGCGGTGGGCGTCGGCGAGCGGATGCTCGGGGCGGCCCGACTCGAGCAGGGCCAGGCCGGCCGCCGCCCGCCCCAGACGTCCGACCACCACGACCTGGTCTCCGGGCCGGGCACCGGCGCGGGTGATGGGCGTGCGGCCGTCCAGGTCACCCAGCGCGGTCACCGAGACGGCGATGAGGTCCGACGCCGTCACGTCCCCGCCGACGACCGAGGCCTTCAGCAGCGCGGCCTCGTCGCGCAGCCCGTCGGCGAGCGCCTCGGCCCAGGCGACGTCGAGGTCGGCCGGCGCGGTGAACCCTACGAGCAGCGCCGTGGGCCGGGCGCCCATCGCGACCACGTCGGCCAGGCTCGCGGCGGCTGCCCGGCGGCCGACGTCGTACCCGGAAGACCAGTCCCGCCGGAAGTGGCGGTTCTCGACCATCACGTCGACGGTGGCCACGACCCGGCCGTCCGGCGCCTCGATCACCGCGGCGTCGTCGCCGGGCCCGACGGCCACGTCGGGGGCCTGCGGCAACCGCGCCGCAAGCCGCGCGATCAGGCCGAACTCACCGACTCCCGCGAGGTTGCCGGGTTTCGGATCGGAAACCGAGATGACGACCTTCCCTTCCCGTCGGATACGGTCTGGCACGCAAGATCTTCCTCGACTGCGCGTTTGGAGTGCCCGTGACCGTTCAGGCGTACATCCTCATCCAGACCGAGGTGGGCAAGGCAGCCGCGGTCGCGTTGGAGATCCAGAAGATCAAGGGCGTCACGATGGCCGAGGACGTCACCGGCCCGTACGACGTGATCGTGCGCAGCGAGGCGAAGAGCGTCGACGAGCTCGGCAAGCTCGTCGTCGCCAAGGTGCAGGCGGTCCCCGGCATCACCCGCACGCTGACCTGCCCTGTGGTTCACCTGTAGCAGCAGGTCGATCGCTGAGAATCCCCGCTTCGGCGGCGGCCGCTGTCGCCGTCGCCCTGCTCGCTTCCGCCTGCTCGTCGGGCGAGGTCTCGGTGACACCGCCGAACCCGGTCGGGCGCGTCGTCGAGCAGTGCGATCACCTCGGCAACCGCGCGCCGCACACGCTGGTCGGCCTGCATCCCCGCAAGACGACGCCGGCCTCGCCGCTGACGTTCGCGTGGGGATCCCCGGCGATCACGCTGCGCTGCGGCGTACCGAGGCCGGTCGGCTACTCGCCGACGTCCTCACAGACACTCCAGGTGAACGGCGTCGAGTGGTACCAGCGAGTGGCGTCCGACGCCGTCGTATGGACCGCGGTCATGCCGACTGCGGCGGGCCGCATCTACGTCGAGCTTCGAGTGCCGGCTCACTACACCGCGAGTGACGCCTTCCTCACCGCGCTCGCCCAACCGCTGAAGCTGGCACTCTCCTAGCCCCGACTCGTATGTGACATAGGTGTCGTGACTTGCAACGCGCATGTGACATGCGTGTCGTGATTCGCGACACCTATGTGACATGGGTGCGAGGTGTCACAACACCTATGTCACATACGAGCGAGACGGCGGGCGGCTCGGGGTCAGCGCAGGCCGGTGCCTCGGCGTACGGCGTCGTCGATCAGCCGTGAGACCAGCGTCGGGTAGTCGACGCCGCTCGCCGCCCACATCCGGGGGAACATCGATGCCGGGGTGAACCCCGGCATCGTGTTGACCTCGTTGACCAGCAGCCGGCCGCCCTCGGCGAGGAAGAAGTCGACGCGCGCCAGGCCTTCGCAGTCCAGCGCCTCGAACGCGGCGATCGCTGTCGCGCGCACCCCGTCGATCACCGACGGCGGGAGAGCCGGCGGGATGTCGAACTCGGTTCCGGACTCCGGCATGTACTTCGCCTCGAAGTCGTAGAACTCGGCCTCGCTCGAGAGCCGGATCTCGGCCGGCAACGAGGCTTCCGGGACGCCGCCGCGACCGGCCAGCACACCGCACTCGATCTCGCGGCCGACCACCGCCGCCTCGACCAGCACCTTCGGGTCGTGGCGAAAAGCCTTCGCCAGGGCGGCATCGAGTCCCGACCGGTCGGTCACCTTGGAGATACCGATGCTCGATCCGCCGCGCGCGGGCTTGACGAAGACGGGCCAGCCCAGATCGGTGACATCAGCCGGCACCGGGCTGCCCGCACGCGTCACAACGTACGACGGAACCTCCAGACCGGCAGCGACGAGGAGCCGCTTCATGTGCGCCTTGTCCATCGCTGCGGCGGAGGCGAAGACCCCGGAGCCGACGTAGGGAATCCCGGCCAGCTCCAGCAGGCCCTGGATGGTGCCGTCC
>DASZYY010000045.1:0-6348 GCA_035545175.1 Mycobacteriales bacterium
CGTTCGCGGTACGAGTGGGTGCAGCACGCGAAGCTGTCGCAGCGTTACGACGTCACCCCGGAAGAAATCGAAGCGATCGCCATCGGTGACGACGGGGTCTTCGACGAGCTCGAGACGGAGGTCCTGAAGGCCACCGACCAGCTGCTCGAGGGCTACCGCGTCGAGGACGAGACGTGGCAGCGGCTCGCCGCCGCCCTCGACGCGAAGGCGCTCGTCGAGCTGCTGTTCGTCGTCGGCACCTACGCGAACCTCGCGATGGTTTTCAACGGCTTGGGCGTCGAGCTCGACCCGGACCTCGACCCGGCGAGCTACCCGGAGCTCCCGGAGCACTGACCCCGGCGTCAGCCCTCAGGCTCGAGCTGCGGTGAGCTCCGTCATGCTCGCGACGATCAGCTCGATCGGGGTACCGGTCGGGTAGATCTCCACCGCTCCGGCGTCCTTCAGCTTCGGCACGTCGCTCTGCGGGATCGTGCCGCCGACGACGAGCGGGATGTCGTCACCACCTGCCTCGACCATCGCGTCGTGGGTCTTGCGGGTCAGCGCGACGTGCGCGCCGGACAGGATCGACAAGCCGACGACGTCGACGTCTTCCTGTACGGCGATCGCCGCGATCTCCACCGGCCGCTGCCGGATGCCGAGGTAGACGACCTCGAAGCCGGCATCCCGCAGCACGCGCGCGACCAGCTTCGCGCCGCGGTCATGGCCGTCGAGTCCGGGCTTGGCGACGAGCACGCGAGCCGGCACTCAGAACACCACCGGCTGGGAGAACTCGCCCCACTGGTTCTTCAGCACCTCGACCATCTCTCCCACCGTGCAGTACGCCTTCGCGCAGTCGACCAGTAGCGGCATCAGGTTGACGTCGTCCTTGCCCGCCGCCGTCTCGAGTGCGGCGAGCGTCGTCGTGACGTCGGCGGACGATCGGGTGCGCTTCACCTCGGCAAGCCGTTCGAGCTGGCGCAGCCGGCCCTTCTCATCGAGCTCGAAGCCCTCGACCTCGGGCACCGGATCGTCGGTGGCGAACATGTTCACGCCCACCACCGGACGCTCGCCGCTGTCGAGCTTCTGCTGGATCCGGTAGGCCTCGTCCGCGATCAACGCGTGCAGGTAGCCCTTCTCGACCGCCTCGACCATGCCGCCCTGCCGCTCGAGGTCGTCCATGATCTCGATGACCTTGGCTTCCATCGCGTCGGTCAGCGCCTCGACGTAGTACGAGCCGCCTAGTGGGTCGGCGACCTTCGCGACGCCCGTCTCGTACGCCAGCACCTGCTGCGTGCGAAGCGCGAGCGTCGTCGACTCCTCGGTGGGCAGCGCGAACGGCTCGTCCCAGGCCGCGGTGAACATCGACTGCACGCCGCCGAGGACCGAGGCAAGCGCCTCATAGGCGACCCGCACGATGTTGTTGTGCGCCTGCGGCGCGTACAGCGACGCGCCACCGGCAACGCAGCCGACGCGGAACATGCACGACTTCTCGTCCTTCGCGCCGTAGCGCTCCTTGACGATCCGCGCCCAACGGCGCCGGCCGGCGCGGTACTTCGCGATCTCCTCGAAGAAGTCGCCGTGCGTGTAGAAGAAGAAGGAGACCTGCGGCGCGAACTGGTCGATCGTCATGCGGCCGCGCGAGACGACCTCGTCGCAGTAGGTGACGCCGTCCATCAGCGTGAACGCCATCTCCTGCGCCGCGTTGGCGCCCGCGTCACGGAAGTGGGCGCCGGCCACCGAGATCGCGTTGAACTTCGGCACTTCGGCAGCGCAGAACTCGATGGTGTCCGCGATAAGCCGCAACGACGGCCGTGGCGGCCAGATCCAGGTGCCGCGGCTGACGTACTCCTTGAGGATGTCGTTCTGGATGGTGCCGCGCAGCTTCGCCCGGTCGACGCCCTGCTTCTCCCCTGCCGCCACGTAGAAGGCGAGGAGGATTGCGGCGGTGCCGTTGATCGTGAAGCTCGTGCTGACCTGGTCGAGCGGGATCTGGTCGAACAGCAGCTCGGCGTCGGCCAGCGTGTCGATCGCGACGCCGACCCGGCCGACCTCCTCCTCGACGTCCGGATGGTCGGAGTCGTAGCCGCACTGGGTCGGCAGGTCGAGGGCAACCGACAGGCCGGTGCCACCCTGCGCGAGGAGATATCGATACCGCTCGTTCGACTCCTCGGCCGTGCCGAACCCCGAGTACTGCCGGAACGTCCACAACCGGCCCTGGTAGCCGGTCGGGAAGTTGCCACGTGTGAAGGGGAACTGGCCGGGTGCCGGGAGGTCCGCGGCCGCCGGCAGGTCATCCGGGCCATAGCTCGCCTTGAGCGGGATACCCGACTCGGAGGTCACGGGGCGATCCGTGTCACCGGGAGCAGCCATGGCGAGAACGTTACTCGCATTGTCGAGAGCACTATTCTCGCTCCGTGACCTCCGACCCGAGCCCAGGCGGCGTCAGCGTCGAGATCGATGGTGGCGTTGCGGTCATCACCATCGACCGGCCGGCGGTCCGCAACGCAATCGGCTTCGCGACCGTCGACGAGCTGCACCTGGCACTGGCGGAGATCGAGGCATCCGACGCGGCGGCCGTCGTCGTGATCCGCGGTGGCGGCGACCGCGCCTTCGTCTCCGGCGGCGACCTCAAGGAGCTCAGCGCCGTCCGCACCCACTCCGAAGCCTCCGACATGGCGCGCGGCGTGCGCGCGGTGCTTGATCGGCTCGCCGGCCTGCCGATCCCGGTGATCGCCGCGCTGAACGGTCATGCGCTCGGCGGGGGCGCCGAGGTGGCCGTGGCCGCGGACATCCGCATCGCCGCGGACGACGCACGGATCGGCTTCACCCAGACGACGCTCGGCATCATGCCGGCGTGGGGCGGCGTTGAGCGCCTCACCGGTCTCGTCGGCCGCAGCCGCGCGATGCTCGCGATCATGACCGGCACGCAGTACGACGCGACCGAGGCTCAGCAGATCGGGCTCGTCGACCTCGTGGTCCCCCGAGCGGAGTTCGAGGCGCGTTGGCGGGCGCTCGCCGAGAGTCTGGCGGCGACGGCTCCCGGCACCACCCGGTCGGTCAAGGCGGTCGTCTCCGCCGTGGCGCCGGCGATCCACGACCACAGCCGTCTCGAAGCGGTCGACCTCTTCGCGCGGCTCTGGGCCGCGCCGGAGCACTGGGCCGCCGTGGACGCCGCGACCGCGGCCCGAAAAGCCAAGTAGCCACACCGGCGAAAGCCACCTGCGCAGCAATTACTACGGCTTCGAAGTATGGTCATTGCCACGTTTTGGAACGACCGTTACGCTTCGGCGAACACCGGGGAGAAGGCCACTCTTGTTTTCGGAAACCCCATCTCCCAATAGGAGACTGCGCGTGACGCGAACCCCCCTCGTCGCCGCGCGGCGCACCCGCCGACGCTTGGGGACAGCGGCGGGCGTGACCGTGCTGACGCTCATCACCGCAGCCTGTGGCGCGCGCGTGCAGCCCTACCTCGGCAACGGCGCGCAGGTCGCGCAAGGCAACGGGCAGCCGATCGCCACCGCGGCGCCGACGAGCGGGACCCAGAACACGCCGGGCGCACCGCTGCCGACCACTGCCTCGACCGGCGGCACCGCGGTAGTCCCCGGCAAGCACCACACCAACACCCCGACCGCGGTCAGCCCGGCCACCCTCGCGTCGTTGACGCCGCAGAGCTTCTCCTATGACCCGCAGACCCAGGCGTCGTACTGCACGGGCACCGCGGGGAACAAGGCTTCCGCGCCAGGCGTCACCGCGACATCGATCACGCTCGGCAACGTCAGCGGTCTGACCGGCCCGGTCTCGGGCACCTTCGACCCGGCGCCGCAGGCAGTGCAGGCCGCGTTCAGCGCGGTCAACCGGTACGGCGGGATCTGCGGTCGCAAGCTCGTGCTCAAGGTGGAGGACGACAACCAGACCTCCAGCGCCCACACCTCCGACATCCAGTTCCTGCTACCGAAGGTGCTCGCCTTCGTCGGCTCCACATCCGACGGCGACAACGGCGGCGTGACCGACATGGAGAAAGCCGGCGCACCCGACATCGGCCGCGCGGCGAACGCGAACCGCACCAACTCGAACAACTACTGGTCGGTGGACGGTGGCAGCACCGTCATCAGGCACGGCCGGTCCTTCCTGCCGCCCACGATCCCGAAGCTGCTCAAGGGTGCGGGCGTCCTGCCGAAGTCGATGGCCTACCTCGCCTACGACATCCCGATCAGCGCGAAGGTCGCCGAGACCTACGAGGTGATGTTCAAACGAGCAGGCGTCCAGACCTGCTACAAGAACGTCTCGATCCCGCCGGCACCCGGCGCCACCATGGGCTCGGTCGTCAACTCGATGAAGGCGAACCACTGCGGCGGCGTCTACACGGTCATGGACCAGGTCGGCAACGCCGACATGCTGCGCGACATGCAAGCGCAGCACTGGCGGCCGGGCGCCATCCTCAGCACGCAGGGCGCCTACACGACTGACCAGATCTCTCTCGCCGGCGAGTCCGCGGCGCAAGGACTGCGAATCCCGATCCCGACGCTGCCCCTCGGCGACCCGGCACCGGTGATGCAACAGTTCCAGTCGGAGCTCGCGACCTACCAGCCCGGTCGCGCCACCAACGAGTTCGGCACCGAGTCCTGGGGTGACGCGCAGCTGTTCATCTACGCGCTGCTCAAGGCAGGCCGCAACCCGACTCGGGCCAGCTTGACGAAGGCCCTCAACAGCATCGCGGTATGGAACGGCGGCGGGATGTTCGGCGACTACTCGCCTCGCAGCCACACCACTGCGTACTGCTACCTCGACACCGTGGTGAAGGGCTCGAGCTTCGTACGCGACTGGCCGAATCAAGGCTTCGTGTGTGACAAGAACCTGTTCGATGTCGGGCCCGCCTGATCCGTGCTCACCTACGTCGTCCTCGGGCTCGTAGCCGGAGCCAGCTACGCGCTGGCCTCGGTCGGCATCGTGCTCACGTACCGGACGACCGGCTTCTTCAACTTCGCCTACGGCGGCGAGGCGATGTTCCTCGCCTACGTGTTCTGGCAGCTGCGCGACCAGTGGGGGCTGTCGCAGTGGATCTCGATCCCGCTGCTGCTCCTCGTCGTCGCACCCATCCTCGGGCTGATCCTCGAGCGCCTCTTCCGGACGATGGCATCGAGGACCGCGGACGTTCAGCTCGTCGTCGCGATCGGCGTACTCGCCTTCTTCACTGCGTTCGTGCCGATCGTGTTCGGCAACGACCAGCACCAGCTGCCCACGGTCTTCCCACCCAACGACTCGGTCACCGTTGCGGGAACGGTGATCACCGCCACGCAGATCGGCACGGTCGTGCTGGCACTGGCCGCCGGCGCGCTGCTCTGGGCGCTCCTCAGCCTGACCCGGTTCGGCACCTCAACCCGGGCAGTGGTCGACAACCGCGACCTCTCCGGCCTGATCGGCATCAACGCCAACCAGGTGGGTCAGGCGGCGTGGATCATCGCGACGATGTTCGCCGCGCTGGCCGGCGTCCTGCTGTCGATCCAGAACAACCTCGTCACCTACGTGCTTCCGTTCCTGGTCATCTACTCGTTCGCGCCCGCCGTCCTGGCACGTCTGACCAGCCTTCCGCTCGCCTACGCCGGAGCGTTCGCGTTGGGCGTGATCATCGACGTCCTGCAGAAGTACAGCCTCACCGACTTCAAGGCCAAGCTGGTTGCCCAGATCCCCAACCTCGCGCTGTTCGTCCTGCTGATCGTGCTGGGCAAGCGGCTGGTGGAGCTACGGTCGTCGGTCCGGACAGTCACCGGCGCCCACATCGTGGGCAACAGCACCCGGCGCAGCGCACTCACCGGCCTGGTGGCGGCCATCGTGGGCGCAGTCGCAATCCCTCAGCTGTTCGCGGCCTCGACGGTGCACGACATCGCACAAGCCATGGCGTACGCCGTGGTCGCGCTGACGGTGGTCGTGCTCACGGGCTGGACCGGTCAGGTGTCACTTGCGCAGATGAGCTTCGCCGGCATCGGCGCGTTCACCGCCGCGCACGTTGCCGGCACGCACGGTGCGCTCTTCCCGCTCGCGGTCCTCGACGGCGTGCTGATCGCGGTGCCGGTCAGCCTGGTGATCGGGTTTCTCTCGTTGCGGCTGTCCGGCCTGTTCTTCGCCCTGGCGACGATGGCGTTTGCCCTGTTGATGGACGGCCTCATCTTCGCCCTCGACTCGATCACCGGCGGCATCACCGGCCTCAACCTCACGACCGCGAAGATCGGGCCGCTGAGCTTCGACTCGCCGAACTCGCAGTTCTACCTGTGCGGCACCGTGCTCGTGCTGGCCGGCTTCGCGGCGCTTTGGCTGCGCCAGGGCCCGGTCGGCCGCCGGCTGCAGATGGTGCGCGACGCACCGGAAGCGGCC
>DASZYY010000046.1:0-2182 GCA_035545175.1 Mycobacteriales bacterium
ACTCCGAGCCGCGGTTGAGGGCGAAAAACAACCGGCCCGGTCCGGCCGGCCGAGCCTGGAACTGACCGTCGATGTCGCCGATGTCGGTGCCGCTGACTACCGCGACGTCGACGCACCGCGCGCAGAGAGCCTCGACCCGACTGCGCACCGCGCGAGCGGAGGCACGGCGGTCCCGGACGGCCGTACCGTCCCAGTCGAAGACCACCGCCTCGAAGGTGCGCGCCAACTCAGGCACCTACCTACGGTCACCCGGCGAACCGATGTCGGCTAGGGGCGATGGTCCCACCTTCGGCACACCGCATCACGAGCGAGACCACCGTCGCGGATGCAGCAGCGGGCCGGGTTCGGAACGGAAGGTGGTCGCGGCGATCACGGCGGCCACCGCCGTCCAGGCGAGGACTGCCGCCAACCCGGTGCCGGTCATCGGCCAGCCGGTGCTTTTCGCGCCGAACAGGGCCTCCGCGGCGTGGGCCAGCGGGGCGACCGGGAAGAACGCGGCGAGGTGGCGCAGCCAGCCGGGCGCGGTGGTCGCTGGGAAGAACACGTCCGAGATGAACCCGAGCGGCAGGACGGTGCCGTAGGCGATGGGTAGCGCACTGTCCGGTTTCGGCACCACGACCGACACGGCCAGCGCAAGCACAGACAGGCAGCAGCAGGCGAGCGTCACCAGCAGCAGACCCCAGCCGAGCCGGCGGGGGGCGAAGTCGGCGTCGAGCAGCACCACGCCAACCGCGACCACGACCGCCGCCGCGAGCGTGCCGGTGATGACCGCGGCGACGAGCCGGCCCGCCAGATGTGACCAGGTGGGGAGCGGTGTTCCTCGCAACCGCTTGAGCACGCCCGTGTCACGGGCAAGCACCACACCGGTGATGACGTTGATGTAGGCCGCGTTCAACACCGCGAAAGTCGCCATCGCCGGGGTGAGGAAGTCCACGTAACGACCACCGCGCAGTGCGGCAAGCGCATCGGCCGGCATCACCGCCTTGAGCGTCACCAGCAAGAGCAACGGGATCACGATGACGGTGAAGGTGCTCAACGGGCTGCGGGTCAGCAGTCGCAGTTGATACCGAACCTGAGCGATCGCCAAGATCATCGGATTGCGGCTAGCTGACCGGGTCATGTCCGAATCCCTTCGCACCGCCAGTCAGCTGCAAGTAGGCGTCCTCGAGGGTTTGATGCTCTACGGCGAGCGCGGGCAACTCCTCGCCGCGCTGGGTAGCCCACCTGGTCAAGATGAACAGCGCGTCTGTCGGGCGAGCGGTCCGAAGCAGCACCTCGTCGCCACCGGCCGGCACCACCACCCACGGACCATCGGGCAACGTTTGCTCCCAGCCCGGGAACGGGCTGCGGATGCGGATCGTCGACTCGGCGCGGTCACGTCCGGCCAGATCGCTCGGTGTCGACGCGCTCACGATCAGCCCTTGCCGAAGCACGATGATTCGGTCGGCGAGGCGTTGCACCTCGTCCAGGTAGTGCGAGGTCAGCACAATCGTCGTGCCAGCCTCCCGCAACCCATCGACCATGTCCCAGGCGGCGTGCCGGGCGTTCGGGTCGAATCCGGTGGTCGGCTCATCGAGGAACAGCAACTCGGGGTCGGCAACGACAGCAAGGGCGAGATCTAGTCGACGTAGCTGCCCGCCTGACAGCGTGCGGGTCCGGGCATCCGCCTTGTCCGCCAGACCGACCAGTTCGATCGTCTCGTCAGGCGCGCGGTGATGCGCATAGAGGGCGGCGTACATGTTCACCAGCTCGCGCACGGTCAGTTCCTGGTCGACGCCGCACGACTGGAGAACCACGCCGATCCGCTCGCGCAGCGCTCGGCTGCCGCGCTGCGGGTCGTAGCCGAGTACAGACACGGCGCCGGCGGCGCGGCGGCGGTATCCCTCCAGCACTTCCAAAGTGCTGGTCTTGCCGGCGCCGTTGGGGCCGAGCAGCGCGAACACCTCGCCGACCGCCACGTCGAAGCTGATCCCGGCCACCGCTGTCACCGGACCGTAGCGAACGACCAGATTCTCCACACTGATCGCGGTCGTCACGTTCGAACCATTTGATTCCACCTACCAGTTGGACGGGCGAGTGCTGAATCCCAGTGCACTGCCATCCCCTATCGCGGGGTGAGAGGCGAAGGTCCTCAGCCTGCGCGATGTGGCGGCGCTACCCGGGCTGGCCGCTCAGCCAGAGT
>DASZYY010000047.1:0-6406 GCA_035545175.1 Mycobacteriales bacterium
GCCGGGTGCAGCTCGTCGTCGTAGGTCATGTCGGAGGAGCGCATCAGCAGCTCGGCGCCGATCTCCTTCAGCGGCCGTTCGGTGACCGGCGGCGCCGGCTCGACCGGAAGCACCCGGTTGAGGACGCTGACGCCCGGATAGGACGGCTGGTCACTGATCCCCAGCACCTGCCGCACGCTGGTGCGCAGCTCGGTGCCGAGCGTCGACAGCACGACACCGGGGGACTGGCCCGAGATGACTGCGCTGAACACCCGGTTGCCCGTGTTGAGGGCAACCCCGAGCGACCACTCCGTGGTTCGCCACCAGGCCGCGACGGCGAATCGGGCGAGCGACGGTGCGGCTCGGATGATCGCGTTGACGTCCTGGTTGTCGCCGTTCAGGACCTGTGGCACGAGCGGTCGCTGGCTCACCCGTCCACCGCCCCACCCGCCACCCACTGGCTGAGCGGGCTCCGCCCGCGCATCCTCATCCAAAGATCGCGAGGTGGATCAAGCCGGCGCCGAAGCCGAGTACGGCGCCGTGCAAGTACAGCAGCCACTCGTCCTCCTTGATCGCCGTCCGCAGCATCTCCGCGAAGTCGTGCGGAGCCATTGTGCGCATGCGGGCGGCGAGCAGGTTGAAGATCGCCTTGTTCTGGCGGGCGCCGAACTCCGGATCGGTGAACGGCGTCATCGTGTACGCGACGGCCTCGGTGGCGAGCGACTCGCGGATCGCGTCGTACTGCTTGGTGCCGAGCGCCACCCGGACCAGGCCGGATACGCGGCCCAGCGAGTCGTCGACGGCGGGACGCAGCGCGTTCTCGATCAGCTGCCGGGTGCGGTCGGCTCGCGGGCCGTGCATCAGGTCGTCGCCGATGTTGGCGATCGTCACGATGTCGTTGGCGATGATGCTCGCATAGACGTCGGCGACCTCCGGCTGGCGGCGCATGAACAGCCCGTGAAAGGTCATCTTGAGGAACCGCCGCGGCGCCACCGGCTCGAAGATCATCCAGATCCCGACCAGGTTTGTCGCGTATCCGATCAGCACCCCGCCGATCGGCAACAGCCACCAGTACGGGAACGCGTCGGTGATGAAGGCCAGCGGGATGCCGAGCAGAAGCCCGAAGACGAAGCCGAAGTTCTGGATGAACCTCAGCTCCTTGCGCCCCACGTCCAGGAAGATCCGGTTGGCCAGCTCAGGCTGCGCCTCGATCCGCCGGATCACCATCAGCTTGATGTCCAGCAGCTGGTCGATGTGCTCGCCGATCTCCTGCGTGACCTGGCGGACGACGTTGGGAAGCTGCTGATCGACCCGGTCGTGGATGGCTTGCCGGGCGCGTGGCGGCAGGTCTCGCCAGAGCTGCCCGTGTTCACGCTCGAGGATCCGGTCGACCAGGTCGTGGACGTCCTGACGCGAGGACACCAGGATCTGCTCGGCGATCTTGTCCGGCTCTAGCTGCTCGTAGAACTCGCGGGGGCTGCCGAGCTTCGAGATCCCCTTGTCGACGGCGATCGAGCCCATCTTCGCCGCCCGCGACGGGATGATTCCCTGCCAGCCGAGGCCCGCCTGCATGATGCCCGGGATCTGCTGGATCTTTCGCGGGAGGAGCCCGACGAACGGGGCCAGCGGGCGGAACCGAACCCCCCGGAAGTGGACCGGGTAGAACAGCATGACGACGCCACTCCAGTTGGTGACGTAGCCGATGATCCCGGTGAACAGCGGGATCGTCAGGAGCTTCAAAGTGTGGCCGGACAAGCTGGGTCCTGCCTCCCCTTCACGCCCCGACGTCCGCCGGTTTTGCTTGTTTTAGCAGAATGTTCGGTGTGACGGACGCTGCTGCAACGCTTCGAGTCGCGGTGATCGGTGCGGGTCCCGCTGGGATCTACACGGCCGATGCGCTGTGTTCGCAGGCTGACCGCCCGGTCCAGGTCGACATCTTCGACCGGCTGCCGGCGCCCTTCGGGCTGCTGCGGTACGGCGTCACGCCGGACCACATCAAGATGAAGAACCTGGCCACCACGTTGCAACGGACCCTCGAGCACGAGAACGTCCGCTTCTTCGGAAACGTCAACGTGGGGTCGGACGTGACGGTTCCGGAGCTGCTCGCCGACTATCACGCGATCGTCTACACCTACGGCTCCTCGGTCGACCGCAAGCTCGGGATTCCCGGCGAGGACCTGCCGGGCAGCATCGCGGCGACCGCCTTCGTCAACTGGTACAGCGGCCACCCCGACTTCATCGAGCCGTACTCGCTCGACGCGACGAGTGCGGTCGTCATCGGGCTCGGCAACGTCGCGATCGACGTGGCGCGAGTGATCGTGCGCGACGCCGAGGAGATGGCTGCGACCGATGTCCCGGACGACGTGCTGACCGTCCTGCGCGAGTCGAAGCTGACCGACGTCCACATCGTCGGGCGGCGGGGGCCGGAGCACGCGAAGTTCACCATCAAGGAGCTGCGGGAGATGGGCGAGCTCGCCGGGGTCGACGTGGTCGTCGATCCGGCGGAGGTGGATGACGTCGACTCCGACGACAAGGACGTGAAACGCAACCTTGAGGTCTTCAAGGAGTGGGCGCACCGCCCACTCGCCGGCGGGAAGCGCAAGCTGCACCTGCACTTCCACTCCCGCCCGGCGGAGATCCTCGGCACCGATCGGGTCGAGGCGCTACGGTGCGAGCGGCCCGACGGCACGACGTACGACATCCCGGCCCAGCTCGTCTTCCGTTCGGTCGGCTACATCGGCACGCCCATGCCAGGTGTGCCGTTCGACGAGACCTCCAACGTCATCCCGAACGACGACCACCGCGTGATCGGTGGGTGCGTCGAGGTCGGCGAGTACACCTGCGGTTGGATCGGCCGCGGTGCGACCGGCGTCATCGGGACCAACCGCAGCGACGCGAAGGCGGCAGTGGCCTCGGTGCTGGCGGACGTCGACAAGCTGCTTGCTCGCGACGTGGCCCCCGGATCGGTGACCGCGCAGCTCGCTGAGCGCGGCGTGAAGCTGGTGGAGCTAACGGGCTGGAACGCCATCGACGCGGCGGAGGTCGCACGCGGGATCGGAAGGGGAAACGCTCGGGTGAAGCTCGCGCTCTGGGAGGAGCTGCTCGAAGCGGCGGGGCACAACCGCTAGCGGAACTCCACGACCTGCTGGTAGGTCGGGCGGTTGATCCACTCCATGTCGGGCTCGCTCACGATCCCGGCGGCGGTGTAGACGATCCGGTCGTACCCGCGCATCGTCGTGTGCTGCGCCGCCGTCGCGCTGTCGCCGGTCCAGCGGCTGACCTTCGGGGTGTGGTTGACCGCCGCCAGCTGGATCGCTGCCTCGGCCAGCGCGCGACGAAGCGCGGCGTGGCATCGCGACGGTCCGCCGCACAGGCGCTTGTAGACGGCCACCGGAAACGGGTCCTTGATGTGCTCGCCCGACAGCTGGCGAAGCGCACGCACGACGTATCCCTCCCAGCCGACGTAGTAGCCGTCGCCGTGGTGGGTGCCGTCGCCGTTCGGGGTGAGCGCGAACTCCATGGGCAGCACCCGGTACGCCGAGGCGAGCCCATCGACGTAGCTCGTCCCACCCGCGGCGAACAGCTTGTCGAACAGGGCACGGACGACCAGCGGATAGGCCTGGTCCCAGATCGCGATCGCCGGCGCGTGCGTGTACTGGCGGTCGTGCGGATGTCGGCTTCGGCGGTGCGCCCCGGTGCGAACCCAGGCGCGGAGCAGTGACGTCATCGCGCCCAGCCGGCCACCCGTGCGTCCGAGGTATCGAAGCAGCGGGGGCAGCACCGAGACTCCGGTGAGGTCTTCGCTTCCGGCCTCCTCGACGGCCGCGACCAGGTTTGCCCGAGTGAGCCGCCTGTGATGGGCCCGTTGGATCCGTAGCTGCCGCTGGATCAGCTGGACGCGATGCACCGGGCCCCAGCCGTACATGTCGTCGCTGGCGATGAAGCCGGGTGCCGGCTTGTTGTTCCAGCTCATCAGGAACGGCGGATCGATCTGGTGTGGGTGGTCGGCGGCGGGCAGCAGTCCGCGCCAGGCGGCCTGACCTGAACCCCACGTCGGCAGGTCGGGGTCGGCGTGGGGATCGCGGCGCGGGTCGCGCCCCGACACGACGTAGGCGATGTGCCGGGGACCGACGTACATCCAGTTGAACGAGTAGCTGATCGGGGCGGCGTTGCGGATGAACGAGCGCGGGCCGTGAGTCAGCGCGGGTTGACCCCACCGCAGCAGTCCTACGAGTGAGTCCGCCTCGTGCATGAACGTGCTGCGTTGCGTCACGATTGCCACCGGCCTGCCGTGCAGTCTCGTCCAGCCGTCGACGACGCCGTCGCGCGTGAAGTAGAGCCGATGGTTGATCGCCACGGGGGCGCCGGGCCCCCCGACCTTGGTGATGCCCACTTCGTCGAAGTCCCGTGCCACCATCGGTCGGCACGTGTGTTGAAAGAGGTAGTCGGTCTGGGTGGCGCCGATGTCGCCGCCGGTCGGGTTGCAGAGCCGTTCGACGCGGATGTCGTTCTGGTCGGTGCTCGCGGTAGTGGCGGACCAGGCAAAGCTGCGGCCACGACCGATCGCGACGACGAAGCTGGCGCCCGGGAACGCCGAGCCCGCGGCGTCGTAACCCGGCGCGTGGAGGTCCTCCTCCATGAGCACCTGAGGCGCGTAGTAGCCGAGCTCGGGGCCGAACACCGCGAGGGGTCTGCCGTCACGCGACAGCTTGCGTGACACCAACAATCCGTTGCTGGCGCCGGATCCGGCGCGCAGCAGGCCGGCGAGGTTCGTCTGCAGCGACGTCTTCGACAGGTCGCACCCGTTCGTGGTGTCTGTCGGGGTGCCGCGCAACGGGGCGAGCGGATGGTCCGGAACGGCGGTGAGCGATCGCCTTACATGACGCGGCTCACCGAGCGCGAAGACCTTGTCGGTCGTGGTCGGCGCGGTGGGGTCGTTGTCCGACTTGAAGGCGTCGAAGGCTCGCCGGCCGGCGGTGTTGCCGAGCCGCTTCTGCAGGTAGCGCAGCAACCCGGCAGCGGCGAGCTCGGTTCCGCCCGCGGTCGCCTCGGTACCGATCAGCGAGGCGGTGGCGACCACATCATCGGCGGTCCAGTCCTGGGGGACGTTGTCGACGGCGGCGTAGTCGGCCGGCAGCAAGGAGGGATCGGTCCGGCTCTGCGCGATATAGCGGTTGATCCCCGCGACGTAGGCGTCGATCATCGTGACGACGTCGCTTCCGGACCGGCCGTACTCGGCAGGGAGTGCTGCGAGCTGGGCCGAGAGCTGCGCACGGCTGTAGCCCGCGGCGAGCAGCTGGTCGTGGTCCATGTCCTCGAACTCGCAGGACGGGCCGATGAACTCGGCGAGCTCCCCTTCGCCGTAGTGGCGCAGCACGTCCATGAAGAACAGCCGGTCCTCGGCCGCGGCGTAGCCGGCGCCGAAGGCCATCGACGACAGCGTCGCGCCGTAGATGTGCGGGATGTCGTGCGGTCCGCGGTAGATCACGACGTCGACATCCGGGTTGGGTCGCTCGGTGCGCTGGACCTGTCCGGCTGGGACGCCGAACGAGTTGTCGACGAAGTAGCGCGACAGGTCGGCGTTCGTCAGGTGCCGGTCGTGGAACAGCAGCGAGGTGTATGGCTGCTGCTGGTCGACGCTGCCGGCGGGGCGGACGCCGGCCGTCTCGAACTGGACCAGGTCGGCCGCGTTCACCAGGCCGTTCTCACCCGCGGGGAGGATCTGCAGGGCGCGACCGTGAGACCCGTCGTGAAGGCGGTAGGTCGGCGGTGGCGGCGTCCACGCCGTCGCCGCGCCCGCGCCGGCCTCCGGAAGGAGCGCTGCCATCACTCCGAGCGACAGGAGAAGTGCGGTTCGCCTCATCGCGGTTGTGCGGGGCTGAACTCCGCGGCAGCGGTGAATGCCGCCTTGCGCGCGGCGCGACGGAAGGTGCGCAGCGCCGCCGGTCCCACGACGCAGATCGCGACGAAGTTCGTGATCGCGCGGCCGGTGTCCCAGCCGAGCGACGTGGTGGCATCGAAGACGAGGTAGTGGTGCCACTGGGTGGCGAGCGACGCGCCGGGTGCGTAGGCGATCGAGCTGCCAGGGTCGAGCGAGAACGGCCAGAACGAGAGGTTGGAGAGGAAGCCGTACGCATAGCCGGCAACCGCGCCGTACGCCGCGAGCATCAACACCTCCGCCTTGCCACGCAGCGGGGGCAGGCAGCCGGCGAACAAGCCGATCCAGGCGCAGCCGAACATCTGGTAGGGCATCCAAGGCCCGACGCCCGCGGTGATCAGCGCGGATCCGAACAGCGTGGTGCAGCCGAGCGCGAAGCCGAAGCCGGGACCGAAGACGCGGCCGGCGAGGATGAGGGTGAAGAAGATGAACTCGATCCCGGCAGTCCCGGCGTCGAGTGGGCGCAGTGCGGCGCCGATCGCCGACAGG
>DASZYY010000048.1:0-7601 GCA_035545175.1 Mycobacteriales bacterium
GTAGACCTCACGTCTCGAACCGGCGCGGGTGCCGGTCACCCACGTCCCGGCACAGGTGCGGCCGCGCATCTTGTCGCCCAGCGTCGCGGGGTCCGGAAGGCAGGCCGCCACGACGTCGCGAGGCGAGACCGTCGCCGCACCCACCTGCACCGGATCGGTTCGGTCGAGGCCGAGCAGGTGCAGGGTCCGCAGGACCGAGATGAACTCCTCACCGAGGCCGTACTTGAACGTCACGCGGTTGGCGTTGATCCAGCGAGGGATCAACGCGACCTCTTCGTGCTCGACGTTCACGCACTCGACTGGGCCGATGCCTTCGGGAAAGTCGAAGACCTCGGGCTCGGAAAACGGCGCAGTCGTGAACCACCCTCGGTCGCGCTCCCAGATCAGCGGCGGGTTGAGGCACTCCTCGATGGTGGTCCAGATGGAGAAGGTCGGCGCGAAGTCGTACCCGTCGACGACGAGGCTCCCGCCGTCTCGGACGCCGATCTCATCGATCTCGTCGAACAGCTCGTCCGCCGCGTACCGCGCAAAGACGTCCGACAGGCCCGGCTCCACCCCGATCCCGACCAGCGCGAGCAGACCTGCCCGCTCCCAGTCGTCCGCGGCCGCGAACTGGTTATCGCCGAGCATCACGCCGGTCTTCTCGTACCTCTTCTCAGGGTGAGGACTTGACAGCGACATCGCCATGTCGAGGTACGTCGTGCCGGTCTGCCTCGCCGCCTCGAAGATCGGCATCACGAACCGCGGATCGCACGCATTGAGGACTGCATCGGCCCGGAACGTACGAAGCAGGTCGGCGACCGCACTGCGATCTCCCGCGTCGATCCGCGCCGCGCGCAGCCGATCATCGCCGATCCGGTCGACGACTGCACGCGCCCGCGACTCGTCATAGTCGGCGATCACCAGGTCGCCGACGAAGTCCCGGCGCGCCGCAATCGCCGCGGCGGCACTTCCGACACCTCCGGCGCCAATCATGACAACCCGCATGCCCGGACAGTAGCGTCCAGCTCAAGATCGCCGGCGTGATCGGGGAGGCCACCATGACCGCAGCAACGGATACCGAGCTTCCCGCTGCGAAAGGCCTCAAGTCGGGCGCCCTCGGGCTCTGGTCGACGGTCGTCATCGCCGTTGCCTCGACCGCGCCGGCGTACAGCCTCGCGGCGACCCTCGGCTTCATCGTGGCCTACATCGGGCTGCAGACTCCCGCGGTCGTGATCGTCGCGTTCATCCCGATGTGGATGATCTCCGTCGCCTACGGCGAGCTGAACAAGCAGGACCCCGACTGCGGCACGACCTTCACGTGGGCGACGAGAACCTTCGGCCCGCGAACCGGTTGGTATCTCGGCGGCTGGGGCATCCTCGCCTCCGACATCCTGATCATGGCGAGCCTCGCCCAGATCGCCGGCCAGTACCTGTTCCTGCTGTTCAACAACACGTCGATCGGCAACGACCCGACCAACCACTGGGTGCTCGCGGTCGGCATCGCCTGGATCGTCGTCATGACCTACATCTGCTATCGCGGCATCGAGGTGTCGGCGAACTTCCAGAAGGCTCTGCTCTCCATCGAGGCCGGCATGTTGGCGATCTTCGCTGCCGTGGCGCTGATCCGCGTCGGCACCGGACATGCGCCGAAGGGCCACCTGACGCCGAAGCTCGCCTGGTTCAACCCGTTCGACATCCCATCCTTCTCGACGTTCATCGCCGGGCTGATCCTGATGGTCTTCATCTACTGGGGATGGGACACCGCCGTCGCCGTCAACGAGGAGACCGAGAATCCGCACAAGACGCCCGGCCGAGCTGCCGTGATCTCGACGCTTCTCCTGCTCGCGATCTACGCGGTCGTCACGCTCGCCGCGCAGTCGTTCGCCGGTATCGGCGAGTCCGGGATCGGTCTCGGCAACCCCGACCACCAGGGCGACGTGCTGTCGGTGCTCGGGCATGCCGTCTTCGGGAGCTCGTGGGTCGGCAGCCTCTTCACCCATTTGTTGTTGCTGATGGTCCTGTCCTCGGCGGCCGCGTCGACCCAGACGACGATCCTGCCGACGGCACGTACGTCGCTCGCCATGGCGGTGTACCGCGCACTGCCGAGTGGCTTCGCGGCGATTCACAAGAAGTACCTGACCCCGAGCGTCTCGACCGTCGCGATGGGCGCGATCTCCGCGGGTCTGTACGTGATCATGAACGACCTGTCGGCAGGCAGCGTGATCAGCGACTCGGTGACGGCGTGCGGCATCTTCATCGCGATGTACTACGGCACAACCGGGTTCGCCTGCGCCTGGCACTACCGCAAGACGTTGACCAAGACCACCCGGGACCTGCTCATGCAAGGCATCATTCCGGTGCTCGGAGGTTCGATCCTGTTCTTCGCGCTCGGGTGGAGCTTCTACCTCGACTGGGAGACGACCACCGCCCAGGAAGCGAGCTACACCTCCTGGCTGCTGCCGTTCTCGCCACACTGGCGACTGGGCGGCGTGTCGGTGATCGTGATCTTCGCCCTGTTGCTCGGGCTCGTCGTGATGATCGGCTACAACATCGCGCGACCTGCCTTCTTCCGGGGCGAGGTGCTCAACAGCAGTACGCCCACCTTGGTTCCGGAGCAGACCGGCTTCGCGGTGGGCACCCCGCCGTCACTCAGCTCGGACGACGTGCCCCCCGGCGCGCCGTTGGTGCCGCCTGAGCTGGCCGGCGACGACCAGGCCTAGCCGTCGAGGCTGGTCATGACGTGCTTGATGCGCGTGTAGTCCTCGAAGCCGTACATCGACAGATCCTTGCCGTAGCCGGAGTGCTTGAAGCCGCCGTGCGGCATCTCGGCGACGAGCGGGATGTGGGTGTTGATCCACACGCACCCGAAGTCCAGCGCCTTGGCCATTCGCATCGCGCGACCGTGGTCCTTGGTCCACACCGAGGACGCCAGGCCGTACTTCACCCCGTTCGCCCAGGCCAGCGCTTCGGTCTCGTCGGTGAAGCGCTGCACCGTGATGACGGGACCGAAGATCTCGTTCTGAACCATCTCGTCGTCCTGCTTCAGGTCTGCAACGACCGTCGGCGCGTAGAAGTACCCGCGGTCGCGCACCCGCTCGCCGCCGGTGCGTACCGTTGCGTGCGCCGGCGCACGGTCGATGAAGCCCGCGACCCGGTCGAGCTGGTTCACGTTGTTGAGCGGCCCGAAGTCGGCGTCCTCATCCGGTGCGCCGACGGACTGACCCTTCGCCGCCTCGGTCAGCGCATCGACGAAGTCGCCGTACACCCGTGGCCCGGCGATCACGCGCGTAGCCGCCGTGCAGTCCTGGCCGGCGTTGAAGTACCCCGCGACGGAGATGCCATCGACGGCGGCTGCGATGTCCGCGTCGTCGAAGACGATGCACGGCGCCTTCCCCCCCAGCTCGAGATGAACGCGCTTCAGGTCGGTTGCCGCGGCGGCCGCGACCTCGCTCCCGGCACGAACGCTGCCGGTGATGGAGACCATCTGCGGGACGGGGTGGGTGACGAGTGAGCGACCGGTGTCGCGGTCGCCGCAGATCACGTTCAGCACGCCGGGCGGCAGGAACTCCGCGGCGAGCTCGGCGAGCAGCAAGGTGCTGACCGGAGTGGTGTCGGACGGCTTCAGCACGACGGCGTTGCCGGCTGCGATGGCAGGGGCGAGCTTCCAGACCGCCATCATCATCGGGTAGTTCCACGGCGTGACCTGGGCGCAGACCCCGATCGGCTCGCGCCGGATCATCGAGGTGTGTCCTGCCATGTACTCGCCGGCCGACCGGCCTTCGAGCACACGCGCCGCACCGGCGAAGAAGCGGAGCTGGTCGACCGCGGGGGGGATCTCTTCGGACAACGTGAGCGCTCGGGGTTTCCCCGTGTTGCGGCACTCCGCGTCGACGATCGCGTCGGCGTTGGCCTCGACGGCGTCGGCGATCCGAAGCAGCGCCCGCGCCCGCTCGGCGGGCGTCGTCTCTCGCCACACCTCGAAGCCGGCCTGTGCCGCCGTCATCGCTGCATCGACGTCGGCATCACCCGAGACAGGTGCCTGCGCGTACACCTCGCCCGTCGCGGGATCGATGACATCGCTGGTCCGATCCGAGGTGGCGTCGACGGGCTCGCCGTTCACGAAGTTGCGAAGCTCCACGCCGCCATCCTGCCGCTGCGGAGGTCTACTGTCGATGTGAAGCCGATCTTGTTCGGAGGCGCGCAATGACCTCACTGTCCGACGCGGCGCGCCGCCATCTCTGGCTGCACTTCACGAGGCTGTCGTCGTACGCCGACGGCGAGGTCCCGATCATCGAGCGCGGTCAGGGTCCGTACGTGTGGGACAGCAATGGCAAGCGCTACCTCGACGCGCTCTCGGGGCTGTTCGTCGTTCAAGCCGGACACGGCCGGCAGGAGCTGGCCGAGGCGGCAGGCAAGCAAGCCGAACAACTCGGATACTTCCCGCTATGGGGCTTTGCGCACCCCAGCGCCGTCGAGCTCGCCGAGCGACTCGCGTCATACACGCCGGGTGACCTGAACCGGGTCTTCTTCACCACCGGAGGGTCCGAGGCCGTCGAGAGTGCATGGAAGCTCGCCAAGCAGTACTTCCGGCTGATGGGCCAGCCCGGCCGCTACAAAGTGCTCAGCCGCTACATCGCCTACCACGGCACGACGATGGGCGCCCTGTCGATCACTGGAGTCCCGGCGATCAAGGCACCGTTCGAACCGATGGCTCCCGGCGGTGTCCGGGTCCCGAACACGGACTTCTACCGCGCGCCGGTGCACGGCGACGACCTCGATGCCTTCGGGCTCTGGGCAGCCGACGAGATCGAGCGCGCGATTCTGCGGGAGGGCCCGGAGTCCGTCGCTGCCGTGTTCCTCGAGCCGGTGCAGAACTCCGGCGGCTGCTTCACTCCGCCGCCGACGTACTTCCCACGGGTGCGGGAGATCTGCGACCGGTACGGCGTGCTGCTGGTCAGCGACGAGGTGATCTGCGCGTTCGGCCGGCTCGGGCACTGGTTCGGTGCACAGCGCTACGGCTTCACGCCCGACATCATCACGGTCGCGAAGGGCATGACGAGCGGCTACGCGCCCATCGGTGGGATGCTCGTATCCGATCGTTTGATCGAGCCGTTCCTCACCGGCACGAACTCCTTCCTGCACGGCATCACCTTTGCGGGGCATCCGGTCTCATGCGCGGTCGCGCTCGCGAACCTCGACATCTTCGAGCGTGACGACCTGCTGGGCCATGTCCTGGCCAACGAGTCCGCGTTCCGTTCGACGCTCGAGCGGTTGGCCGCCTTGCCCATCGTCGGCGACATCCGCGGTGACGGGTACTTCTACGGAATCGAGCTCGTCAAGGACAAGGCGACGCGGGAGACCTTCGACGACGCCGACAGTGAACGACTGCTGCGCGGCTTCCTCTCCCCTGCCCTGTTCGATGCCGGACTGGTGTGCCGGTGTGACGATCGAGGCGACCCGGTCATCCAGCTCGCGCCGCCGTTGATCTGCGAGCAGCAGCACTTCGACGAGATTACGGACATCCTCGAGGCCGTGCTGACCGAGGCGTGGCAGCAGATCTGACGGACGCGCTCGGCCTGTGGCTCGACACCTGCGGCGACGACCTCACGCCGAGACCGTCGCTGCCGGGTGACCTGTCCGCCGACGTCGCGATCGTCGGCGCCGGGTTCACCGGGTTGTGGACCGCGCATCATCTGCTGCGACACGACCCGACGCTTCGCGTGGTCATCCTCGAACGCGAGATCGCCGGATGGGGCGCGTCCGGTCGAAACGGCGGGTGGTGCTCCGCGCTGTTTCCGGTCTCGTGGGCCCGGCTCGAGTCACGTTACGGCGCCGACGCCGCCGGCCGGATGCGAGACGCCCTGCGCTCCACCGTCGCCGACGTGGGCACGTGGTGTGCCGCTCACGACGTCGACTACGTGCGTGGCGGCACGGTGACCCTTGCGCGCGGTGCCGCACAGGTGGCCCGGCTGCACAGCAGCGACGGATGGCTACCGGCGGCGGCCGCCCGCGCGCGCGTGAATGTCCCAGGCGTCGATGGCGCCGTATTCGACCCGCACTGCGCGGCGCTACATCCCGGCAAGCTCGTGCGATCCCTCGCTCGCTCGGTGGAGTCCGCCGGGGGTGCGATCTACGAGCGGACTCCTGCGTGCGGCCTGCACCCGGGACGAGTCGACACTCCGCTGGGACTGGTGCGAGCCGAGGTGATCGTCCGCGCAACCGAGGGCTACACCTGCGAGCTTCCCGGATGCCGCCGATCGCTGGCGCCGATCCGGTCTCTTGTCATCGCGACCGAGCCGCTGCCGAGCCCGGCCTGGGACTCGATCGGCTGGAGCGGGCGCGAGACGGTCACCGACGAGCGTCACCTGATCATCTATGCGCAGCGGACCGCCGACGACCGGATCGTCCTCGGCGGGCGCGGCGCGCCGTACCGGTTCGGATCTCACACCGATGGCACAGCCGGGTACTCACGGACGCACGCCGCCCTGCAAACCGTGCTCCACGAGCTGTTCCCGGCGACCGCCGACACCGCCGTCACCCACCGCTGGGGCGGCGTCCTCGGCGTCCCGCGTGACTGGATGCCGTCGGTCTGCTTCGACCGGTCAACCGGCCTGGCAGCGGCCGGTGGGTACGTCGGCGACGGGGTCGCGAGCTCCGCCCTGGCGGGACGCACGCTCGCCGACCTGATCCTCGGTCGGGACACGGACCGTACCAGGCTGCCGTGGGTGGGACATCGCTCGCGACAGTGGGAGCCGGAGCCGTTTCGCTGGGCCGGCATCACCGCGATGACGGCGCTGATGTCCGCCGCGGACCGGTCCGAGACCCGGACCGGCAGACCGTCACGTCGCGCCGGCGCGGTCCGACGCCTCCTGGGTGGCTAGGGCAGTCAGCTGCTGCGGAAGGTCAGGCTGAAGTTCTCATCTGAGGTCAGCGGACTCGCCGTCACGAGCGTGGTGTCGCCGCGAACCCACACGTAACGGTGCGGGTGGTTCGAGCCGAGCGGGCTGTCGTCGATGACGACGTTGGTGACGTGCGTCTTGGTGAACGGGTTGAGCTTGCCGCTGACGCCGTCGACGTTCACGCTGTTGTCGCCGATGAACGTCTGGGTGGCGACCTTGCCTGCTCCGGTGTGCGACTTCGATACGTCGGTGGTGGTGTCGTCGATGGTCACGTTGGTGCCGCTCAGAGTGACGGCGACCGAAACAACGACCACGTCACCTGGCGAGAGCGTGATCAACCCGCTCTGCACCGTCTTGTCATTCACGATGAACACCGACTGGTAGAACGCATTGCCGTTCTCGCAGGCGACGCCGATGCCACCACCCGACGTCCGATGCGTTCCGGTCGCGGAGTTCACGTTCGAGTAGACGAGGACCGATGGCCCGACCCCGCCGAACTTGTGCTGGCAGGTGATCGTGGGAACGACGAAGGTCGCCGAGACGTTCTTGATGTGCTTCTTCGGCTTGGACACCTCGTAACCGGCGAAGATCGAGCTGTGCCGGGGAGCCGAGGCAGCCCCGAGCGCGCCCGAGGCGGAGCCGAACAGCGCGGTCGCGGTGAGCGCGGCAGCAATCGCCGAGCGCTTCATCAGGTCCTCCATCACGTTCTGGGTGTCGTGC
>DASZYY010000049.1:0-6984 GCA_035545175.1 Mycobacteriales bacterium
GTACGCCGCTTCCTCGGCGGTGACGTGCCAGTTGATCGGCGTGAGGCGTAGTCCGGAGCGGTTGATCGCCTGGGTGACTTCGAGGAACTCGAGACGGTTGGAGCACAGCAGCGCGACGCTGTCGCCGTACTCGATGCCCGCCGCGCGCAGCATCCGCACGATCTGGTTGGCGCGGTGGTTGAGGTCTTCGAAGGTCGCCACCGCCTCCGGCGAGATGACTGCGGGGACATTCGGCTGCAGCTTCGCCCAGAACGACCCGAGCGATCCGGTCCGGATCGCCTGCTCCAGTGCGCCTTCGGTCATGTCGGCATCATTGCCGATCGAGCGCCGATGCGTGGTCGCGGGCAGACTGGAAGCGTGGACCGGTTCCGGAACCGGAGCGCCGCGCGGATGACGTCCGGGGAACCGCGGTCTCTGCCTACCGGCCGTTTCGCCGCGCTCTACTTCCCGGTGACGACGACGGTGGCGTGCATGTACTGGTGAATGGTGCAGATGTAGTTGTAGGTGCCGGCCTTGGTGAACGTGTAGGTGTAGCTCTGCCCGTGCTGGAGGTTGCCGGAGTCGAAGCCGCCTGAGCCTGTCGCGGTGTGGACGGTGCTGTCCTCGTTGACGAAGGTGACCTTGGTGCCAGCCGGGACGGTGAGCGTCGACGGGTGGAAGGCGAAGTCGGAGATGACCACCCGATGAGCGGAGCCTGTGGTTCCCGCCGGTTGGCCGGACCCGGCGCCCTGTGAGGTCGTGCCCCCACAGCCGGATGCCGCGAGGGGAATCGCGGTTAGGAGAGCTGACAGGGCGAGGCGCCGGGTCCGGGTCATCGTTCGACTACGCGGTCAGCGCGGAGGGCTGGACCGCACCGGAGATCCCGATGTCGGAGTTCGGCACCGGGTACTGGCCGAGGACGAACAGCAGGATGGCTTCGTGCATCGCCTCGACGGGTGCGATCGACGCCGCGGTCGCGATGCCTCCTGGGTCTGCCACGTTCGCAGCGGCGAAGACGTACGTCTGTGCGGCTGCGCTTTCCAGGCCTTGGGCGACCTTGGCGACGTCACCGAGGGTCTTCGCGGACTTCAACGCCGAGACCGCCTGCGGGGCGATGGTCAGCGGTGTGCCGGTGACCTTCGGAAGCCCGGCGCCCTTGAGCACCGAGTTCCACGCCGCGCCGTGATCCTTGTGCTGCTTCTGCGCAACGGTCGCGAACTCCGCGATCGCCGGCGGAACCTTGCCGTAGGCACCCTTGCCGGCGTTGGCCAGCACGAGGCCGTACCCCGCGACGGCGAGGTTCTCCAGCGCCGCGGCGAGTGCGACCACCTTCAGATCGCCCATGTAGGGCGACGAACCACCGGGCGGGTTCGTCGACGGGCCAGCCGACTTGCCGCCGCTGCTGTTGCTGCCGCAGGCCGCGAGGACGCCGACGCCGGCCACCGCGAGCGAGCCGACCAGCAGGCTGCGGCGGCTGGCCTGGGACTGCGCGATGCCGGCGAGCCGGTCGGTGAGCGACGCCATGTTGTCGCGGACCTGCACCATCGAGTCCTCGTGCATGTCCTTGAGGTCGCTGGTCATCGAGGTGAGCTCACGCTCTGAGATCGCGATCGGGTCGTTGTCGCGGGCGTTCACTTGACGGCTCCTTCACTGGCCGGGGAGGCCGACTTGGTGGGGTAGAACGCGTCCGGGAACCCGACGCTGCCCGCTGCCTTCGGCAGCTTGTTCAGCTTCGGCGGCAACGCGATCAGCTGCGGGGCGCCGCCGGCAACCAGAGCCTGGACGGCGAGCAGGATCGCCTTGTGCTGCGCCTCGACGCCGGCCACACCGGCGAAGAGCTGGCGCAGGTCACCGGTGGAGACCTGCGACACGTTCTTGGTGTAGGTCTGCGCCGCGACGTCCTCCAGAGCGATCGCCAGACCGACGACGGCTCCGGCGTTGGTCAGCTTCGGCTTCTGTGAGTTGACGTAGGCGAGGTACTTCGGGTCCGGCTTGTGCTGCTCTTTGCCGCCGAGCTGCTTGATCGCGGCGTTGAAGCCCATCGCGTGGTCCTGATGCTGCTTCATGGTCATCTGCGCGAACGCCTTCACGACGCCGTTGGCGGAGCTGCCGCCGATGAAGTCCAAGCCGAGCGCAACTCCATAGGTCGCAACCGCGAGGTTCTCGATCGAGGCGGCTGTCTGCAGCACCTGCACATCGAGGTTGCCCGACGCGAACGCCGGCAGCGCCGAACCGAGCACGGCCGCACCGGCCGCACCGGCGACGATCGCCCCGGCACCGATGCCCCGGGAACGCTCGAAGGATGACTCCTTCGCCGCTGCGACGTAGTCCTTGAGCTGGTCATGACCAGCTCGCATCGCATCCGCATGGAGGTCCTGAGACTCCTCCATGAGGTCGACGAGCCTCACGTCACCCGGCACTGGTCCGTCCAACGAATCTGGGCCGTCCAATGAATCTGACACGTTGCCTCCTCATCGACGATCGCGTTGTCGATCGATCGCAGGTGGTTCGTCGCCGACGCGGTTTCAGATCACCTCTCGACCGACAAACTTTTCCGGCTGCGCCGACATCGTTGGCTCGTCGTCGAAGACGGCTTGGGCGAGGCGGCGCGGGTGCAATGACGCGACGTCGAGGTCGGCCAGCTCGGGACCGAGCTCGGATTTCACGTCCTGGATGGCGCTGCGCGCGACCTGGCGCACCTGGCGCAACACCCGGACGGCCTCGGCGACCGCGCGAGGAAGCCGATCGGGCCCGAACAGCAGCAGCCCGGCTGCGGCGATCACGAGTAGCTCGAGCAGACCCAGGTTGCCGATCACAGCGTCACGCTCCGAGGTCCGCGGTTGAGTCCAGCGACGCCAGCTCGTCATCGGCCAGCGCGCCGTACGGCGAGGCGGCCAGGCGCCGGTCGCGTCGGCGGTCGTGTGCGCTGGCAACCAGCAGCGCCACCCCGAACAGCAGGCACATCGGACCGGCGAGGGCCAGCATGGTGAAGGGGTCCTGGCTGGGTGTGGCGACCGCGGCGAACACCACGATGCCGAAGATGATGGCGCGCGCCCAGGACCGCAGTCGCTGCGCTGAGATGACGCCGACGCGGTTGAGCATCACGACCAGCAGGGGGAACTCGAAAGAGACGGCGAAGACGAGGACCATCGCCGTCACGAAGGACAGGTAGCTGTCGAAGGTGAGCAGCGAGCTGATGCTGCCCGTGGCGAAGCCGAGCAAGAAGTGCAGGCCTTTGCTCAAGGTGAGCCAGGCGAACAACCCGCCAAGGGCGAACAGGCCCATCGACGCGGCGACGAAGGTGAGCGCGTGGCGGCGCTCGTGGGCGTAGAGCGCAGGCGTGATGAACCGCCAGATCTGGTAGAGCCAGACCGGGGAGGACAGGATCACCCCGACGTACAGCGACAGCTTGAGGGTCAGCGTGAACGCGTCGAGCACGCCGGTGACCACTAGAGAGCAGCGGTCCTGCACGAGCCGGTAGCCGTCCGGCAGGGTGCAGTAAGGGTGGGTCAGACCGCGCATCAGCAGGTGGTGAAAAACGTAGGCGAGGATTGTCGCGGCGACGACCGCGGCGATCGAGACACCTACCCGGTGACGCAGCTCTCGTAGATGCTGCTCGAGTGACATCCGCCCGTCCGGCGGCGCCGTGACACCGGCGCGGGCCGGACGGGGCAGTCTCACGTGTTGGCGATCAGCGGGCGACGGGCTCAGCCGGCCGAGCGGGCGTGGCGGTGACCACGGCGGGGTCGTCGTCGTGCAACGAACGCAGCTCCGTCTTCATGATCCGCGCGGAGCGGCCCAGCGACCGGGCCGCGTCGGGCAACCGCTTGGCCCCGAACAGGAGCACGAAGACGCCAGCCACGATCAACAGATGCCAAGGTCCGAACTCACCCATGGGGCACTCCCAACGCTTCATCGCCACGGTTGTGGCGTACCTCGCATGGTTGTTCGCCGCGGCGGGCGTTTCGGATCAGTTCAAGGCCCGGAGGATGGCAATCCGAGGATGGTGAGGGCGCCGCGGCTGGCGAGCCGATGCCAGGTTCGTGGTCGCAGCAGCATCGGGTGGGTCTCGCCGGGAATCGAGCGGTACTCGATGCTGGCGCCCGCGCTGCGGGCGCGGTCCGCGTAGCGACGTGAGGCGCGCGGGCTGGTGACGAGGTCGAGGCTGCCGTGCGCGATGAGCACTTGTCGGTCGCGAAGCTGCATGACGGGTTCGCCGTCGGGCAGCCACGGCGCCAACGCCACGGCGCCGCGCACGTGGTCTTCGCCGGCAACCCGCAGCGCGGCCCGTCCGCCCATCGAGTGCCCGACGGTGACCATGGGGACGCCGCCGTAGCGCTGCCGGGCCTGGTACAGCGCCGCACACGCGTCATCGACCGGGCAGGCCTCGGGTCCGTTCCACCCCCGATAGCGGTAGCGCACGAGCCAGACCGCGAGCCCATGCGCTTCACCGTCGCGGCGCAGGGCGGACACAAAGGGCGCCATCCGCACGATGGCGAGCTGCCGGGAGCGGGCGAGGTCATAGCTGTCGGCTTTGCCGCCGGGCAGCACGATCGCCACCGCGCGGACGGTTGCCGTCGGCTCGTGAACCACGAGGCTGGGTGCGCTCGGCTGATCGAGGCGGGCCAGGTTGCTCACCGGCGCCGGCGGTGTCCCGCGATGGCGGCAAGCTCTGCGGCCGCGGCGAGCTCGGGTGCCGGCGCGGAACCGCCGGCGCGGGCAGGAAGCCACCATGCACCTGGCTTGGTGGGCTTGGGGTAGCGGCTGATGACCTCCTCGACCATCGCGTCGAGGCGGACAGCGAGCGCCTGTGTCAACGTGTCCGGCGCGTCACCGGGGCTGCGGCGGATGGGCGGGTCGACCCAGACGTGGATCGGGAGGCGGCGGCGCAGCCGTGGCAGGCGGCCGGCGGTCCAGAGCCGCTGGCCGCCCCAGACCACGACCGGGATGAGTGGGACGTCGGCGGCCAGCGCCATTCTTGCCGCTCCTGATTTCAGCGTTCTGGGCAGCAGCGACCGGGAGATGGTGGACTCCGGGAAGACACCGACGAGCTCGCTGGACGCCAGGGCCCGCACCGCTTCGCGGTAGGCCCCGGCGCCTGCGGAACGGTCGACCGGGATGTGTCCCATTGCCCGCATCAGCCGGCCGGTGAGCGGGCTGTCGAACACGGACTTCTTCGCGAGGAACCGCACCAGGCGCCGGCCCCGCAGATGCGCCGGCAGACCGACGAACATGAAGTCGAGGTAGCTGACGTGGTTGGCGGCCAGCACCGCCCCGCCACGCTCGGGGATGTGCTCGGCGCCGCGCAGGTCGAACCGGAACCCCAAGCAACGGAACAGGCCAAGCGCGAACCGCACGACCGCGCGATAGGCCCGGTCCCTGCCGGTACCGACAAGTGAGCTCATGTCGCTGATCGGTCAGACCGAGGCCGCGACCGGGCTCGCGCTGGGCTCCCAGCCGCAGCTGCCGTCCAGCAAGTCACCGCTCGGACCGAGACCGGCCGCTGCCCCGAGAACTGCCGCACGGTGTCGTACCACGAGGGGGTTTCGTCATTGCCCGCGGTTCGGATCACTTCCGTCGCGACCGGGACCAGCGGGTCAACGACAACGCGAGGTGATCCGATCAACCGCGAATCGCGAATCTCGGTTGTGCTGACGTCACACAACGCAGACGGGCGGCAGGTGCGCCCCGAAGCCCAAGAGGACGCGGTCCTGCTGCGTGAGGTCGCCCGGGGCAGCGAGATCGCGCTCGAGGCGATCTACAACCGGTATGGCCCGGCGTGCTATCGGCTGGCCCGCCGCATCCTCGCCGACGCCCACCTCGCCGAGGACGTCACCCAGCAGGTGTTCCTCGCCTTGTGGCAAGGGTCCGGTTACGACCCTCGGCGCGGTGCTCTCAGCACCTGGCTGCTCGGCATCACCCACCACAAGGCGGTCGACATGGTCCGCCACGAGGAGCGCCGCCGCGCCGAGCGCCTCGGCCCCGCCCAAGCCGAGATCGCCGCGGCCATCCCCGGCCCCGATGATGTCGCCTGGGAAAGCCTGCGGGCCATGCAGGCGCGCGCCGCGCTGCGCGAACTGTCCGGAGATCACCGCGAGGTCCTTCTGCTCGCCTACTACGGCGGCTTCACCCAGACTCAGATTGCCGAGATGACCGGCCTGCCGCTCGGGACGGTCAAGAGCCGGACCTTGCACGCCATGCGCCGGCTGCGCGACACGCTCGCGCCGAGCCTCGGCGCGACGGAAGAGACCCGATGAGCCGCGACGCTGACGACCACACCGGCTGGCAGGAACTGCTCGCCGGGCACGCACTCAACGCGCTCGACCCCGCCGAGGAAGCGGAGATCCTCGCGCATCTCGCCAACTGCGCGGACTGCCGGGCCGAGCTCGACGCATACGCCCTTACCGCCGCCCACCTGGCGGCCGTCGCCGACGACGAGTCCGACACAGCCCCCGGATGGTCTGCGATCCGCGGCGGGCTGTTCGGTGAGGACACCCCGGTCACCTCGATCGACAGCCGCCGCCCTCACCGGGTTCGGGTTTCCCAGCGACTGCTCGCCGCGGCGGCCGGCGTCGTGGTGATCGCAGGCGCCGCGGTCACCGGTTCGCAGGTCCTTGGGTCATCCGGCGGCGGGTCCCACGAGATTGCCATCGCGAGCTGCGCCACAGCGCAACCATGCTCGACGATCCCGTTGCGGTCCAAGGACGGCGTGCACCGTGCGACGGTCGTCGTGATCGACGGGGTGGCACGCATGCAGCCGGTTGCCATGAGCCGCCCCGCCCACGGACGCACGTACGTGCTGTGGCAGCTTCCTCGCGGCCGTGCGCCGATCCCTCTCACCGAGTTCGTCTCGGCCGGCGCGACCTCCGGCTCCTCGCCGCTTTCGGTGCCGCTGTCGCAGACGACGGCGTTCGCGGTGAGCAGTGAACGCGCCGATGTCCACCCGACCAGTCCGACGCACGTCGTCGCGATCGGCAGCGTCTAGCGACGCCGGTGAGACCGCAC
>DASZYY010000050.1:0-7895 GCA_035545175.1 Mycobacteriales bacterium
GCTCGCTTCGCCGAGGCGATGGCGACCGTCAGCGGCATGCTGCTCGGCCGCGATCCGGGCCCGCTCCCCGACGATCCGGCGATCGCGCGCTGCGCGACGAACCCGGTTCCGCTGGTCAGCGCAGCGATGAGCGCGGCGGCATGCCGCCGGGCGGCGGCGGCCGGGGTGGGCTTGCTGTTCGACTCGCTGACCACGGTCGCGCGGTGCCGCGAGCTGGCCGCCGTCTATCGCGATGCGGGTGGCGAGGGACCCGTTGTGCTGATTCGCCGCGCCGCGCCGGGCGCACCATCCGCCCAGCGCCAGGAAGACCAGCTGAAGCTCTACCGGAGCTACGCGGCTGCGGGCGCCATCGAGCACTGGGGTGAGGACCAGCTGGCCAGCGGCGACGCGGCTGCCATAGCCGAGACACTCGCCGCACAAGCGGACGCCGTCGGGGCCGACTGCCTCAACCTGCGGGTCCACGCGCCCGGCGTCACGCCAGGCGAGGTCCGAGCGCACATCGAGGCGCTCGCCGAGGTTCGCGACCTGCTCGGGGGCAACTGGTCCGCGGCTAGTGGCGGAACAAGGCCAGCACGGTGACGTCGTCATCCTGCCCGCCCGCGGGAGCAGCCTTGACCACCCGCGACAGCAGACTCCACGCATCGGGGATCTCATCGGCGGACCGGATCCGCGACAAGATCGCTTCAGTCCCGACATCGATGTCTTCGCCGCGACGCTCGACGAGACCGTCGGTGAAGGCCACGAGACCGGTTCCTCGCGGAAGGCACAGCGCGGTCGTCTGCCGGGGGCCGGCATCGAGTCCGAACGGCGCCCCGACCTCCACCGAAACGAGCCCCGCGCCGTCGCCTGGCCGGGCGATGATCGGCGGCAGATGGCCGGCGGTCGCAATCAGCACCTCACCGCTCGTCGTGTCGATCAGCAGGTACAGCGCGGTGACGAGCTGCACGCCCTCGAGCACCTGGAAGTAGTGATCCACCTTGGTCAACACCGATGTGGGGTCAGGATCGTCGACGGCGTAGGCGCGAATCATCGCGCGGGTCTGCGCCATAGCCGCCGCCGCCTCGACGCCTCGCCCCATCACGTCTCCGACGATCGCCGCGACCCGACCGTCGGCCAGCGGCACGACGTCGTAGAAGTCGCCACCGGCTTCCACCTGTCCGGCCGGGCTGTAGTGCGCCGCGACGCTCCAGCCGGGGATCGGCGCCGTCCGCTCCGGCAGCAGAGCACGCTGAAGGTTCAAGGCCGCCTGTCGCTCCGCGGCGTACATCTCGGTGCGCTGCAACGTCTGGGCGGTCTGCGCAGCGAGGGCGAGAACGAACTCGCGCTCGTCGTCGTCGAACAACCGGCGCGAGGAGAAGCTGAAGCGCAGAGCGCCGAGAACGCGACCGCCGGCACTGAGCGGCACCGCGCACATCGACACGGTCGCCCCCTCGAAGCCGCGCAACATCGGGTACTGCCGATCCCGCTCGGCTCGTGACTCGAGCCATACCGGCTCGCCGGTCCGCAATGCGGTCGCCGCGGGCAACGGTGCGTCCAGCCGCTCCTCGCGCAGCGCACCGACAAGCTCTTCGCCGTAGCCGACCGCACCGGGAACCGCGATGTGCTCGCCGTCCTCGGCGGGAACGAGGAGACCGCCACCCGCGGCCCCCAAGGCGATCACACCCTCCGAGACGACGACGGCCGCGACGTCCTCTGGGGTGCGCGCGCGGGCCAACGCTGCAGTGACCCGCTGCAACCGCGCCGCGCGGTCGGTGATCCGCTGCAAGGTCGCAAGACGCTGGATCTCATCGATCATCCGCACCTCGAATGCGACCACCGGCATCGACTCGCGGCCGGCGGAGAGGTCTCGGACCTGGCGAACGACTGCCTCGACGTACCAGCGCCGGAAGAGACGATGGACGTGCGGAGTCTCCAAGGTGAGCAGCCGGGCGGCCCGGGCGTAGGAGTCGGCCACGTCGAGCGCGGCGAGGTAGGCCTCGCCGGCGTCAGCTGCACTCGCCGGAAGGTCGAGCACCAACCTCGTGCGGCTCTCGCCTCTCCGTGCGGCCGCGAGGGCCTGCCGCTTGATGGCGTCCCGCGCTTCGGTGAAGCCGTGAACCACGGTCTGGATCAGTTGAGCAAGGTGCTCGGGAGCGTCGCCGATCTCTGGCCCCGAGGCCGCGAGGCTGAACTCGCGGACCAGGTTGTCGATGTGGCACTTGGCGTCGATCAGCAGATCCGTCGGCACGTCTCCCAGAACGACCGTGAAGCGCGGATCGCCCACGAGATCGTGGGAGTCGGGCCAGCTCGCCAGCAGCCGGTCGATGTCGACGTCAGCGGTCTCGTCGTCGATGTCGCGAGCAGCTGTCAGCTCGGCCCAGACGATCTTCCCGTCAGGTGACCGCGGTTCGACACCCCAGCGAGCAGCGAGCGCTGAGATCAGCACCAGGCCCCGACCCGTCATGTTCGTCGGGTTCACCGCCGGCTGGACGGGCGGACGCGGGTTCGCGTCGCTCACCTCGACCCGGATCAGGTCGGCGTCGCCGTCGACGGCAACCACCACGGGGGGAGCACCGTGCTGGATCGCGTTCGCGATCAGCTCTGCCGCGACCAAGGCGACGTCGTCGATCACGTTCGAGGCCCCGCGCGCGATCGTCTCCCGCTCGACGAATACCCGGGCCACCCGCACCGCGGAGGCGTGCGCTCCGACGATCAGCTCTGCGCGCTCCGTCACGACATTCGGCGCACAACTCTCCCCCGTGTCATAACCCACGATGCTGCCCTACCCATCGCCGACCGAAACAGGCCAAGCGGCCCAACCGGGCTTGCGGCAGGATGTCCGGCATGCGGAAGATCGGCTTGCTCGGGGCGACCGGATACACAGGACGGCTGACTGCCACGGAGTTCGCGTTGCGCGAGATCCCGGTCCGCCTCGGCGGCCGGTCGGCCGACCGGCTGTCACGGGTCGACGCCGCGGACGGCGCCGAGCGGGTGGTCGTCGACACGACCGATCGCGCTGCGCTCGACCGCTTCATGGCGGGCCTCGACCTCGTGGTGTCGACCGTCGGCCCGTTCGAGCTGCTCGGACGGCCCGTAGTCGACGCGGCCGTCGCGGCGGGCGTGCACTACATCGACTCCACCGGCGAGCCTGACTTCATGACCTGGGCCTACGAGACCCACAGCAGCGCCGTAACCGCGGTCGTCCCGGCGTGCGGCTATGACTACGTTCCGAGTGACTGCGCCGCCTCGGTGGCGGCCTCGATGCTCGACGGCAAGCCGGAGCGCATCGACATCGGCTACTCGCTCAAGGGCATGAAGCCGACCCGAGGTACGGCGCGCAGCGCGCTCGGCGCGGTCCTTGCGCAGGGCAACCCGCAGATCCGGCGATCGACAGTGAACGGACGGCCGGCGCTTCAGGTGCCGTTGGGCGACGTGCTGACGACGGGCCGCTGGGCCGGTGATGCGACCGTCACAGCGAACGTCACCGTCTCGAAGGCCGCCCGCGCGATCGCGCCCGTCATGGGCCCGGCCACCGGCCCGATGCTGAAGCTCAGCGCGCCACTTCTTCGCCGCCTGGTCGAGCGGATGCCGGAAGGCCCGACCGACGAGATGCGGGCCAGCGCCAAGGCGACGGTCTCGGCGACCGCGACCCGGGGCAGCCAGACCGCGACTGTCAGCGTCGACGTCAACGACGTCTATGCCTTCACCGCACTCGCACTCGTGGAGTTCGCGCTGAAGGTCGACGGCAAGGGTCCGCTGTCCCCGGCGGAGTCGGTGGACTCCGCGCAGATGCTCGACGCGCTCACCGGCCCGTTGTTGAGCTGGCGGCGCAGCTAGCGGACGAGCAGCTCCGCGATCTGGATGGCGTTGAGGGCGGCACCCTTGCGCAGGTTGTCGTTGCTGACGAACAGGACGAGTCCCCGGTTGTCCGCGACTCCTGGATCCTGACGCAGCCGGCCGACGTAGCTCGGGTCCTTGCCGGCGGCCATCAACGGGGTCGGCACATCCGTGAGCACGACGCCCGGCGCGGAAGCCAGCAGCTCGCGCGCGCGGCTCACCGGTAGCGGGCGGGAGAACTCGGCGTTGATCGACAGCGAGTGACCGCTGAACACCGGAACCCGCACGCAGGTGCCCGATACCGCGAGGTCGGGAATGCCGAGGATCTTGCGGCTCTCGTTGCGGAGCTTCTTCTCCTCGTCGGTCTCGAACTCGCCGTCGTCGACGATCGAGCCGGCCATCGGCAGCACGTTGAACGCGATCGGCGCGACGTACTTCTCGGGATGCGGGAACGACACCGCCTCACCGTCGTGGGTCAGCTCGCTCGCGCGGTCGAAGACCTGCCGAACCTGCTTGTCGAGCTCGTCGACTCCGGCGGTCCCGCTGCCGGACACCGCCTGGTAGGTGCTCACCACCAGTCGGGCGAGTCCGGCTTCCGCGTGCAGCGGCTGTAGCGGCGGCATGGCGGCCATCGTGGTGCAGTTCGGGTTCGCGATGATGCCCTTGCGCGCCTCGTCGATCGCCTGCGGGTTCACCTCGCTGACGACGAGCGGCACATCCGGATCCATCCGCCAGGCCGACGAGTTGTCGATGACCGTCACGCCCGCGGCGGCGAAGCGCTCGGCCTGCGCCCGTGAGGTGCTCGCACCTGCTGAGAACAGCGCGATGTCGAGCCCGCTCGGGTCCGCGACCGCGACGTCCTCGACGACGACGTCAGCGCCCTGCCACGGCAACGTCGTACCGGCCGAACGAGCCGAGGCGAAGTAGCGGATCTCCTCGACCGGGAAGCTGCGCTCGGCGAGCAGCTTGCGCATGACGCCACCGACCTGGCCGGTGGCGCCGACAACGCCGACTCTCATTCGAGGCCCCCGCGGAATCGTGAGCGAAGCGAAGAATTTCGTGGGGTGTCTCTCATCTGCCGGACCCGGCGTGTACGACGGCGGGGGCGCCTGCGGAGTCGTCGAGACCGAACGCCTCGTGAACCGCGCGGACCGCGGCGGGGACGTCGGTGTCCTGGCACACGACGGAGATCCGGATCTCCGAGGTCGAGATGTTCTGGACATTGACCCCGGCCGACGCGAGCGCCTCGAAGAAGGTCGCCGAAACCCCGGGGTGGGATCGCATGCCGGCACCCACCAGCGAGACCTTGCCGACGTGGTCGTCGGAGTTCAGCGTCTCGAAGCCGATCGTGTCCTGCACCTTGCCGAGCGCCTGCATCGCCGCCTGCAGGTCGGCCTTCGGCAGCGTGAAGGACACGTCGGTTCGGCCGGTCGAGCCGGAGACGTTCTGCACGATCATGTCGATGTTGACGCCGGCGTCCGCGATGGCGCGGAAGATCCCGGCGGCCTCGCCCGGCTTGTCCGGTACCCCGACGACCGTGACTCGCGCCTCGGACAGATCGTGGGCGACACCGGAGATGATCGCCTGCTCCACCAGTTCCTCCTCGGGGATGCCGACGACCCACGTGCCCTCACGGTCAGAGAAAGAGGAGCGCACATGGATCGGTACGCCGTAACGGCGGGCGTACTCGACGCAACGCAACATCAGGACCTTGGCGCCGCTCGCCGCCATCTCGAGCATCTCCTCGTAGGAGATGCGGTCGAGCTTGCGCGCGGTGCCGACGATCCTCGGGTCGGCGGAGTAGACCCCGTCGACATCGGTGTAGATCTCGCAGACGTCCGCGTTCATCGCGGCGGCGAGGGCGACTGCGGTGGTGTCGGAACCGCCGCGGCCGAGCGTGGTGATGTCCTTCGTGTCCTGCGAGACGCCCTGGAACCCGGCAACGATGCAGATGTTCCCGCCGGCCAGGGCGTCGGTGATCCGGCCCGGCGTGACGTCGATGATCCGCGCCTTGCCGTGGCTGGAGTCGGTGATGACGCCGGCCTGCGAGCCGGTGAACGACCGTGCCTCGAACCCCTGGTTCGCGATGGCCATGGCGAGCAGCGCCATCGAGATCCGCTCACCTGAGGTGAGCAGCATGTCGAGCTCGCGCGGCGGCGGCAGCGGCGAGACCTGCTGGGCGAGGTCGAGCAGCTCGTCGGTGGTGTCGCCCATCGCAGACACGACAACGACGACGTCATTGCCCGCACGGCGCGCATCGACGATCCGTTGTGCCACTCGCTTGATGCGCTCGGCGTCACCGACCGACGACCCGCCGTACTTCTGGACGACGAGAGCCATGGATCAAGGATACGGACCGCCCCGCCTGCGACGATCTCCTTTTCCATTGGCCAGAGCGAGGGCGACTTTTCGAATCCCGGCCGCGCCCGTCGCGGGCGCTGGGATAGGTGCCGCAGCGACGTAAACGGCGAGCCCGAAGGGGGAGCCTCAGTCGCGGAGGTATCTATCCCAGCGCCCGCCCCTAGGAGTAGGCGCGGCGTCCTTCGAAGGCCCGCCCGAGCGTCACTTCGTCCGCGTACTCGAGGTCTCCGCCAACCGGAAGCCCGGAGGCAAGGCGCGTCACCTTGATGTCCATCTCCTTCACGAACCGCGCGATGTAGGTCGCGGTCGCCTCGCCTTCGAGGTTGGGGTCGGTGGCAAGGATCAGCTCCTTGACCGACCCGTCGGCGATCCGCGCCATCAGCTCGCGGATCCGCAGGTCGTCCGGCCCGACGCCTTCGATCGGCGAGATCGCGCCCCCGAGCACGTGGTAGCGCCCGCGGAACTCCCGGGTCCGCTCGATCGCGACGACGTCCTTGGGTTCCTCGACCACGCAGATCACCGACAGGTCGCGACGTGGGTCACGGCAGACGCGGCACTGCTCTTCCTCGGCGACGTTGCCGCAGATCGTGCAGAACCGGACCTTGTCCTTGACCTCGGTCAGCGCGGTGACGAGTCGCCGTACGTCTGCCGGGTCAGCCGCGAGCAGATGGAACGCGATCCGCTGCGCGCTCTTCGGACCGACGCCGGGCAACCGCCCGAGCTCGTCGATGAGGTCCTGAACCGGTCCTTCGTACAAGTAGGTCCCCTACATGCCCGGGATGCCGAGCATGCCGCCCATACCGCCGGCAAGCGGGCCCATTGTCGACGCGGTCAGCTCGTCCGCGGCGCGCTTCGCATCGCGGACCGCTGCGACGACGAGGTCCTGCAGCGTCTCCATGTCCTCGGGGTCGACCGCGGATGGGTCGATCGTCAGCGCGCTGAGCTCGCCGGCACCGGTCATCGTCGCCTTGACCAGACCGCCGCCCGCGGTGCCCTCGACAGTTGCCTGCGCCAGCTCCTCCTGCGCGGCCATCAGGTCGCGCTGCATCTTCTGCGCCTGCTTCATGAGCTGCTGCATGTTCGGCTGCGGAGGCATGCGCAGAAGCCTACGGCTGGGGGGTGACGGCAGGCGTCAGCTCTGGTCGATTTCCCCGATGACCTGAGCCCCGAGTCCGTCCTGGAGCAGGGCGAGCGCGGCGGCTTCGGGGTCGGCGTCCGTCGAGCCTTCGAGGTCGTCGGAGTCCGCCATGTCGTCGGCCGTGATCTCCGGAGCAGGCGAGTGGACCGGTGCACTGTCCGGCTCCTCGGCGGCAAGCTTGGGCGGCAGGGCGCCACCGCCCGTCGCGGACACCCGCAGGTCGACGCCGACGATGTCCTTCAGCGCCTGGGTGAGGATCGGCGAGACGTCAGCGGTGAACCGCGACGCGAGCGACGAGCTGGAAAACGCCAGCACGAGGTTGTTGGCGTCGAGTGACTCGATCTGCGACGAGAGCATCAGCGCGTGCGCGGTCCGGCTCTGCGTCTTCACCGCATCCAGGACGCTGTCCCACAGTCGACGAAGCGCCGACAGGTCGACGCCACCGCTCGACGCCGCGCTCGGCGCCGGCTCCGGCTCCGGCTCAGCAACGACGGGGGCCGGCGCGGAGGGCGCCGCGATCCGGGGCTGCGGGGCGGCGGCTTCGCCGGCCGGTGCCGCCGGGGCGCGGTCGGCCGGCTCG
>DASZYY010000051.1:0-3344 GCA_035545175.1 Mycobacteriales bacterium
GCGCCGGAGGTCTCGGTGACGACGATGAGGTTGCGGACGGTGACGGCCTTCGGCATGACCGCCGCGACGCGGGGCGAGAACTGCTGGTGATGGATGACGGCGACGAGGTCGGCATCGTCATAGAGGTGGCGGAGCTCGCCCTCGACGTACCGGAAGTTGACGTTGACAGGGACGGCGCCGATCTTGAACGCCGCCAGCATCCCCTCGATGTACTCCGAGCCGTTGAGCAGCTGCAGGCCGATGTGCTCGTCGCGCTCGATGCCGAGGTCGAGCAGCACGTTGGCGAGCCGGTTGGCGCGTTCGTCGAGCTGCGCGAACGTCAGGCGCCGGGCGGGGGAGACGATGACCTCGCGGTCGGGGACAGCGTCGGCTACCCGCTCGAACAGGTCGGCGAGGTTGAAGCCGGACAAGGGGTCCTCCGGGACGCAAGGGGGCGCTCCGGACTATATGGCCCGGCCTGGTGGCCGGTCGGGGGAGGTTAGGAGCAGCCGGGGACCTTCTTGCTCCCCGCCCCGAGGAGGACGAGGGTGCAGAAGGTTTGCTGCGAGACCTTCCACTGACCGCCGACGAGCACGGCTGTCCCGGTCGCGTTCGGCAGCAACGACTGGCCGTGGCTGAGCAGGTTGTAGGTCACGGTCGCGGCGGTCGGGCTGGTGAAGACCACGCTGACGACCTCGGCGTCCTCCTTGATCTTCTGCTGGTGCTGCAGCTTCGTGGCGACCCGGATCGCGCCGGCGAGCTGGTCGCCGTTCTCCAGGAGTGCCGCGGCTGCCGTCGGGTCGGCGCCGGAGTGAAAGAACGTGGTCCAGGTCGTCTTGATGGCCGCGGTCGCCGCGGCCTGGTCCGCCGGGGCGGTGGCAGCTGCAGTAGGACTCGTGCTCGGGCCGCCTCCACTGCTGCTTCCGCCACACCCGGCAAGGGCGAGGAGTGCGGCGAGACCTATTGCGGAGGAAGTGGCTCTCATGGACGAAAAGGTAGCGATGGCACCTTCATGTGTGCAGAGGCCAAGGACCCGACCAAGACAAATCTGACGGGTCGTCACATAATGGCTAAGCGGGCGCCGCGACAGTCGTGGACGCCGTAGCTTCAGAGAAAACAAGGGGCGCGGAATGACGTCGTACGACCAGCTGCTGATCGGCGGAAAGTGGGTCGCGCCGTCGACCAGCCAGACCTTCGAGGTGCGCTCGCCGGCCACGCTGCAGGTCGTCGGTACGGTGCCGGAGGGCGTCGAGGCCGACATCGACGCGGCGGTCGCCGCGGCCCGACAGGCGTTCGACCACGGCCCGTGGCCGACCACCGCACCGACCGAGCGCGCGAAGGTGATCGCCCGGTTCGCCGAGCTGCTCGCCGAGCGGATCGAGGACTACAAGAACGTCATCTCCTCGGAGATGGGTGCGCCGCCGTCGACGGTCGAGATGATGATGTACACGCCCGCGAAGGGCGCCCTCGACGTGTTCACCAACCTCGCCGAGACCTTCCCGTGGGAAGAGCAGCGCAGCGGCGCGTTCGGCATCAGCAAGGTGCGCCGTGAGCCGGTCGGCGTCGTCGCCGCGATCATCCCCTGGAACGTCCCGCTGTTCATCGCGATCAACAAGGTCATCCCGGCGCTGCTCGCCGGATGCACGGTCGTGCTGAAGCCGGCGCCCGAGACCCCGATCGACTCGCTGATGCTCGGCGGCCTGCTCGTCGAGGCCGGGGTGCCCGAGGGCGTCATCTCCGTCGTACCGGCGGACCGCGCGGTCAGCGAGTACCTCGTCACCCACCCGGGGATCGACAAGGTGTCCTTCACCGGCTCGACGGCTGCCGGCCGTCGCGTCGGCTCGCTGGCGACCGAGCGGCTCAAGCGGGTCTCGCTTGAGCTCGGCGGCAAGTCAGCGGCGATCCTGCTCGACGACGTCGACCTCGCATCGAGCGCGTTCATGATCGCGTTCTCCGGCCTGATGAACAGTGGCCAGGCGTGCGTCGCGCAGACCCGGATCCTCGCACCGCGCAACCGCTACGACGAGATCACCGAGGCGATCACCGAGGCCGCCAAGATGTTCGTTGTCGGCGACCCCGCTGACCCGGCGACGCAGCTCGGCCCGCTGGTTGCGGAGCGGCAGCGGGACCGCGTCGAGGGCTACATCGAGAAGGGCAAGGCCGAGGGGGCGCGGCTCGTGCTCGACGGCACGCGACCGGCGGGTCTGGACACCGGCTGGTACGTCGCGCCGACGGTCTTCGCCGACGTCGACAACAAGATGACCATCGCCCAGGAGGAGATCTTCGGCCCGGTGCTGTCGCTGCTGCCGTACGACACCGAGGAGGAGGCTGTCGCGATCGCCAACGACAGCGACTTCGGTCTCGCCGGCTCGGTGTGGACGCAGGACGTCGACCACGGCTACGAGATCGCGACGAAGGTGCGCACCGGCACGTACGGCATCAACTGGTACGCCTTCGACATGGGCTCGCCGTTCGGCGGCTACAAGTGCTCGGGCATCGGGCGCGAGGACGGCCCTGAAGGCCTCGCCGCCTTCTGCGAGCTCAAGTCGATCCTCATGCCAATGGGCTACACCGGCTGACCGCTACACGGCTGAGCGCCGTATCGCATGTGACATAGGTGTTGTGTCACGTCGCACGTATGTGACATGCGTGTCGCGAATCGCGACGCCTATGTGACATGCGTGTCGCGATTCACAACACCTATGTCACATACGAATGCCTCTAGCGGTCGAAGCGCTTCAACAGGGTGCGCATTGCGCTCAGCTCGTCGTCGAGGGCGCGCTTTCCGCGAGGGGTGAGCTTCGCCCACGTTCGTGGTCGCCGGCCCTCGAAACCCTTCGCCAGCTCGATCAGTCCATTGCCCTCGAGTGACTCGAGGTGGCGTCCCAGGTTTCCGTCAGTGAGATCGAGCGTTCGCTTCAGGTAGCCGAAATCGGCGCGGCCGGCCTCGTGGAGTACGACGAGGATCGCGAGCCGCGTCGGCTGGTGGACCGCGTCGTCGAAGTCGGCGGTGGGATGGCTGAGATCGTCGGTCACGGCTCGCTGCGTTCGCTCCTGTACAGGACGAGCCCGGCCAGACCGAGTGCTGCCCCGACGAGTGCGATCAGCAGGATCGACCCGCTGCGATCGAAGACGCCATACGTCGAGGTCCCGGGTCCGAACGTCACCGAGCCGATCGCCGCCATGACGATGCCGGCTCCGGTGACCGCGAGTCCGGCAACGGCGAGCACCCAGTCCCGAGCTGCACGCGACAGGACTAGGAGCGCGATGCCGACGATGGTCACCCATACGCCGACCAGCTCGTGGAAGTCGTAGTTCTCTCCGCCGAGGCGACTGAAGAACATCGGGATGTTTGTGGCGACGAA
>DASZYY010000052.1:0-5030 GCA_035545175.1 Mycobacteriales bacterium
CTCGTGGTCGACGTCGAGACCAAGTCCTCGATCACGCCGCGCACGGCGATGGCGTCGGCCGGCCACACGCTGGTCGAGCTGTTCGGCCTGGCCCGCGAGCTGGACGAGAACGCCGAGGGTGTGGAGATCGGTCCGTCGCCGACCGACGCGCAGCTCATGGCGGACCTCGCGCTTCCGATCGAGGAGCTCGACCTCACCGTTCGCTCGTACAACTGCCTCAAGCGTGAGGGCATCCACACGGTCGGCGAGCTGGTCTCCCGCTCCGAGGCGGACCTCATGGACATCCGCAACTTCGGGCAGAAGTCGATCGACGAGGTGAAGGGCAAGCTGGCCGGCCTGGGTCTCGCGCTCAAGGACAGCCCGCCCGGATTCGACCCGAGCGCCGTCATGGCCAACTACGACCAGGGCTACGACGACAACGGCGACGCCGGTTTCGCCGAGACCGAGCAGTACTAACTACCCACTCTTCTCGCTCCGCTCGAAACTCCGCGGGGACCCCGAGAAGAGCCACTAGGAGCGATTGAGATGCCTACCCCCACTAAGGGTCCGCGCCTCGGCGGCAGTCCGGCGCACGAGCGGCTGTTGCTGGCGAACCTCGCCACGTCGCTGTTCGAGCACGGCCGGATCACCACGACGCTCGCGAAGGCCAAGCGGCTGCGTCCGCTCGCCGACCGGATGGTGACGTTCGCGAAGAAGGGCGACATCCACGCCCGCCGGCAGGTGCTCACCGTCATCCGTGACAAGGCGGTCGTGCACCAGCTGTTTGCCGAGATCGGTCCTGGGTTCGCCGACCGCGCGGGTGGCTACACGCGGATCACCAAGCTGGGCCCGCGCAAGGGCGACAACGCGCCGATGGCCGTCATCGAGCTCGTCGAGTTCCAGACGATCGGTCAGCAGGCGGTCTCCGAGGCGGAGGCCGCGCGCGGCACCCGCTTCGCTCGTCGTCGCAAGCCGACCGGTGCGACCGCGGAGGCGGCGGCTGAGCTCGCCGGCGAGTCGGAGACCGCAGCGGCAGTCGCGGCCGAGGCGGCGACCGATGAGGACGCCGGTCTCGACGTGCTGGGCGAGACGGACAGCGCTGACGACGCGGTGGTGCCGGAGGCTGACGCCGCCGACGTCGCCGAGCAGGCGGCTGAGGTCGAGCCGACGGCTGCGGAGCCCGAAGCTGAGGCTCCGAGTGTCGGCGAAGCGAACGAGGCCGACGTTGCCGAGCAGGCGGCCGAGGTCGAGACCTCCGCTGAGGACGAGGCGCCGGCTGCTGACGAGGGTGACTCGACCAAGGAGTGACGCCCGCGTCGCCGTCGAGTCGGAGCAACGACATGAACGAGCCCGCCACCCCTTCTGGGGTCGGCGGGCTCGTTCGTCTGCGCCTCGATGTGGCCTACGACGGCACCGACTTCGCCGGCTGGGCACGGCAGCCCGGGCAACGCACCGTGCAGGAGACGATCGAGTCGGCGATCGCGACCGTGCTGCGCCTCGAAGGGTCGCCGTCGCTCACCGTCGCCGGGCGCACCGACGCGGGCGTGCACGCGACCGGCCAGGTCGCGCACGTCGACCTCGCCGCCGAGGTGGATCCCGAGATGCTGCAACGGCGGCTCGCCGGGGTGCTCCCGGCCGACGTGTCGGTCACGGCGGTGCGCACCGCGCCACCGGGCTTCGATGCGAGGTTCGCTGCTTGCGGGCGCCACTACCGGTACCGCGTCGCCGATCGGAACGCCGATCCGCTGCGCCGGCATGACACCGTCGTCTGGAAGAAGCCGCTCGACGAGACCGCCATGCATACGGCGGCGCAAGGCCTCGTCGGCGAGCACGACTTCGCGGCGTACTGCCGCCCGCGGGAAGGTGCGACGACGACGCGCACGTTGCGAGCGATCGAGGTCACCCGGGTCGGGGACGTCGTCGTCATCGCGGCGCACGCGGATGCGTTCTGTCACAACCAGGTGCGCGCGATGGTGGGCGCGCTGCTCGCCGTCGGCGACGGCCGCAAGCCGGTCGAATGGCCGGCCGAGGTCTTGCGAGCGCGGATCCGGGACTCCGCGGTGAACGTCGCGCCACCGCACGGCTTGACTCTCGTCGCGGTGGACTATCCGCCCGACAGCGACCTCGCGGCTCAATCCGAGCGCACCCGAAACCGGCGCGGGTAAACCACTCGCCTTCGCTGCGACACTGGCTTGGTGAGCCATGTCGACGTGCAGCGGGTGAGCTTCGCCCTGCCAGACGGGCGGATGCTGCTCGACGAGATCACCTTCCGCGTCGGCGACGGCCAGAAGGCTGCCCTGATCGGGCCGAACGGCGCCGGCAAGACCACGCTGCTCAAGATCGTCAGCGGCGATCTTGCGCCGGACTCCGGCACCGTCACCGGTTCCGGCGGCCTCGGCGTGATGCGCCAGTTCGTCGGCTCGGTGCGGGACGACACGACCGTCCGAGACCTGCTGCTGTCGGTGGCGCCGCCCCGAATCCGCGACGCCGCCGCAGCGCTCGACGCCGCTGAGCTCGCGATGATGGAGCACGAGGACGAGCCCACGCAGCTGAAGTACGCGTCGGCACTCGGTGAGTGGTCCGACGCGGGTGGCTGGGACATCGAGGTGCTGTGGGACACCTGCACCATCGCCGCGCTCGGGGTCCCGTTCGAGAAGGCGCGCTGGCGTGAGGTGCGGACGCTGTCCGGCGGCGAGCAGAAGCGGGTCGTGCTCGAGGCGTTGCTGCGCGGTCCCGACGAGGTCCTGCTGCTCGACGAGCCGGACAACTACCTCGACGTCCCCGGCAAGCGATGGCTCGAACAGGCGCTGCTCGACAGCCCCAAGACGGTTCTGTTCGTCTCCCACGACCGTGAGCTGCTGGCGCGCACCGCGAGCCGCATCGTCACCGTCGAGCTGGGCGCTGCCGGCAACACCGCATGGGTGCATGGCGGCGGCTTCGCGTCGTACGCCGAAGCCCGCGCCGAGCGCAACAGCCGGCTCGAGGAGCTACGCCGGCGGTGGGACGAGGAGCACGCGAAGCTCAAAGCCCTCGTGCTGCGGATGAAGACCAAGGCCGAGTACAACGACGGAATGGCCGGCGCCTACCAGGCGGCGTGCACCCGGCTCGACCGGTTCGAGCGCGAAGGGCCGCCGCGTGCCGTCCCCATGCAGCAGGCCGTGGCGATGCGGCTGCGCGGCGGGCGCACCGGCAAGCGCGCCGTGGTGTGCGAGAAGCTCGAGCTCACCGGTCTGATGCGGCCGTTCGACCTCGAGGTGTGGTTCGGCGAGCGCCTTGCCGTGCTCGGCTCCAACGGCTCCGGGAAGTCTCACTTCCTGCGGCTGCTTGCCGCGGGCGGCAGTGATCCGGACGCGGAGCACCGCCCGGTCGCCGGTACGCCGCTGACGCAGGTTGCGCACAGCGGCGCCGCGCGCCTGGGCGCTCGGGTGCGGCCGGGATGGTTCGCGCAGACGCACGAGCATCCGGAGCTGATCGGCCGCACTCTGCTCGACATCCTCTGGAAGGGCGACGAGCACCGCGACGGGCTCGGCCGTGAGCAGGCCGCGCGAGTGCTCGACCGTTACGAGCTCGCCCGCGCCGGTGAGCAGACGTTCGAGACCTTGTCAGGCGGTCAGCAGGCGCGGTTGCAGATCCTGCTGCTCGAGCTGTCCGGCGCAACCTTGCTGTTGCTCGACGAGCCGACCGACAACCTCGACATCGCTTCGGCCGACGCGCTCGAGGCGGGCCTCGACTCCTTCGAGGGCACGGTGGTCGCGGTCACCCATGACCGGTGGTTCGCGAAGTCCTTCGACCGGTTTGTCGTCTTCCGTGCGGACGGCACGGTCGCGGAGACGCCCGAGCCGGTGTGGGACGAGGGTCGGGTGGACCGGGTCCGGGCCGGCTGATGCTGGTCCACCCGTGGGACGCGACGACCGGTGACGACGAGTGGCGCGGCTTCGTCGCGGCGCAAGCGTTCGGCCAGCTCATCGCGAGCGGCCGTGGCCGCGACGTGCCCGTTGTCGTACCGACGCAGTACGTGCTGGAGCGCGACGAGGTCGTGCTCCACCTCGCCAGGCCGAACCCGATCTGGCGGGCGGTCGAGGAGAACCCGGCAGTGCTGCTGAGCGTCGCCGGGGACTGGGCGTACGTGCCGGCGGCGTGGAAGGCGATCGGCACCGAGGACCCGGCTACCGGGATTCCCACCACGTACTACGCCGCCGTCCAGCTGCGCTGCGAAGCCACCGTGGTGGACGACGACGAGGGCAAGCTGGCGATCCTGCGCCGCCAGCTCGGGGTGTTCGAGCCCAACAGCGGGCACGCCGACCCGGCGGTCCACGAGCGGAAGCTCCCGGGGATCAGGGGGCTGCGGCTGGCGATCCACGAGGTGACGGGCAAGTTCAAGTACGGCGGAAACGTCGACGAGCCCCACCGGGCCGCGATCGCCGAGCGACTGGGTGCCCGAAACGGCCCGGGAGACGGTGCCGCGAAGGCCCATTTGGAGCGCAGATCGGGATTTTGACCCCTCAACAGGGGCGCGGGTAGCCTCGTACGGTCCGCCCAACGGGCATGGGCATCAACAAAAGTCGAGACTCGAAGCAGAAGGCACCCCTGTGCGTACGTTCCAACCGAAGCCTGGCCAGGTCACGCGCCAGTGGCACGTGATCGACGCGACTGACGTCGTGCTCGGCCGGCTCGCCAGCCAGACTGCCCGGCTGCTCCGTGGCAAGCACAAGGCGATCTTCGCCCCGCACCTCGACACCGGTGACTTCGTGATCATCGTCAACGCCAGCAAGGTGGCGCTGAGCGGCAACAAGCGTGCCGACAAGCTCGCCCACCGGCACTCCGGTTTCCCGGGTGGTCTGACGTCGACGCCGATCGGCGAGCTCATGGACAAGCGTCCGGAGCGGGTGGTCGAGAAGGCCATCAAGGGGATGCTTCCGCACAACACGCTCGGCCGGCAGATGGCCAGCAAGCTGAAGGTGTACGCCGGCCCGGAACACCCGCACCAGGCGCAGCAGCCGGTGCCTTACGAGATCACGCAGGTGGCGCAGTAGTGAGTGAGTCAGTGACCG
>DASZYY010000053.1:0-13496 GCA_035545175.1 Mycobacteriales bacterium
TGCACCTCGGGACCGAAGGCCGACCCGTCGACGAGGAAGGCAAGGCCGAGGTCCCATGGGCCGGCGCCGTCACCGCGGTCGTGGCGCTCGGCCTGGTAGCGCAGGAACGTGGCGTAGCGGTGGTGGCCGTCGGCGATCACCGCGCGCCGCGGATGCAGATCCGCAGCGATCGCGTCGAGCGTCGCGCTGTCGGTGATCGCCCAGATCCGGTGGTGGACGCCATCGGTGGTGGTGGCCTCCACCAGCGGCGGGCGCGAACCGGCGTCCGCCACGGCCTGGCTCGCCGCTCCGCCCCCGTCGTAGACCAAGAAGATCATCTCGAGGTCGGCCGCGGTCGCGCCCATCAGCGCTAGGCGGTCGGCGACTGGTCCGGCCATCGTGTTCTCGTGCGGAAGGACGATCTGGTCCTCGGCCGGCGTCAGACCGATCGCGCCTACCAGACCGCGCTGAGTGTGGCCACCTGCCTGCTGCTCGTAGACATAGAGCGCTGCCTCGTCGTCCGGACGCAGCGTACCGTCGGCGCGCCAGGCCGCGAGCAGCCGGCCGGCCGCCGCGTACTTGCTGTTCGGACCCGCGTCGTCGCGCGGCAGCGTCAGCCGTACGACGTTCTTCTCCGACCGGGACTCGAGCTCGGCCTGCTCGGCGGCGTCGATGACGTCGTACGGCGGGGCCAGCACCGAGCGGAGGTCGGTGTCCGGTGCGTAGCGGAGCGCCCGAAACGGCGCGAGGACGAGCCCGTCAGGGCGTGGAACGCTCGAAGAACCGGGCTGGGCCATGCCGGGGATGCTACGGCCCGAGGTCCGCCGCCCTTGCGGCGGGTTGCCGGCCTAGAGCCCGAAGAAGGCGCGCAGCCGCAGCATGTCCCGCATCGACGCCGAGACGTGAAGCCGGCCCCGCAGCCAGGCCGTCATGAACTCCTCCTCGCCGTTGGCGAGCGCGATCAGCAGGTCACTGTCGAGCGCCAGCCTGACGTCGGCATCCGGGGCTTCGGCGGCCGGGCACTGCGCGATGTCGTGGACCCCGTCCGGGGACAGCCGCGCCGTGAACGTGACGTCGAGATCGGAGACCTTGCATGCAACAGTTCGTTGCGGAACGTGCTTCGTGCGAAGTGCCGGATCGAGTCCGTCGAGCTGCTTGGTCAGGCGCCCCAGAGCCGCCCGGCACTGCCTGACCGTTGCCATCAGAGCAACGCTAATGGAGCCGCGACTCGGCCCTCCGAGCTGCCCGGGTCGGCTACCGTCGACACCGTGACTGAACCAGCGCCCGAGGCCTCGCCGGCCCCCGCGCCGGTTGCGCACGAGGCGCCCGCCGACGAGCCGACCGGCGTTGCCGCCGTCGACGCCGCCCTCGAGCGGCTCAGGGACCTGCAAGGGGCTCCCGTCGAGGCCCACGTCGAGGTCTTCGACGACGTCCAGCGCCAGCTCCACGAGGCGCTCGCCGAGCTCGAAGAGTGACCAGGAAGGCGCGACTCGATGCCGAACTGGTGCGACGCGGACTCGCCCGGTCGCGCCAAGACGCCGTCGACCTCGTCAACGCCGGGCTCGTGAAGGTCGCCGGAATGCCGGCCCAGAAGGCGGCCACCGCGGTCGACGCAGCGACGCCGCTCGTGGTCGCGGCGGGCGCCGCTGACGACACGGTCTCCCGGGGTGCTCACAAGCTGGCCGGTGCCCTCGACGCGTGGCCGGCGCTTGCGGTTGCGGGGCGTCGTTGCCTCGATGCCGGCGCCTCCACCGGGGGCTTCACGCAGGTCCTGCTCCGCCGCGGCGCCCGAGAGGTCGTTGCCGTCGATGTCGGCTACGGCCAGCTCGCGTGGTCGCTGGCCAGCGACGAGCGGGTCACCGTGCTTGACCGCACCAACGTCCGCACACTGACTCCGGATGCCATCGGCGGAGCGGTAGAGCTGATCGTCGCCGATCTCTCCTTCATCTCGCTGACTGTCGTCCTCGACGCGCTCACCTCGTGTCTTGCCGACGGCGGCGACCTGGTGATGATGGTGAAGCCGCAGTTCGAGGCGGGCCGTGATGCAGTGGGCTCCGGTGGGGTGGTGCGCGACCCCGCCGTCCGTGCCGCCGCCGTGGCACGGGTCGCCGCACATGCCCAGCGGCTCGGTTACGGCGCCGCCGGCGTCGTCGCGAGCCCGCTGCCGGGTCCGTCCGGCAACGTCGAGTACTTCCTGTGGCTGCGCACTGACGCGGCGCCACTCGACGAGGCGGAGCTGCTCCGCGCGATCAAGGAAGGCCCGCAGTGAGCGGGGCGGGGCGCGCCGTGCTGCTGGTGGTGCACGTCAAGCGACCAGGTGCCACCGCCGCCGCGGCCGAGCTCGCCGAACGGGTCGTTGCGGCGGGTGTCGCGGTTCGGGTGCTGGCCGGGGAGGCCGAGGACCTCGGCTGCACCGGGATCACGGTGGTGCCTGACGACCTCGACGCGGCGGTAGGGGCCGAGCTGGTCGTTGCCTTCGGTGGTGACGGCACGTTGTTGCGCGCAGCCGAGTACGCGCGGGCGGAACGTACACCGCTGCTGGGCGTCAATCTCGGGCACGTCGGCTTCCTTGCCGAGGCCGACCCGATCTCGCTCGACGACACCGCGGCGAAGATCCTGGCCGGCGACTACGCGGTGGAAGAGCGGCTGGCGCTCGACGTCCGTGTTCTGCGGGGCGGCGAAGAGGTGCTGCGCGACTGGGCGCTGAACGACGTCTCGGTCGAGAAGGACAGCCGCGAGCACATGGTCAACCTGATCCTCGAGATCGACGGCCGGCCGCTGTCGCGTTGGGGTTGTGACGGGTTGGTGTGCTCGACGCCGACCGGGTCCACGGCCTACGCGTTCTCGGCCGGCGGGCCGGTGGTCTGGCCAGCGGTGCAGGCACTGCTCGTCGTGCCGATCAGTGCGCACGCGCTGTTCGCCCGCCCGCTGGTCGTGTCGCCGTCCTCGACCGTCGCGATCGAGATCACGGACGCCGCGTCCGCGGCGATCATGTTCTGCGACGGCCGGCGCACGCATGCACTCGGTCCGCACGACAGGCTGGAGATCACGGCCGGTGACAAGCCGGTCCGGCTCGTGCGCCTGCGCACGGCGCCCTTCACCGACAGGCTGGTCGACAAGTTCAAGCTGCCGGTGCAGGGTTGGAGCGGTCGGTAGCGCGGAAGATCGTCACGGCGACCGACTTGCGTCGTTGATCCATCGAGTGCATCCGGCGGTCGCGCCGAGCTCAGCACGGGGAGGCAGACCGCATGGCGGAGCAGCGCAGTGTGCTGGGCCGCCGCGGCCTGCTCGGGGCCGCCGCGGCCGGTACCGCGCTCGCGGCACTGCCGGCGGTGCCCGCTGGAGCGGCGACCGCCAAGCGTCGCGCCGCGCACGTACCGGTCCCGGTCCCCGACGACCGCGCCCTGCATGCGCTGCGCCGCCTCGGCTACGGACCGACGCCGGCCGATCTCGCGGTCGTACGCCAGGCCGGGGTCGCCAAGTGGCTGGACAGCCAGCTGTCGGACAGTACGCCGGACGGTCACGAGGCGCTGGTCAACACGATCTTCCCGTTCCTGACGATGTCGGCGAAGAACATCGCCGACGCGCACTCCTATGACGAGGCGACCGGCGTGGCCGCCTACGAGTGGGCCACGTTGTACCGCTCGATCTACGGCGAGCGGCAGGTCCGAGCACGGCTCACCGAGGTGTGGCTCGACCACTTCAACGTCTGCACGCTCGTCGGCAAGCCGTTCATGCCGTGGGCGCGGATGAGCTACGACACACAGGTCGTGCGGCCGCGAGCCACCGGAACGTTCGTCGAGCTGTTGCAGGCCGTGCTGGTCTCGCCTGCGATGCTCAGCTACCTCGACCAGTGGAACTCGAGCAAGGAGTACCCGGTCGAGAACCTCGCTCGAGAGAGTCTCGAGCTGCACACGGTCGGGCTGGGCAACTTCACCGAGCGTGACGTGAAGGCCTACGCGAAGCTGCTGACCGGGTGCGCGGTCAACGTCAACACCTGGGAGTACGAGTACCGCCCCGCACTGCACTACACCGGCCATCTGGAGATCCTCGGCTTCAAGACGGCCAACCGGATTCGAAACGGCGAGCGGCTCGTCGGCCAGTTCGCCGAGTATCTCGCGCACCGCCCGGCGACCGCCCGCAACGTTGCTCGCCGGCTGCTCGTGCACTACGTCAGCGATCGGCCGTCCAGCGGCCTGGTCGACCGAGTCGCGCATGCTTACCTCCGGCATCACACCGACATCGGCGCGACGCTGCGCTTCATCGTCGACCAGCCTGAGTTCTACGCGAGCCGGGGTGGCAAGACCCGCCGGCCCGGGGACACCTTCGCGGCGGCGGTCCGAGGTCTCGGTCTGACCTGGACCGGCACCCCCGACCTCGGCACCGCGACGTCGACGATGGTCCAGGCGTGGTCGCCGTACCTGTCACTGCTCAGGGATGCCGGCCATGTTCCCTCGGAGTGGTTCCCGCCGAACGGCTACCCGCAGGTCGCGGCGCCGTGGCTGAACTCGAACACCACCCTTCAGGTGTGGCGGCTGATGGCAGAGCTGGTGAACGCGTCCAACGGCGAGCCCTTCTTCAAGGGCACCGGCCCGGCTGCGGACGCCTGGAGCGCGGGCATCACCTACGACGGCCTGATCGACGCCACCGCGCTGCGCATTCTCGGGCAGCGGATCCGTCCGGAGCACCGCCGGGCGATCGCGAAGCTCGCCGACGTCGATCCGCAGGAGAAGCCGAACCTCGGCTGGCGGTTCGGCGGGACGGCGGCGCATCGGGCGATCGAGTTCGGCGTCCTCGCCAGCGAATACATGGCGCTGCGATGAGCGCGCGCGATCGCCAGGACCTGCCGGCGGACGAGTGCAGCCTGAGCCGGCGTGGCCTGCTCGCTCGCGGCGGCGCGGTCGGGCTCGCCGCGCTCGCGACCCCCTCGCTCGTCCCGCGGTACGCCGTCGCAGCCGAGACGTCCCACGGCCGGCGGCCTGCGGGCACGGTGATCGTGCTGTTCCTCCGTGGTGCCGTCGACGGGTTGTCGGTCGTCGTCCCGCACCAAGATCGCGCCTACTACGCGGCGCGTCCGACCCTGGCGATCCCCGAGTCGAAGGTCCACGACCTCGACGGGCGGTTCGGCCTGCATCCGTCATTGGCCGGCTTGCTGCCGATGTGGCGCCGCGGCGACCTTGCCGTCGTCCATGCGGCGGGTCTCGTCTCGACGGCCGACTACTCCCACTTCAACGCACAAGCCGAGATGGAGAACGGGTCGGACGACCCGGCGATCGGCAGCGGTTGGCTGGCCAGGCATCTGCTGTGTCGACCGCAGGCGAAGGACGCGCTACGCGCGATCGCGTGGGGCCCGCATGTTGCCGCCAGCCTGTCCGGTTACCGGCGCGCCACCGCGATCGACGGCCTTGCGAGCTTCCAGCTGTCGATGGCCGGGCTCGCCTACGACCAGGTGATGCGCGCGCTGGACCATCTCTACACCGACAGCGGACGCCCCGCGACACAGGCGGCGCACGAGACGTTCGACGCGCTCACGCGGATCGCCACGGTCAGGGATACGCCGTACACCCCCGCAGCGAACGTCGTGTACCCCACGTCCGCACTCGGCCGCGCGATGCTCGACGTCGCCCGGGTGAGGAAGGCCGTGCCGGAGCTCGAAGCCGTGACGCTGGACGTCGGTGGCTGGGACACCCACGCCGCGCAGAACGCCGTGCTGCCGGGTCTCCTGGGCGATCTGGCGGAGTGCCTCGAGGCGTTCACCACCGACCTCGGTCACCTGATGCGCCACACGACGATCGTCGTGATGAGTGAGTTCGGGCGGCGGGTGCAGGAGAACAGCGCCGGCGGGACCGATCACGGTCACGGCAACATGATGTTCGTCATCGGCAAGGGGGTGCGCGGCGGCCACGTCTACTCGCGCTGGCCAGGCCTCGCCCCGTCCAAGCTCGACTACGGCGATCTCGCGGTCACCACCGACTACCGCCAGGTGGTCGCCGACGTGCTGCGGCACCGGCTCGCGAACCATCACATCGACCGGGTGTTCCCCGGCATGCGCTACCGCTCGGTGGGTGTGGCGAAGCCCTAGCTTGTCGCCGTCGCGACCTAGGCTCGAAGCGTGCTGATCGAGCTCCGGCTTCGCGGCCTCGGCGCGATCGACGAGGCGGTCCTCGAGCTCGGTCCCGGCTTCACCGCCATCACCGGGGAGACCGGCGCAGGCAAGACGATGCTGCTCACCGGACTCGGCCTCCTGCTCGGTGGTCGCTCCGACGCCGGCCTGGTGCGCGGCGGCTACGAGCGCACCGAGGTCGAAGGCCGCTTCCGGGTGGCAACCGACGGGCCGGTCACGGCCATCGTGGAGGAGGCCGGCGGGCAGCTCGACGGTGACGAGCTCGTCGTGGCCCGGACGATCTCGGCGGACGGCCGTTCGCGCGCATTTGTCGGCGGCCGGTCCGTCCCGGCGGCCGTGCTTGCGGCACTCGCTGACGAGCTGGTGACCGTGCACGGCCAGTCCGACCAACGTGGCCTGCTTCGGCCGAGCGTTCAGCGCGGAGTTCTCGACCGGTACGCCGGACCGCAGGCGGAGTCCGCGCTGGCCGCTTACCGCTCCGCGTTCGCTGAGCTGGCGGCGGTGCGTGCCGAGCTCGACGAGGTGACGAGCCATCGCCGGGAGCGGGTGCTCGAGGCTGATGCGCTGCGACACGGCGTGGCCGACATCGACGCGGTCGAGCCGGTCGCGGGCGAGGAGGTCGCACTGGCGGCCGAGGCGGCACGCCTCTCCCACGCCGAAGCGCTCCGGGAAGCCGCGACCGCAGCGCGTCGAGCCCTCCACGGCGAGGAGGACAGCGCCGCGGCCGCCTCCGACGCGCTTGGTCTGGTCGCGCAGGCGCGTCGCGACCTCGAGGCCGTCACGGGTCACGATGCGGCCCTCGACGCGCTGACCGCGCGCCTTGCCGAGGTCTCCTACCAGCTCTCGGATGTCGCGGCAGATGTCGCGGCGTATCTCGACCAGCTGGAAGCGGACCCGGGACGGCTCGCTGCCGTCCAGGAACGGATCTCCAAGCTCACGGCGCTGACGAAGCGGTATGGCCCGGATGTCGCGGCGGTTCTGGCGTGGGCCGAGAAGGCCCGCTCGAGGCTGGCCGCGCTCACCGACGACGACGGTCTGATCACGGCGCTGGGGGAGCGGCGCGACGCCGTGCTGCGGCGGCTCACCTACGCTGCGGGCGACCTCTCACGCCTGCGGGGGGCAGCCGCGGCGCGGCTGGAGGCCGCGGTCAGCGCCGAGCTTGCCGGACTCGCCATGCCGCACGCCGCTGTGCCGGTGTCCGTCGCGCGACGCGACGACCCGCACGGGATCGTCGTGGATGGCACCAGCGTTGCGTTCGGATCATCCGGCATCGACGAGGTCGAGCTCCAGCTGGTCGCGCACGAGGGCGCTCCGGCCCGGCCGCTGCACCGGGGCGCGTCGGGCGGCGAGCTGTCCCGGGTCATGCTCGCCCTGGAGATCGTGCTCGCGGGTGCCGACCCGGTGCCGACGTTCGTCTTCGACGAGGTCGATGCCGGCGTGGGTGGCCGGGCGGCCGTCGAGGTGGGGCGCCGGCTTGCCTCCCTCGCCGCCTCGGCCCAGGTTCTCGTGGTCACCCACCTTCCGCAGGTTGCGGCGTTCGCTGACCGGCATGTCGTGGTCGCCAAGCCCGAGCGGGGGGCCGAGACGTCGAGCGCCGCTGCCGTAGTCGCGGGCGACGAGCGGCTGCGCGAGCTGTCACGGATGCTTGGCGGGCAGGCCGACTCCGAGCTGGCGCGCGGTCACGCCGAGGAGCTGCTCTCCCTCGCCGCCGAGGCGAAGAGTGGTCCGTCACCGGCGAGACGTGCCAAGCGCTGATCGCGCGCTCTGGCAGACTTCGACTCGATGAGGCTGGCAACTCTGCGCCGCGCCCGCCCCGGCGATCAGCTGCCCGGGGTGGTCGGCCAGGTGCGCCTCGACCGTCGTACCAAGAACCTCAGCCGGCGGCTGCACCCCGGGGACATCGCGGTGATCGACCACGTCGATCTCGACCGGGTCGGCGCTGAGGCGCTGGTGGCCCGTCAGGTGTCGGCTGTCATCAACGTCGCGCCCAGCATCTCCGGCCGCTACCCCAACCTCGGGCCCACGATCCTGCTCGAGGCGGGTGTGCCGCTGATCGACGACGTCGGAGCGGTTGCCTTCTCGAAGCTCCGCGAAGGCGACTACGCGCGGGTCGACGGGGACACCGTCTACGACCTTGACGGGCTGATCCTGGTCAAGGGGGTTCGGCAGACCGAGGAGACGGTCGCCGTGGCGATGACCGAGGCGCGGGCGGGCCTCGCCACCCAGCTCGAGGCGTTCGCGTCGAACACGATGGAGTACCTGCGCCGGGAGCGCGACCTGCTGCTCGACGGGATCGGTGTCCCTGACCTGCGGACCTCCTTCGACGGCCGTCACGTCCTCGTCGTCGTACGGGGCTACCACTACAAGGAAGACCTGATCGCGCTGCGGCACTACGTTCGCGAGTACAAGCCGTTGCTGATCGGCGTCGACGGCGGCGCCGATGCGTTGCTCGAAGAGGGCCTGCGCCCGCACGTGATCGTCGGTGACATGGACTCGGTGTCCGATGCGGCGCTGCGATGCGGGGCCGAGGTCGTCGTGCATGCCTACCGAGACGGCAGCGCGCCCGGACTCAGCCGAGTGCAGGACCTCGGGATCGATCCGGTGGTGTTTCCGGCGGCCGGTACCAGCGAGGACGTCGCGCTGCTGCTCGCCGACGAAGGGGGTGCGGCGCTCATCGTTGCGGTCGGCACTCACGCCACGCTCGTCGAGTTTCTCGACAAGGGCCGCAGCGGAATGGCGAGCACCTTCCTCACAAGGCTGCGGGTCGGCGGCAAGCTGGTCGACGCCAAGGGGGTGAGCCGGCTCTACCGGCAGCGGATTCCGGCGTACAGCCTGGTCGTGCTCGTGCTCGCCACCGCTCTCGCTTTCATCGTCGCGCTCTACGTGACTCCGGGAGGCAGCCTGTACCGCGAGTACTTCTCGAGTGACTGGGATCGCTTCATCCGCTGGATGCACGGGCTGCTGTGATCGACTTCAGTTATCGCCTCGCCCTCTCATCTGAGCCGGCTGCTGGCTGCGGTGATCGAGGACCGCGGTGAGCGCTCCCTGCATCGTCGAGGTCGCCGTGAACGGGTCCACCTCGAGGCTGGCCAACCCAAACGTCCCCCGAACTCCGGCCGAGATTGCCGCCGATGCGATCAGCTGCATCGATGCTGGCGCGACGATCGTGCACAACCACAATGACGAGGGCTTGATCGTCGCGGATGGCGTCCATGCCGCGGACCCCTACGCCGAGTCGTGGACCGCCATCTTGGATGCAGCGCCAGACACGCTGCTGTACACCACGATGGCAAGCGGAGGACCGGGGATCACCGTCGCTTCCCGATGGGACCACCAGGTTGAGCTAGCTCAGCGCGGATTGTGCCGGGTGGGGCTTGTCGATCCTGGATCGGTGAGCCTCGGCCTGATGGGAGCGGACGGCCTCCTGATGCCCCTGGACCTCGTCTATGTCAACACCCATGCGGACGCGCTGTACATGGTGCGGCGGTGCCGCGAGCTGCAGCTGGCTCCCAGCATCTCGATCTTCGATCCGAGCTTCTTGCGGGTGGCGCTCACATTCCATGACGCGGCGGCGTTGCCGGCCGGAACGATGATCAAGCTGTACTTCGGCGGGCTCGCACCCTTCGGCCTGCCCCCGACGGTGCCGAGCCTCTTGGCGTACCTGGCGATGCTCGAGGGCACCGGCCTGCCCTGGTCGGTGGCGGTGCTCACCGGCGACGTGGTCGGTTGCGGACTCGCCACCGCCGCCTTGGAGCGCGGCGGTCATGTCCGGGTCGGGTTGGAGGACTACCACGGCCCGAAGACCCCGACCAACCGTCAGCTCGTTGACGAACTCGTCACCGAGATCGAGCGCACCGGACGCAGCGTCGCCACAGCCGAGGCGACGCACCGCGTGCTCGGCATCCCGCTTCCATCTCAGGGAACGGCATCGTGATCGATTTCCGCTATCACATCGTCTCGCTGGTCGCCGTCTTCCTGGCGCTGGCGCTCGGGTTGTTCCTGGGCAGTACGACGTTGCAGAGCACCGTCACCCACAACCTGCACAAGCAGGCGGACAGCGTTATCGCCCGCAACCACGCGCTGCAGAGCGAGAACGACCAGGCCAACGCCGAGCTGAAGCAGGCGCAGAGCTACGCCACGAGTGTCGAGCCCTACGCCGTGGCCGGGAAGCTCGTGGACACCGGGGTGGCCGTCGTCTCGGCGCCCGGAGTCAACGGTGACGCGCGCGGCGCGATGATCGCGACCTTGAAGGCTGCGGGTGCGACGGTCACTGCCGACGTCCGGATGCAGGACGGGTTTCTCGATCCGTCCCAGGACGCGACCTGGGGCCAGCTCGCGGCACAGGTCGCCGGGACTCACCCCCTGCCGAAGTCCAACGGTGCTGCCCAAGCCGGCGCGGAGCTCGCCCGGATCCTGGTGAACCGGCCCGGCGCACGGATCGCCAGCGCGCGGCGACTCGAAACCGTGCTGAGCACCTTCTCGGACGGCAAGCTGCTGACCGTGTCGGGTCAGGCCCCGGTGCGGCCGGCCGATCTGGCCGTACTGCTGGTGCCGCTCGGCGGTGCGCCGGACTCCTCCTCTGTGGCGGTTGCGCGCGACAACGACGTGATTGCGCTCGCCAAGTCACTGCGTCACTGGTCGAGCGGGCTCGTCGTTGCCGGCCCGACCATCGGCGAGGCGACGAACGGTGGTGCCCTCGCCGCGATCCGCAGCGACTCGGGGCTGCGCAAGACGGTCTCGACGGTCGATGCGGACGACACCGCGGTCGGGCGAGTGGCGACGGTGCTCGCGTTGGCGGTGGCGCCGAGCGGCGCGGCAGGAAGCTACGGCGGGTCCCAGTCCCCGCCGCTGCCCAGTCAAAGCCCGGCCCCGTGAGCCGCCGGCGCACCGGCCGAGTCCGCGCCGCCGGCTGGCTTGCCGCGGGCGGCACCGCTGCGGCGTGGTGGTGGATCCGTCAGTCACCCGTCGCCGCCGACCCGGCGTGGACCCGGCGAAACTTCCGCGACCGGGAGGTGAGCCTGCTGCTGGGACCCGCGGTCGCAGCCGGCGCGACGCTCGGCATCGCCGCTGCGTCACCGTCGCCGCGTCGCGATGCCGTGCTCGCGGTGTCGACGATCGGCCTCGTCGGTGCGTACGACGACCGGTACGGCGACAGCCACGCCCGTGGCCTGCGCGGTCATCTCGCCGCGTTGCGCCAGGGGCGCGTCACCACCGGGCTGGTGAAGCTCGCGACGATGGGCGGGGTGGCCGCGCTCGTGTCGGCGCGGCAGTCGCGCAAGCCGGTCGACATCGCGCTCGGCACCGTCCTCGTGGCGGGCAGCGCGAACCTGGTCAACCTCTTCGACCTCCGACCGGGACGAGCGGCGAAGGTGACCGCGGCGACGGCGGCGGTGCTGAGCCGGATCGGTCCGGCTCCGGCGCGGGCCGCGGCAGCGGCGGCCGGCGGTGCCGCCGGCGCAGGCCTGCTGCCCGACGTCCGCGAGCAGGCGATGCTCGGTGACTGCGGAGCCGGGGCGCTGGGCGCGAGTCTCGGCTGGTCGCTGGCGATGCGCCCGTCACGGCTGACCCGGCTTGCCGCGGCCACCGCGGTGGTCGGCGCCACCCTCGCCAGCGAGCGCACGAGCTTCAGCGCGGTCATCGATGCCAACCCCGTGCTGCGCCGGCTCGATCAACTGGGGCGGGCTAAGTAACAAGTGGCCGACGACGGGGCCGGGTCCGGCACGCCGGAGCCCGCGGGCGGCACCGGCTCGGGAATCGTCCGTGCGGCGCTGTTGATCGCGGTCGTCACGGCACTGGCGCGCGCCGCCGGCTTTGCCCGCGTCATCGTCTTCGCAAGGACGGTCGGCCCGAGCTGCCTCGGTGACACGTACTTCACGGCCAACACGGTGCCGAACATCGTGTTCGACATCGTCGCCGGCGGCGCGCTGTCGAGTCTCGTCGTACCTCTGATCGCGCCGGCGGCGGCATCCGGCGATCGCGACAGGGTTGCGCGCACCACGTCGGCCCTGCTGACGTGGGCGGCGACGCTGCTCGTCCCGGTGATGCTCATCGGCCTGTTCCTCACCCATCCGCTGATGCGGCTGCTGGTCGGAAACGGCCACCCGGGGTGCGCCGCCGCTGATGAGGTTGCAGTCGGTGCACGGATGCTCGCGATCTTCCTGCCGCAGGTCGTCATCTACGCGGTGGCCGTGATCCTCATCGGCGTCTTGCAAGGGCATCGCCGGTTTCTCGGACCGGCCCTCGGGCCACTCGTGTCGAGCTTGGTGGTCATTGCCGCGTACGGAGTGTTCGCCGGCGTCGCAACGCACGACGAGACGGGCCTCACCACGCTGACCCGCAGTCACGAGCTGGTGTTGTCCGTCGGTACGACGCTCGGCGTTGCCGCGCTCATCGTGCCGATGCTGCTTCCCGCCGTACGAATCCGGTTGCGAGTACGGCCGAGCTATCGCTTCCCGCCCGGGGTGGCGTCCCGGGTACGGCGCATGGCGTTGTCGGGGGCGCTGGTGCTCGGCAGCCAGGACCTTGCCACGGCAGTCGTGCTGCGGTTGGCCAACGACCGGGGCACCGACGGCGCGGTGGTCCTGTACAACCTCGCGTGGACGGTCTTCACGGTCCCGTGGGCGGTCGCTGCCGTCCCGCTTGCCACGAGTGCATATCCGCAGCTGAGCGCCGCCTGGCAGTCCGGCGCCCGGGCCGCGTACGCCGCGACGTTGGCGCGGACGACGCGCGTCATGCTTGTCGTCGTCGGGGCGGCGGCCGCGGTCATGGCGGCGGCCGCGGCGCCGGTTGCACGGGTGGTCATCCTCGGCGCCCCGGGAGATGTCGATCCGAATCTGCTCGTGCGCGCGCTGATCACCTTTGCACTAGGCCTACCCGGATACGCGCTGGTCGCCCTGATGTCGCGAAGTCTCTACGCCCAAGGCAACAACAAGACGCCGGCCACCGCCGCGCTGGGCGGCTGGATGATCGCGATCGTGGTCGATGTGGTGCTCGCCGGAACGATGCCGCGGACCTGGACCGTGGCCGCGATCGGAATCGGAACCTCGATCGGGGTCACCGTCGCGGGGGTGTGGTTGCTGATCGCGGTGGCACGCTCGGCCGGCGCCTCGGTCCTCGACGGCCTGCGACGTGCGGCCTCGGCCGGCATCGTCGGTGCCGGAATCGCAGGTCTCGCCGGGTGGGTGCTCGCGCATCCGTTGACCAGTCACGGCGTCGCGAGGAACGCGGCGTCGGCGGTGGTGGTCGGGGCGGCGACCGTCGTGGTCTACCTCGCTGCCGCGGCTGCGATCGATCTTGCGACGCTCCGCTCCCTGCTGGGCCGGCTCAGGCATCCCCGTGGTTGAGCGGCCGTTGCGCGTGTTGCTGGTCGCGGCCGAGACGACCGGAGGCATCG
>DASZYY010000054.1:0-19514 GCA_035545175.1 Mycobacteriales bacterium
ATGGATGTGCGGGCTGTCGAGCACGCCACCGCGCTGGCTGCAGACGCAGTTCGTGGCGGCGGCGGTCCGCACTTCCTGGAGCTGCGGACCTACCGATTCCGTGCTCACTCCCTGTACGACCCGGATCGCTACCGCCAGAAGTCGGAAATCGAGCACTTCATGGAGCGGGACCCGCTCACCCTGTTCCGCAACAGCAGCGCGGCGCTCGACGATGCGAAGGTCGAGGCCATCGAGAAGTCTGTGGCCGCAGAGATCAACGACGCAGTCGAGTTCGCTCAAGCGGGTCACGACGAACCGGTCGCGACGCTCGAGCGGTGGGTCTACAGCGACCACGACGGCGCGTCATGAAGACGACGTACCGCGAGGCGATGCGGGCGGCGATCCGAGACGCCATGCTGCGCGACGAGCGCGTGTTCCTGATGGGCGAGGACGTCGGTGAGTACGGCGGGTGCTTCGCCGTGAGCATGGGGCTGCTCGAGGAGTTCGGTCCCGAGCGCATCCGTGACACCCCGCTGTCGGAATCCGCGTTCGTCGGTGCCGGGATCGGCGCCGCGATGGCGGGGATGCGACCGATCGTCGAGATCATGACCGTCAACTTCAGCCTGCTCGCCCTCGACCAGATCATGAACAACGCGGCGACGCTGCTGCACATGTCGGGCGGTCAATGCAATGTGCCCGTCGTGATTCGCATGACCACCGGCGGCGGCCGGCAGGTCGCGGCACAGCACTCGCACTCTCTGGAGGGCTGGTACGCCCACATCCCGGGCTTGCGAATCGTCACGCCGGCAACGCTGGAGGATGCACGGGGCATGCTGTGGACGGCACTTGAGAACCCCGACCCGGTCCTCATCTTCGAGCACGCCGGCCTCTACAACGCGACAGGCGAGCTGGCCGACGACGCCGGACCGACCGACCTCGACTCGGCAGCCGTGCGGCGGACCGGCGCCGACATCAGCCTGATCACGTACGGCGGAACGCTGCCGACGACACTCGCCGCCGCCGATGTCCTCGCCGAAGACGGCATCGACGCCGAGGTCGTCGACCTGCGAACGCTCCGCCCGATCGACGAAGAGCTCCTCGTGTCCTCGGTGACCAAGACCCACCGGGCCGTGGTCGTCGACGAAGGCTGGCGCTCCGGGAGCATCTCTGCCGAAGTCGCCGCACGGCTCGCCGAGAGCTGCTTCTACGAGCTCGACGCGCCCATCGGCAGGGTGTGCAGCGCGGAAGTGCCGATGCCCTACCCACGCCATCTCGAGGAGGCCGCGCTCCCCTCGGTCGAGCGCATCACGGCGGCAGCCCGTGATCTGGTGACCGCTGATGGCTGAGTTCCGCATGCCGGCGCTGGGCGCCGATATGACCGAGGGCACCTTGACCGAATGGCTCGTCAAGCCCGGCGACGTCGTGCACCGCGGTGACACCGTCGCGGTCATTGACACCGACAAGGCCGCCATCGAGGTCGAGGTCTTCGCCGATGGCGTCGTGGGCCGGCTGCTGGTGGAGCCGGGAACCAAAGTGCCGGTGGGGACGGTGCTGGCGGAGATCGGCGGAGCAGCGGCGACCGAGTCACCCCAGCCACCTGAGTCACACAAGCCAACCGAGTCACCCAAGGCCACCGAGTCACCCAAGGCCGCGGCCCCCGCGCCGTCGCCCGCTGTCGTGTCGCCGCCCGTCCGCCATCTCGCACACACGAAGGGCGTCGATCTGACCGCACTGACCGGCACCGGTCCCGGGGGGAGCATCACGCGTCGAGACGTGGAGCTCGCAGGCACCACGGCTGGGACGCCCGCCTCGCCGCGGGCGAAACGGTTGGCCCGCCAACGCGGCCTCGACCTCGGCCGCGTCGTGGGCACCGGCCCACGAGGTGCGATCACCGGCACGGACATCGAACGGATGGCTTCGGCTACCCCCGTCGCATTGCAGCCCGAGTCGGCGAAAGCACCCCGCGCCGACGGAACGGGAGCTGCGGCGAAACTCGCCACGATGCGCGCCGCGACTGCCACGCTGATGGCCCGCTCGAAGCGCGAGATCCCGCACTACTACCTCACCGCGACGGTCGATCTCTCGGTCACCACGGATTGGCTCGCCCACACGAACGCCGGGCGACCGGTCAATGAGCGATTGGTGGTCGCTGCACCGATGCTCAAGGCTGCGGCGCTGGCCGCCCACAAGGTCCCCGAGCTCAACGGCTTCTGGGTCGATGATGCGTTTCACCCGAGTGAGCACGTCCATCTCGGCGTTGCCGTCTCGCTGCGGGGCGGCGGCCTGGTGGCTCCGGCGATCCTCGATGCTGACCGGCTCTCCCTGGACGCCCTCATGCTGCAGCTGCGGGACCTGGTCGCCCGCACGAGAGCGGGCCGGTTGCGGCAACGCGAGATGAGTTCCGCCACGCTCACGGTCACCAACCTCGGCGACAACGGTGCCGAAGCGGTGTACGGCGTGATCTATCCGCCCCAAGTCGCCTTGGTCGGCTTGGGGCGCGTCACCGACCGACCGATCGCAGTCGCCGGCTTGGTCGGCGCGAGGCCGAGCGTGACCGTGACACTCTCCGGTGACCACCGAGCCACCGACGGGCACGTCGGCAGTCGATATCTCCAGGCGTTCGCCGAGCTGCTAGCCATCCCGGAGGAGCTATGACCAACGAACAGGCACAGACCATCGCAGCGAAGGTCGTGGCGGCTGTCGCACCGGACATCGACCCCGGCACGGTGGAGGTGTCGGCGCGCCTGCGCGAAGATTTGGACCTCGACTCGCTTGACTTCCTGAACATCGTCGAAGCCGTTCACGACGAGACCGGAGTGGACATCCCGGAAGCGGACTATCCACTAATCACATCTATCGCGACGCTGGCGTCCTACCTTGCCGGCCGGACGGCTGCGCACACCTGACAAGAAGTGCAGGCCCCGACTAGCTCAACACCACTTTCAACGCGCCCGACGTCGCAGCGTCGGCAAACGTGTCGTACGCCGCCTCGATATCCGCAAGCGCGAAGCGGTGCGTCGCGAACGCTGAGGTGTCAAGGTGGCCGGCGCGCAGCAGGCCGAGCAGCTTCGGCGTACTGAACGTGTCCACGAGGCCGGTCGTGATCGTCACATTCTTGATCCACAGCGACTCGAGAGCGAGCGTCGCAGGCTTGCCGTGCACACCGATGTTCGCGACGTGACCACCGGGCCGGATCAACCGGGTGCACAGCTCGAAGGTCTCTGGCACCCCTACCGCCTCGATCGCAACGTCGGCCCCAAGACCCTCGCTAAGGGCATCGATGCGGCCGCGGACGTCTTCCGTCGCCGTGTTGATGACGACGTCGGCACCGAAGTGCTTCGCCATCTCCAGCCTGGCCTCGGCCACGTCCGCCACGATCACGTGCAGCGGGCCGAACAAGCGCGCCGTCATCGCCGCCGCCAGACCGATTGGCCCGGCTCCGACGATCACCACGACGTCCGCCGGGCGGATGCCTCCCTTGAGCACGCCGACTTCGTAAGAGGTCGGCAGGATGTCCGAGAGCATCACCGCCTGTTCCCCCGATGCTCCCGCCGGCAGCCGATAGGCCGAGGTATCCGCGAACGGGACCCGCACGTACTCGGCCTGCGTGCCGTCGATGAGGTGGCCCAGGATCCAGCCACCGCCGCCGAGACACTGGCCGTACATCGCCTCGCGGCAGTAGCGGCACCTGCCGCAGGCACTGATGCAGGACAGCAGGACGCGGTCGCCCGGCTGCAGGCTCGTGACCGCGCTCCCTATTGCCTCGACGACGCCGACGGCCTCGTGACCGAGCACCCGGCCCGGCGCGACCTCGGGCACATCACCTTTGAGGATGTGCAGGTCGGTGCCACAGATCGTCGTCGTATCGACCGCAACGATGGCGTCCGTCGGGTCCTGGATCATCGGATCCGGCATCTCACGCCAGGCCCGGCGGCCTGGCCCGTCAAAGACCAAAGCATGCATGGCATCAGTGCAGACCCTTGGCGTGGCGCACCGATAGAGCCAGAAGTCCCCACGCAGCGGGGGCCCGAAACCCATTCCGTCCTACAAGTATCTACGTCTGGTGCACGAGGACCATCGGCCCTATTCTCCGCCTGAAAAGCGCGTGATCATCCTGCTAACGGACGACAACTGTCGGCCTGCGAGTCGGTAAGACGCACCGAAACGGAGAGTCACAGCATGACCGGATTCAGATCACCTCTCGGCCGAAAAGCGGTCGTCACCGTCTCCGCCGCAGTGTTGGCGACGGTTGCAGCTGCCTGCGGCAGCAACAGCAGCGGGCGGGGCGGCAACCCGTCGACTTCCCCCACCTCTGGCGGCAGCTTGGTTCCGTCGGACCTCAGCGTTTCCTCGTTCGACGTGAGCTTCGCCTACATGTCGAAGCTTCAGCCCCTCACCGCAGCCGGCTCTGGGCTGGTTGGGGTGATCCTGCCTGACACCACCTCATCGACCCGATACGTCGACTTCGACGCGCCGTACTTGAAGAAGGCGCTCAAGGCGGCCGGCTACAGCAGCTCCGACTTCAAGATCGACAACGCGCAGGGCAAGGACGAGACGGAGCTCGCTCTCGCGCAGGCCGACATCACGCAGGGCGCGAAGGTACTCATCTTCGACCCGCTCGACAGCACGGTGGGTGGCCAGGTACAGCAGCTCGCGGCCTCTCATGGTGTGGCCCTGATCAGCTATGACCGCGCAACCTTCACCGGAACCAACACCTACTACGTGAGCTTCGACAACGTGCAGGTGGGCAAGCTGATCGGCCAGGGCTTCAAGGACTGCATCGCATCCTGGGGCGTGAAGAACCCGAAGGTGTTCGAGCTCGATGGTGGTGAGGACACCGACCCCAACGCGGTGTCGTTCGCACAGGGCTACAACTCCGTCATCTGGAACAGCATGAAGACTCCACTGAAGGCTGGTACGACCAACAGTGACGGCTACTCGCTCGTCGGCGACAAGATCACCCCGGGCTGGGACAACGCCACAGGGCAGACGATCTTCACGCAGCAGTTCACGGCACACCCGGAGATCAACGCGACGGTCGAGGCCAACGACGGCCTGGCCAACTCGGTGATCACCGTCCTCAAGAACAAGGGAGTCGGTCCGAACAAGGTTCCGACCACCGGTCAGGACGCGACCATCCAGGGCATGGGCTGGGTGCTTCAGGGCTACCAGTGCGGCTCGGTCTACAAGCCGGTCTACCTGGAGGCCCAGGACGCCGTCGCGCTGGCGACAGTGCTGCGCGCCGGCAAGACGCCGCCCTCGGCGCTGGTCAACTCCACGACGACGCCACCAAAGGGAGTGAGTGGCAACGAGCAGCCCGCCTCCTTGCTCACCCCCGTCTGGGTGACCGAGAAGAACATGAACGACACGGTCATCAGCGACAAGTTCGTGTCGGCGAAGGCACTGTGCAAGGCCGTCGGCAATGCCGCATGCGCCAAGGCAGGCATTACGCCATAACGGATTCCACCTGAGCACGTCGCGGCCGGCTGGCCACAAGGGACAGCCGGCCGCGACAGACCGGCCGAAGGGGAAGACGGAATGACACAAGTCGCGTTGGAAGCGCCACTGCTGCAGATTCGTGGCGTCTACAAGAGCTTCGGGCCGGTGCAGGCGCTCACCGACGTCAACCTCGACGTGCCGGCCGGCTACGTCACCGCCCTTTGCGGCGACAACGGGGCCGGAAAGTCTGTTCTGATCAAGTGCATCTCGGGGATCTACGAACCCGAGCACGGACAGCTGTCATGGCAAGGAAAGCCGAGCCGGATCCGGAATGCGCACGAGGCGTCGTCGATCGGAATCGAGACCGTTTATCAGGACCTCGCCCTCGCCGACAACCTCGACATCGTTCAGAACATGTTTCTCGGCCGGGAACGGCTGCGCTACGGCCTGCTCGACGAGAACGACATGGAGCGAGCCGCGGCGGAGACGCTCAAGGGTCTGCGGGTGACGACGGTCCGATCGATCCGACAGCCTGTGGGGTCGCTCTCCGGCGGGCAGCGCCAGTCTGTCGCGGTCGCCAAAGCGGTCATGTGGAACTCCAAGCTCGTGATCATGGACGAGCCCACTGCGGCGCTCGGCGTTGCGCAGACCACCATGGTGCTCGACCTCATCAGACGGCTGCGCGACCAGGGCCTCGCCGTGATCGTGGTCTCCCACAACCTCAACGACGTCTTCGCCGTCGCCGACCGGATCGCGGTTCTCTACCTCGGTCACATGGTTGCCGAGGAGGCCGCCTCAACCTTCGACCGCCAGAGCATCGTGGAGCTGATGACCACAGGCGCTGTGGGAGCGGACAGACCGCAGTCCAACGGTGGAAGGTCAGCTGATGTCGACGCTTAAGCCCCCCGAAGAAGCCGACGATCTGACTGCGGCGCCGGCGGAGGCTGCGAAGCTGGTGCCCGCCGCCATCGCAGCACAGACATTGCCGGAGTACCTCCGAGCGCTCAAGGTGCGGCTGACGAGCGGGGAGAGCGGACTGCTACCCGTAATCCTCGGGTTGATCATCATCACGATCGTCTTCCAGGCGATCAGCCCACACCATGTCTTCCTGTCGGCGGGAAATGTCGTCAACCTGTTCCAGCAGAGTGCCGTCTTCATGATGCTGGCGATGGCCGAGATCTTCGTCCTCCTGCTCGGTGAGATCGACCTGTCGATCGGCTACGGCGGTGCCGTCGGCGGGGTGATCGCCGTCCAGCTCGTCCAGCCGGCGACCTCGAACTGGCCATGGGAGGCAGCCATCGCGATCGCGCTGCTCTCGTGCGCGGTCATCGGCGGGATCCAGGGCACCCTCATCACCCGGCTGCGGCTGCCGGCCTTCATCGTGACGCTCGCCGGTCTGCTCATCCTCAACGGCCTGCTGTTGATCATCCTCGCGTTCGGCCCGTTCTCCGGCTACCCGAGCCTCGCCGGGCAGGGGGCCAACCTTCGCGGGATCTACAACCTGATGTGGGGCCATGTGAGCCCGCTACAAGGCTGGATCGCGATGGGCTTGATCGTCGCGCTCCTCGGACTCAGCCAGATCCTGCGTGACGAGGGCCGGCGACGCAGCGGGCTGGTTGCTCCCCCACGAAGCCTCACGATCGCGAAGATCGTCGTCCTCGCGGCCGTGGGCATCACCGTCGTGGCGGTGTGCAACGTCAACCGCGCCGCCGCCGGCAAGCTCGAAGGTGTGCCTTGGGCGATCTTCATCGTGCTCGGGGTCATGGGCGCCTACACCGTGCTGCTTCAGCGCACCCAGTTCGGCCGCTACGTCTACGCGATCGGTGGAAACGCCGAAGCCGCGCGTCGTGCCGGCATCAACGTCGCCGCCATCCGCACCTGGTGCTTCGTCCTGTGCTCGTTCACTGCCGGCATCGGGGGTCTGCTGTACGCCTCCTACCTCGGCGGCATGTCCAACAACGTCAACGGCGGGCAGCTCGTGCTGTACGCCGTTGCCGCCGCCGTCATCGGCGGCGTGTCATTGTTCGGCGGCCGCGGCAAGACGGTGGACGGCGTGCTCGGCGGGCTGGTCATCGGCGGCATCTACAACGGCATGTACCTGCTCGGCTTGAGCGTGCAGTGGGAGTTCATCGTCACCGGCGGCGTGCTGATCTTCGCCGTCACGGTGGACGCGCTGTCCCGCCGTCAGGCCACCGGCGGGAGCGCCGGCGCGAAATGAGCCTCCGGACGTGACCGAAGGACGCGTCCTCGGCCGCCTCGCTCTCGGACTGGCAACGCTCGGCTTCGGCGTGGCGGGCTGCAGTGGTGGCGGGTCGGCGATCGTCGTACGGCCCCCGACGACGCCGGGTACATCGGCATCCAGCCCGTCGCCCACCACCTCCGTGCGGATCGACCCCCACGTCACGGTGCACCCCTCGCGACACCTCGCGGACGGTCAGCTCGTACACGTCGAAGCGCGCGGCTTCGGACCGAACCAGTCGCTGATCACGATCGAGTGCGTCGACATCGGCAAGCGGACCGGGCAGGGCTCGTGCGATGTCGCGAACCTCTCCGGGATCTCGATCGGACCGGCCGGCACCGGCACGGCGAGCTTCACGGTGCGCCGCGGGCCGCTCGGCTCCGACCACCTCTCCTGCACACACCGGCATCCCTGCATCGTTTCGGTCAGCCAGGCGACGATCGACCCGTCACAGACCGCAAGCGCGCAAATCAGCTTCGACTAGGACGCCGGCGCCGTTACGCCTTGCCCACGAGCCGGCAAAGGTCGATGAGGCGAGAGATGTAGCCGAACTCGTTGTCGTACCAGCCGAACACCTTGACCAGATCGCCATTGACCTGGGTGAGCGTGGAGTCGAACACGCAGGAAGCCGGGTCCCCCACCACGTCGCGTGACACGAGCGGACGGTCCGTGAAGCGCAGGATGCCGGCGAGCGGCCCGGCGGCTGCCGCCGCGAACGCTTCGGTCACCTCCTCGACGGTCGTCTCACGGTCCACGACCACCGTGAGGTCGGTCAGCGAGCCGTCCTCGACCGGCACGCGCACCGCGACGCCGTCGAGCGCGCCGGCGAGCGACTCGATGACGAGCCCGGTCGTTCGAGCGGCTCCGGTCGAGGTGGGGATGATGTTCACAGCCGCACTTCGGCCGCGACGCAGGTCCTTGTGGGGGCCGTCGAGAATGACCTGGTCGTTGGTGTAGCCGTGGATGGTCGTCATGAACCCCTTGCGGATGCCGAACCCGTCGTCGAGGACCTTCACCATCGGCACCACGCAGTTGGTCGTGCAAGAGGCGTTCGAGATGACGTGATGCAGGGTGGCGTCGTACCGGTCGTCGTTGACTCCCATCACGACTGTCAGGTCCACGCCCTTGCCGGGAGCTGAGATCAACACCTTCCGCGCACCCGCGCGCAGGTGCGCGGCGGCGTCCTCGCGGGTGCGGAACTTGCCGGTCGATTCGATCACCACGTCCGCGCCGACCCCCGCCCAGTCGAGACTGGCGGGGTCGCGCTCCGCGGTCGCGGCGATCCGCCGGCCATCGACGACGACGGCTCCGGCGTCGAAGCCGATGTCCCGGGCGTACCGGCCGTACGTCGAGTCGTACTCGAGCAGGTGCGCCATGGTCCGCGTGTCGATCAAGTCGTTGACCGCCACGACCTCGATCTCGCGATCGTCGACAGCACGCAGAAGGCCTCGGCCGATCCGGCCGAAACCGTTGATACCGATACGAATGCTCATCCGCCTTCTCGCCCTCAGGCCCGGTTGTCTCAACCGTCGCGAATCACCCGACGCTGCGGTAGAGCCGTTGGTCACCACGTGACGATGAACGTTCGGCCCGGGACGTCGGGACATGCGGCCGTAGCGACAACCGCGGACCGGGTGTCACCCTCGGGATATGTCGCCGACCATCGCGGTGAACGCCAACTGGGTGCGCAGTGATCTGCCGCCGTCAGTTCGCCGAGAGCTGGATCGGGTGGAGCGGGATCTGGTTCGGGAGTACCGCGGCTACCTTCACGCCGCTACCGTCCGTGAGTACGTGTCGGATGCGTTGACCGAACTCGGCCACGTGAGAGTGATGACGTTCGTGCCGGTGCTCGTCCTGCGAGCCGTACGCCTGCGTGCGTCATCGCGGCTGTCGTGCTCCCCGGGTTGCAGGCCTCGTACGCCTACACGTCGCGGTTAGGCAGACGGAATCCGCTCCGCTCGCAGCTGGGAGCGCCGGACCTTCGCTGCGTCGTCTCGCAGTGGCTCGGTCACCCGCTCGAAGGTCTTCGGCACCTTGTAGCTCGTGAGCCGCTCGCTGCACCAGGCGCGGAGGGTGTCGTCGTCGAGGTCTGCGTCGAGCTGGACGAGTGCATGCAACCGGTTGCCGAGATCATCGTCCGGAAGACCGATCACGCACGAGGACAGCACGGCGGGGTGCTCATCGAGGGCCGCCTCGATCTCCGCGGGGTACACGTTGCTTCCGCCGACCAGCACCATGTCCGTGAGCCGGTCGTTCAGGTAGAGGTACCCGTCCTCATCCATCCACCCGAGGTCGCCCAGCGACTCCCAGCCACCTTCGCGTGTCCGCGCCTCGGCACCGATGTACTTGTACGTCGGACCGGCGTCGTTGCGAAGCCACACCTCGCCCACCTCGCCCGGGGGCAGCGGATTGCCGTCGGGGTCGCAGATCTGCATTCGCCCGATCAGCGGCTTCCCCACCGAGCCCGGATGCTCGAGCCACTCGACGCCGTTGATGAAGGTCGCGGCTTGTGCCTCGGTTCCGGCGTACAGCTCCATGATCCGTTCCGGCCCGAGCCAGTCGATCCACGCCTGCTTGAGATAGGGCGGACACGGTGCAGCCATGTGCATCACCGTGTGCATGCTCGACAGGTCATAGCGAAGCCGAACCTCGTCAGGCAGCTTCGAGATCCGGGACATCATCGTCGGCACGAGGTAGACCCACCCGACGTCGTGCCGCTCGATCAGCTCAAGCGTGGTCTGTGCGTCGAACCGGCCGGGCAGCACGACGTGGCCGCCGGTCGCGATCGTCGCCGTCGAGGTGAGAAACGGTCCGTTGTGGTGCATCGGCGCCGTGATCAGCGAGGTGTCGAACGGCTGGATCCGCATCGCGGCGCCAAGCAGCGCCAGCGCGTCCACGTCAGCCGGGTTCGTGGCGACGATGAGCTTGGGTCGCCCGGTCGAGCCACCCGACACTGGCGCCTTCAGGTTCGGCGACACCACATCGGGCAGCGGGTCCGGCGCAGTCCCGTTCGGTTCCGGCAGCGTCAACATCGTCGGTGCGAGCGCAGCGCCGTCGAAGCCGATCGCGACCGCGGGCTTCGCAAGCTCGAGCACGGCATCGAGCTCGATGCGCGGCATGTTCGCGGGCACCGGCTGAGGGGTCGCACCGACGAACCACGTTGCGAGCGCGGCGATCACGAACGTCGCATCGCTGGGCAGCCCGATCGACACGAGGTCCCCGACCTTGACGCCGCGAGCGACGAGCTCGTGCGCAACCGTGTCCGCCCACTCGACGGCCTGCCGGCGGGTCAGCGTGCCGGTCGGATCGGTGATCGCGGGCGCATCGGGTGACTCTGCGGCGTACGTGCGCAGCGCGGCTGGGATCGACGGCACTTCTCAGGCACCCCACCCATTCGCAAAACGCCGGCACCAGGTCGTGGCGACCCTACCGGTCGTCTCACCCCATGGCGGGACCGCTACGACCCGAACACCTGCCGGGTGTAGATGTTCGAGAACATGCGGCTCGGGTCAACCCGGTCACGCACCGACATGGCGTCGTCGAAGCGCGGGTAGCGCTCGCGGAGAGCGTCGCAGGTCAGCCAGTGCAGCTTTCCCCAGTGCGGCCGGCCGCCGACCTCCGACGCGATGGCCTCGACCGCGTGGAAGTACGGCTCGTAGTCGACCCGATGCCACTGGTGCACCGCGAGATAGCCGCTCGCCCGACCGGTGGCGGTGGACAGCCAGATGTCGTCTGCCGCGGCCACCCGGACCTCAATCGGGAATGAGATCACCTGACCGGTCTTCTCGATCCACGACCGGACCGAACGGAACACGTCGACCAGACTCTCGCGCGGCACGGCGTACTCCATCTCACGGAAGCGAACGCGACGCGGCGAGACGAACACCCGGTGCGACACATCGGTGAAGGTGCGGGCGGACAGCGCGCGAGCTGACAGCCGGTTCACCGCCGGGATCACGGCCGGCCGCCGGTAAGCCACTCGCTGAACCAGCTCGAACACGCCGTTGGACAGCACTTCGTCATCGAGCAGCTCCCGCCATCGCGACAGCCGCGCGTCGGCTTGTCCGGTCTTCGGACGGTTGTTGCGCTTGGTCAGCGCGACGTCGGTGTGCGGGAACCAGTAGAACTCGAAGTGCTCGTTGCTGTCCGCCAGCTCATCGAAGGCATCGAGCACCTGCTCGAGCGGCATCGGTTCCTCGACGGCGGTGAGGCGGAACAGCGGTTCACACTGCAGTGTCACGGCGGTGACGATGCCGAACGCGCCGATGCCCACGCGGGCGGCTTGGAACAGATCCGGGTCCGCGGACTCGGACACCTCTACGACGGACCCGTCTGCCAGGACCAGCTGCAGGCCGCGGACCTGGGTCGCGATCCCGCCCAACGCAGCGCCGGTTCCGTGCGTTCCCGTCGAGACCGCACCGGCCACGGTCTGCGCGTCGATGTCGCCGAGGTTGGTCATCGACAGGCCGCGCGCTTCGAGCTCGGCGTTGAGCACGTGCAGCGGAGTGCCCGCGCCGACGGTGACGAGACCCGATTCGACGTCGACGGTACGGATGCCGGTGAGCTCGTCGAGCCGAACCTGGATGTCCTCGGCCACCGCCGCCGCCGTGAAGCTGTGACCCGCACCCACCGCCTTGACGCTCCGCCCGTCCGCAGCGGCACGCTCCACGATGCGGCAGAGCGCATCGACGCCGGCAGGTACGGCGACCTCTCGCGGCGTCGAGGACTGATTGCGGCCCCAGTTCCGCCAGACCTCGTTACCCACGAGCGACCACCCTTCGTCGGATACGTTGCGCGAGTGCGACTCGGCGAGATCACGACCCCGGCCCTGATCGTCGACTCGGCCGCGCTCGATCGCAACCTAGCGACCATGGCGGAGGAATGGCCGCAACGCTCGCTACGACCTCACGTCAAGGCGCACAAGACGACGGCGATCGCCCGTCGTCAGGCAGCGTTCGGCCACACCGGTTTCACCTGCGCGACGATCCGTGAGGTCGAGGTCATGGCCGCGGCCGGGCTCGGCGAGGACCTGCTGCTCGCCAACGAGGTGGTGGACATGCGGCGGCTCGGTGTCGTCGTCGAGTCGGGCGCGCGCGTCACGGTGGCCGTCGACTCGGACATGACCGTCGCCGCGGCAGCAGCCGGCGGCGTACGCGAGGTCCTCATCGACGTCAACGTCGGGACGCCGCGGTGTGGCTGCCCGCCGGACCAGGCCGGCGCACTGGCCGACCGGGCCAGGGCCGCGGGGCTCGAGGTGCGCGGGGTCATGGGCTACGAGGGCCACGTGATGTTCGTCGAGGACCCCGCCGACCGAGCGAGCCAGACCGACCAGGCGATGGACCTGCTCGCCGCCGCACACAACACGGTCGGCGGGGAGGTTGTCTCCGGCGGTGGCACCGGAACCTGGCGAACCAACCTGGCCGTGACCGAGCTCCAGGCGGGCTCGTACACCTTGATGGACACCGAGTACCGCAAGCTCGCCGACGTACCGTTCGAGCAGGCGCTCACGGTTCTTGCGACCGTCATCTCGGTGGGCGACGGCTGGGCTGTCGCCGATGCCGGGTTGAAGGCGTTCGGCATGGATCACGGCAATCCCGCACTGCCCGGTATGTCGGTTTGGTACTGCTCCGACGAGCACGTCGTCTTCTCGGCGGACGACGGACACGACCTGCCAAAGGTCGGAGGGCGGGTGCGGCTCGAGCCCGCTCACATCGATCCCACGTGCGCGCTGCACGAGCAGATGTACGTCGTCGACGCCGAGTCGATCATCGACGAGTGGCCGGTGGACATGCGCGGGTGGTGACGGGCACCCCGAACCTCCCGCTGGGGCCTTCCGACTCTGGCATGCCCCACGTGCGACGGCATTGACTGACCTCGTACGGACGGAGGTGACGCCATGAAGGTCGCCGTTGTTTACGAGTCGATGTTCGGAAACACCCGGCAGGTAGCCGAGGCCATCCGCGAGGGACTCGCCCGACACCACGAGGCAGAGGCTTGGCGCGTTGCCGACGTAGGCAGCCACGATCTGTCCGGCTTGGCCCTGCTGGTCGTCGGCGGCCCGACACACGCGTGGAGCATGAGCCGGGCCAGCACGAGAAAGGCGGCCGCCAAACAGGCGGCCGACAACCCCGGCGCGGTGACGCTGGAGCCCGGTGCCGTCGGTCCGGGTCTTCGCGAGTGGCTCGCTGGCGTGGACCTTGCCGGTGTCGCGGTGGCGGCCTTCGACACCCGCATGGCGGTGCCCGTGGTCGTGAGCGGGGCGGCGTCGCGATCCATCGCTCGCGCTCTGCGCCGTCGCGGCGGCCATTTCGTGTCCGCGCGGCGCAGCTTCCTCGTCACGAAGCTGAACACCCTCGTGGACGGCGAGCTTGCCCTCGCCCGCGAATGGGGCGAGGAGCTGGCCGAAGCGGTCTCGCGAACGCCGGCGGTGCTCTCATGACAGCCGCCCAGCCCCTCGGCCAGCGCAACGTCTACCCACTTCGGCTCGACGGGTCCTTCGACCCCGCGACGAGCCGATGGGTGTGGCTCGTCAAGTGGCTGCTGGTGATTCCGCACGTCGTTGTGCTGGTGTTCCTGTGGATCGCGACGATCTTCGTCACGATCATCGCCGGCTTCGCCATCCTGTTCACCGGGCGCTACCCGCGAGGCTTGTTCGACTTCGTCGTGGGAGTGATGCGCTGGACATGGCGCGTCGGCTTCTATGGCCTGAGCGCCCTCGGCACCGACAAGTACCCGCCGTTCAGTCTCGGCCCCGATCCCGACTACCCCGCCGATCTCACTGTCGAGTACCCGGAACGTCTCAGCCGCGGCTTGGTCCTGGTGAAGTGGTGGCTGCTTGCGATCCCGCAGTACTTCGTCGTCTCGGTGTTCCAGGGTGGATGGGGAATGGGCTGGACCGGCGGTCCACGCAGCGCCGGCGGCATCGGGCTGATCTCATTGCTGGCGGTGATCGGCGCAATCGCGATGCTGGCCCGCGGGGAATACCCGCCACGAATCTTCGATTTCGTCCTGGGACTGGACCGCTGGTGCTTCCGGGTGCTGGCCTACTCACTGCTGCTGACGGACGCCTACCCGCCGTTCCGGCTCGACAGCGGCGGTGAAGATCCGGGCTCACCCTTGAAATCGGTCCCCGCCCCGTTATAGATATTGAGAAGCAGTCTCAATATCTGAGTTGGCGGTGTACCGGTTGCTTCGATCCACCCCGCAGCGGCGGGCGGTCCTCGACGTACTCATGGCCGCCCACGATCACCCCACCGCCGCGCAGGTGTTCGACCGGGTCCGCGAGACCCAGCCCGGAATCGGCGCCGCAACCGTGTACCGGACGCTGTCCCTCCTCGTCGAAGAGGGACAGGCCCGCATCCTGTCCCTGGGCGAGGGCGCAAGCGCTCGGTACGACGCAAATGTCAGCCGGCACGACCATGTCCTCTGCGTCGACTGCGGCGCCGCGATGGACGTCGAGGCGCCACTCCCCGCGAGCGCTCTCGCGGATATGGCGTCCCGGACGGGATACGACCTCACCGAGTACGACGTGCAGTTCCGCGGCCGCTGCCCGTCCTGCCACAAACTTCACCGCAAGCAAACGAAGACGACCGAGAAGAGGAACACAGGTGTCTGAAAGCGAGAACCCGGCACTCCGCTCCCCCGAACCCAAGGCGGCCGTCCGCCCGCGGACGAACCGGGATTGGTGGCCCAACCAGCTCGACCTGTCGGTTCTCCACAAACACTCCGCGGAGTCCAACCCGCTCGGCGGTGACTTCGACTACGCAGCCGCCTTCAACGGTCTCGACGTCGAAGCGTTGCGCAAGGACCTCGTCGAAGTCATGACGAACTCCCAGGACTGGTGGCCGGCGGACTACGGCCACTACGGTCCGCTCTTCGTCCGCCTCACGTGGCACGCTGCCGGCACGTACCGGATCAGCGACGGCCGCGGCGGTGCTGGCTGCGGCGACCAGCGCTTCGCGCCCCTGAACAGCTGGCCCGACAACGGGAACCTCGACAAGGCGCGTCGTCTGCTCTGGCCGGTGAAGAAGAAGTACGGCAAGGCGATCTCCTGGGCCGACCTGCTCGTCCTCGCCGGAAACGTCGCAATGGAGTCGATGGGCTGGAAGTCCTTCGGCTTCGGCTTCGGGCGCCCGGACGTCTACGAGCCCGACGAGATCAACTGGGGCACGGAGGACGACTGGCTCGGCGATGAGCGCTACGCCGGCGACCGCGAGCTTCAAGGCCCGCTCGGCGCTGTCCAGATGGGTCTGATCTACGTCAACCCGGAGGGGCCCAACGGCAACCCGGATCCCCTTGCCGCGGCGCGCGACATCCGCGAGACCTTCCGCCGAATGGCGATGAACGACGAGGAGACCGTCGCGCTGATCGCCGGGGGTCACACCTTCGGCAAGGCACACGGCGCCGGCGACCCCAGTCTGGTTGGTCCCGAGCCCGAGGGCGCGCCACTGGAGCAGCAAGGTCTGGGCTGGCGCAACAGCTTCGGCACCGGCAAGGGCGGTGATACCACGACCAGCGGTCTGGAGGGTGCCTGGACCAACGAGCCGACCAAGTGGGACAACGGCTTCTTCGACAACCTGTTCGCCTACGACTACGAGCTCACCGAGAGCCCGGCCGGCGCGAAGCAGTGGACGCCGAAGAACCCCGAGGCGAAGGACACCGTGCCGGACGCGCACGACCCCAACAAGCGGCACGCGCCGATGATGCTGACGACCGACCTTGCGCTGAAGCTCGACCCGATCTACGGCCCGATCTCCAAGCGGTTCCACGAGAACCCCGAAGAGTTCGCGCTGGCGTTCGCGAAGGCTTGGTACAAGCTGCTGCACCGCGACATGGGTCCGGTGTCCCGCTTCCTCGGACCCTGGGTGCCCGAGGCACAGCTCTGGCAGGACCCGGTCCCCGCGGTGGACCACCCGCTGGTGGACGAGGCCGACGTCGCGGCGCTGAAGGCGAAGCTGCTCGACTCCGGCTTGTCGATCACGCAGCTGGTCACCACGGCTTGGGCGTCCGCCGCCAGCTACCGCAACAGCGACAAGCGCGGTGGCGCGAACGGTGCGCGGATCAGGCTCGCGCCGCAGAAGGACTGGGCCGTGAACAAGCCAGCGGAGCTGGCCAAGGTGCTTCCCGTCCTCGAGGGCATTCAGCAGGAGTTCAACGCTTCGGCCTCGGGTGGCAAGAGGATCTCGCTGGCCGACGTCATCGTGCTCGGTGGTTGCGCGGCGGTCGAGGCCGCAGCGAAGAACGCCGGCGTCACAGTGACGGTGCCGTTCTCGCCCGGGCGCACGGACGCCTCACAGGAGCAGACCGACGTCGAGTCGTTCGCGGTTCTCGAGCCCCAAGCCGACGGGTTCCGCAACTACCTCGCGCCCGGGACGAAGCTCTCCCCGGAGACACTGCTGATCGACCGCGCGAGCATGCTGTCGCTGAGCGCTCCGGAGATGACGGTGCTGGTCGGCGGCTTGCGAGCGATCAACGGCGAGTTCACCGATCGGCCGGAGACGTTGAGCAACGACTTCTTCGTCAACCTGCTCGACATGGGAACCGAGTGGAAGACCTCGGCGTCCGACCCCAACCTCTATGAAGGCTCGAACAAGACCACGGCCACCGCCGTCGACCTGGTCTTCGGTTCGAACTCCCAGCTGCGCGCCCTCTCGGAGGTCTACGCCGCGGACGACGCGAAGGAGAAGGTCGTCCACGACTTCGTCGCCGCGTGGAACAAGGTGATGAACCTCGACCGGTTCGACCTGGCGCAACGGTAGGAAACCACCCAAACGGGCGGGCCGGCGGCAACAGTCGTCCGGCCCGCCCGTTTGTTCGGGGCAGGAAGGACCAAGATCGCCGCCGAACCCTATGGAATGCGTCCTCGTCTCGCCGTCGGCCTGATCGCGACCGCGCTCACCGCCGCTGCCGTCGTCAGCCCCACCGTGGCCAGCGCCGCGAAGGGCGCCACGACCACCAACGGCTGCGTCGTGAGCGTCCCGGATCCGGGCAGCACAGCGTCCGTCAAGATCTGCTTCTCCCTGTTCCGGCCGGCCGGCGCCTCGGCGTCGCACCAGGTGCCTTTGATCTTCCACAGCCACGGCTGGGGCGGCTCGCGGGAGACCAGCGCAGCGTCGTCGCAGATCAAGCCGTTCCTGGACGCCGGATACGGCGTGCTGTCGTTCGACCAGCGCGGTTTCGGCCAGAGCGGCGGCAAGGCATACGTCGAGAACCCGGACGTCGAGGGTCACGATGTCGAGAAGCTCGTCAGCCTGGTCAGCCGGCTGAGCTGGGTGCAGCAGGACGGTCCGGGCGACCCGCGGATCGGCGCGGTCGGCGGCTCGTACGGGGGCGGCTACCAGTTCGTCGGCGCGTTCCGTGAGATCGCCGACCAGCACAAGCAGGTCTTCGACGCTCTCGCCCCCCAGATCACCTGGTGGGACCTCAAGCAGTCACTCGCCCCGTCCGGCGCCGCCAAGACAGAGTGGGCGACCTTGCTGACCGCGGCCGGCGCCACAGCGCTGCCGCAGAGCGTGCTCAACGGCTTCGCCGAGTCCGCCGTCACCGGCACCTGGACCGATGGCTCGATCCCGGGCACGGCCAACCTCGACGCCTTCTTCGCCGAGAACGGCCCGTCGTGGCAGGTCTCGCAGGGCCGCCACATCAACGTCCCGGTGCTGTTCGGCCAGGGCATCACCGATGAGCTGTTCCCGCTCGACCAAGGCCTGAAGAACTGGGCGTATGCGCTCACGCCGCGGGCGCGCAAGCAGAGCATCTTCGTCGGCTACAACGGCGGGCACGTGCTGCCCAACGCCTTCCCGCAGACGATCCAGCCCAGCGGCGACCCGTGCAGCAAGCAGCTGACCCACGGCAAGGACTTCACGGCACTGACCGTCGAGTTCTTCAACCGCTACCTCAAGCACGAGGACGTCAAGCTCCCCGGACGCAACGAGTACCACCTGGCGACTGCCGCGGGCACCTGCACGACTACCCGGTCGGTCACGCCGAACCGCACGGTTTCGGTTGGCACCGTGGCCACCCCGGAGCTGGCCGGACCGCCGATCGCGACGAAGGTTGCCGACGGCCCGCTGCGCATCGCCGGCACGCCGTACCTGTCCGGCACGGTCACCGCGCTCGGGGTCAACAACCGGGCCTTCTATGCGCTGGGCATCGGCACCAGCCCGGCCGACGCGAAGATCGTGCAGGGCGACATGTACCCGTGGGCGTCGACGGTGCCGGTCAACGGCATCTCCGGCCGGGTCGAGCTCCCCTCCGTCGCTGTCAACGTGCCGCAGGGGCAGTCGCTGTTCATCATCGCGGCGGCCACGAACGACATGTATGCCGGCTTCGGCAGCCGCACGCCCGGCGCGGTGATCTTCGACAACGCCAAGGTGAGCCTGCCGGTCGTCCGGTAGGTCATCTGGAAGGGTTGCCTGATGCGCGCTCGCCTGTCGCTCCTTGCCGCCGTGGCGCTTGCCGTCGGCGTCACCCCGCTCGTCACTCCGGCGCTCGCGGCGCCGCACACCGCCTACAGCGCGACCTGGAAAGCGCGGCCCGCGACGTACGGCGTGGCGAAGCAGAGCAACGTCGAGGTCCCGATGGACGACGGCGTGAAGATCTCGGTCAACGTGCTGCGGCCGTCCGGGCAGGACGGCAAGGCCGCGCCCGGCAAGTTCCCGGTGATCCTCACGCAGACGGCGTACAACAAAGAAGCACCCGGGCTGAACATGGAAGACGACTACATGGTCCAGCGCGGCTATATCCAGGTGCTCGCGGACGCCCGCGGCACCGGATCGTCCGAGGGTGACTGGACCGGGTTCGGACCCCGGGAGAAGAAGGACTCCTGCGAGCTGGCCGCCTGGGCCGTCAAGGTCCCGGG